>CAMOQF010000015.1 GCA_946622645.1 uncultured Blautia sp.
GCAGGGAGTAGAACCAGCCTCTGGTCTGGTCCACCGCCTCGGAGATGAACTGGGCGGGGAACTGTTTTTCAAACAGCTCTTTGTTTTCAAACGGATAGTGATACTGGGCAAAGGGCATCGCGCCGGAATCAAACCAGCAGTCGATGACCTCCGGTACGCGGTGCATTTCTCCGCCGCATTCCGGACATCTGATGGTGATGGCGTCGATATAGGGACGGTGCAGCTCTACGGTTTTGGCGGCTTCGTTTCCGCTCATTTCGAAGAGCTCCTGACGGCTTCCGATGGAGTGCATGTGACCGCAGCTGCACTCCCAGATATTCAGCGGAGTGCCCCAGTAACGGTTGCGGGAGATGCCCCAGTCCTGAACGTTCTCCAGCCAGTCGCCGAAACGTCCTTTGCCGATGCTCTCAGGGATCCAGTTGATGGTGTTATTGTTCCGGATCAGGTCGTCCTTGACCGCCGTCATCTTGATGAACCAGGATTCTCTGGCGTAATAGAGAAGCGGGGTCTCACATCTCCAGCAATGCGGATAGTCATGCTCAAACTTCGGAGCGTCAAACAGAAGATTGCGGGCGGCAAGTTCTTTCAGGACTTCCGGGTCGGCGGCGACAGCGCCGTTCTTGATGGCTTCCGGAGACGGTTTTGCCTGCATCCCGGCAAAGGGAGTGTCATCCGTCATGAAGCCTTTGGTATCTACAAAGCGGACAAAAGGCATGCCGTACTCCCGGCAGACGCGGTTGTCGTCTTCACCGAATGCAGGCGCAATGTGAACGATGCCGGTACCGTCGGACATGGTGACATAGTTGTCGCACACGACGTAGAAAGCCTTGGCATTCTGGCGTTCTACTTCTCTGGCGCCGCATTCATAGAGCGGTTCGTATTCTTTGAATTCCAGATCCTTGCCTTTCATGGTCTCCAGGACTTCATAGGCAGGCCGGTCTTCTGTCGCAAGCTTGCCGAGGACTGTATCCAGCAGAGCTTCCGCCATATAATAGGTATAGCCGTCCGCCGCTTTTACTTTGGCGTAGGTGTCCTCCGGGTTGACGCAGAGGCCCAGGTTTGAAGCCAGCGTCCAGGGCGTGGTGGTCCAGGCCAGGAAGTAAGCATCCTCGCCTTTTGCCTTGAACCGTACGATGGCGGATCGTTCTTTCAGGGTTTTGTAGCCCTGTGAGACCTCCTGCGCGGAAAGCGGCGTTCCGCAGCGGGGGCAGTAGGGAACGATCTTAAAGCCCTTGTAGAGAAGGCCCTTGTTCCAGATCTCTTTTAAAGCCCACCATTCAGATTCGATATAGTCGTCTTCGTAAGTGACATAGGGGTGGTCCATGTCGGCCCAGAAGCCGACCGTGGAGGAGAAATCTTCCCACATCCCTTTGTATTTCCAGACGCTTTCTTTACATTGTTTGATAAACGGCTCCATGCCGTAAGCTTCGATCTGGTCTTTGCCGTCCAGACCGAGGTGTTTTTCCACCTCCAGCTCCACGGGCAGGCCATGGGTGTCCCAGCCGGCTTTTCGCGGGACCAGGTACCCCTTCATGGTGCGGTAACGTGGGATCATGTCTTTGATCACGCGGGTCAGCACATGGCCGATATGCGGTTTTCCGTTGGCCGTGGGCGGTCCGTCATAAAACATATAGGTAGGACAGTCCTTGCGCGATTCCATGCTCTTTTCAAAGATATGGTTCTCTTTCCAGAACTGCTCGACCTTCTTTTCTCTTTCTACAAAATTCAGATCTGTATCTACTTTCTGGTACACCAGATTCCCTCCCTCTCGTTCGCGGACGAAACGTATACTAAAGTCAATCTATTATAATCATTCATTCCGCCCGTGTCAAGGTTTTTCGCCTTCTTTGCTCAGTCTGCCTGATCGAAATTCATTCTGAGCGTAAAGACTCGCAAGATGTGAAGTTCTATGTTATAATGTGGCAAGTGACTGTAATGCATGCTATCGCCGGAGGCGGTCAGAGGTTTCTTATGAAGTATATCGTATTTGATCTGGAGTGGAATCAGTCTCCCAACGGAAAGCGGTTCTCCAACGCCCGGCTTCCGTTTGAGATCATCGAGATCGGGGCCGTTTGCCTGGATGAACAACTGCATATCGAAGATACCTTCCATCGTCTGATCCGGCCGACGGTCTACCACTGGATCAACAACAACATCCGCAACGTAACGCAGATGAACATGGAGGAGCTTGAAAAAGGCGTCCCGTTTCCAAAGGCAGCCCGGGATTTTATGCGATGGTGCGGGAACGACTTCGTCTTCTGCACCTGGGGCGATCAGGATGTGATGGAGCTGCAGCGCAACATGCAGTTTTACAAACAGCTCTCTCTTCTTCCTCCTCCGGTCCTGTATCTGGATGTGCAGAAGATATTCGCGAGGGCTTTTGAGACGATGGACGTCCGGCGGTCTCTGGAATACGCCATCGACTATCTGGGGATCCTGAAGGAACACGGTTTTCACCGTGCGCTGGAGGACGCCCACTTTACGGCAGAGGTCATGATCCGCATTCCCCGGAGACTGTATCAGCCGGAGCTTTCCGTGGACGTGTATCAGCATCCCGGAGCCCAGGAGAAGGAATGGTTCATCAATCTGCCCGGCGGAGTCACCAAATACGTGTCGCAGGAATATGTTTCCCGCGAAAAGGCCATGAAAGACCGGGAGGTCCTCTCCATCCGGTGTCCTCTGTGTTCGAAGAACGCGAAACGGACGCTCAAATGGTTCACCAAGAGCGGCAAGGTGTTTTACTGTCTGGCTCTGTGTAAAGAACACGGCATGCTGACGGGGAGGATCCGCGTCCATAAGACGCCGGAAGAACACGCTTTTGTGGTAAAGACGATCCGGGCGGCAGTCCCGTCTGATCAGGAATCGATCCAGAACATGTACGACCAGCTGCTGGAAAAGCATAATAAAAAATGACTCCATGCGGAGTCATTTTTTATTATGCTTTTCTGTTGTAAGAAGGATCGATCAGAAGGTCTTTCAGGACCGGCCTTGCATAAGCCGTGGCTTTGGCTACCAGATTGTCCTGATAGCGGAAATCCATGTCGATGATGCCGCTCCCGAGCGCGTTGCGGCGGCGGGTATGAGTGCAGATCACTTCACTGATCTCGACTGTGCGCGGTACAATGGCATATACCCTGCTCCGGAAGTACAGAGGATATACATTCCCCATGTTTTTCAATGTATATTTTTCGCATGGAAGCGCATTCGGCCACAGGGCATGCTCTGCCGTGGCTTTGCTCACATTCAGCTTGGCAAAATTGTCGAACCCGTAATTAAGCAGGTTGGCCGTGTCTGTATAGGCGCCGTCCAGAGACTTCAGGACGACCACGCCAAGCCGCATATTGCCTCTTCTCGCATAGGTCACGAGAGTGTTTCCCGCTGCTGTAGTATAGCCTGTCTTTCCCCCAAAGACGCCTGTAAATGCCCTGTCCATGCCTTCCATCATCTGATGATGGTTCCGCATATAGCGGGTTTCCGGCTGTATGTTGGTGGGCGGGATATTGTAATAATCCGTGCAGCAGAAACGACGGAACTGTTTGTTGTTCCAGGCAGCCCTGGCGATCAGGGCCATGTCCATGGCCGAAGTATAATGATTGATATCCGGCAGGCCGTGGGGATTGTTGAAATGCGTGTTGGTGCAGCCCAGCTCTCTGGCCCGCTGGTTCATGAGCTCTGCAAACTTTTTGGGGTTGCCGCTGATCATCTCGGCAAGCCGGAGGGCGATCTCGTTGGCGGATTCCAGCATCAGGGCCATCAAGGCCTGCTCCATCGTGAATTCTTCTCCGGTATCGGCGTAAATGCTGGAGCTGCCGCTCTCGATGCCGTAAGCCGCTGACTCTGACATCACAAAGGGCGTATCCATCGGCAGGTTTTCACAGGCCAGAAGGCACGTCATGATCTTGGTGATGCTGGCCGGATACAGCTGGGTATCGGCGTTTTTTGCATAGAGGATTCCGCCGCCCATCAGATCGATCACGACTGCCGCCTTACCTTCGATCGCAGGAGCGGCCGGCCATTTGGCCAGGCTGTCCGTCTGGGCCGGTTCATAATATGCCGGCATGTGCGGATCCTGGGTCGGTTCTACTTCTTCATAGTAGTCGTAATCGTAGTATTCATCCTCGGCAGGTACCGTGACGGAACATCCCGTGATCACGAGCGCGAGCAGAAGAGCAGCCCCTCTTCTAAACCTTTTTTTCTTCATATACATTCCTCCGGAGGATCATGCCTGTCCGGGAAAAGCAGAGAGGATGCGGGGCATTCTGCGTTTAAACGCGTTTGCTTTTTCCATCCTGCTTATTTTTGCGTCTGCTTCCGGATCGCCGCAGCTTCCTTTGCGGATATAATCGTGGATCTGCTGGTAGGTGACGCCAAGCTTTACCTCGTCCGATACGCCGGAGAGGCCGTCGCTGGGTGTTTTTTCTACGAGTTCTCCGGGAAGTTCTTCCATTGTAAGTCCTACGGCGACTACCTCTTTGCTGGTCAGGCTCCCCAGAAGGGCGAAGTCGCAGGAAGTGTCCCCGTCCTTGGTGCAGTAGCCTACCGTAGCTTCACTTAAGTTTCCGGTTCCGCAGAGCCTGGCGCCGATCGCCTGGCCTATGTAACGGAGGGTCGTCATCCGGAGCCTTGGTCCTACATTGATGTCGCTGGGCTTTGAATAGTCAAAGGAAAAGCCTGTTGTGTCCTCTTCCACGGCGGCAAGCAGGTCTTTATGCATGGCGCCGATATTGACGATCCTGTACGGGATCCCGACTGACTCGCAGACCCGGATGCTGTCGCTCAGGTCGCTCTGGACCTTGTCCGGCATCAGAACGCCATAGACGTTTTCCTTGCCCAGCGCTCTGGCGCAGAGAGCCGCGCATACGGTGCTGTCCTTGCCGCCGGATATGCCGAGGATCACTTTGTCAAAATGTTCCTCCCGGGAGAGATCCTGCAGGGCTTTGATCAGATTGTCTCTTGCTTGTTCTGCGTTAAATTCTTTCATGGCCGGCTCCTTTCCGATGTCATTCTCTGCTGTCTTCCAGCATCTTCATCTTCATGGCGTAATAGGCGGGAGACATGTCCAGATAGTGTTTGTGGGGATTTTCAAAACGCTGTTCTTCCTCCCAGATCTCGTTGGAAAGCTGGCGTTTCACATAGGCTGCGATGGCTTCGGTCTGCATGGGAGGATTGACCCGTTTTCCGTTCAGGATGACCGGATTCTGCAGCTTTTTGGCCCGGCAGTTTTCAAATTTCCGCTTCTTCCAGGGCTTTTCCGGATCCACAAAGCGATACGGTTCGGACATGTTTACTTCTTCCCCCGCGATGGCCAGAAGGTCCGCCACCGCGTGTCCGTTTTCATCGTAGATACGGTATACGTCTTTTCTGCCGGGATTCGTGATCTTTTCGACGGTCTCGGAGATCTTGATGCGGGGCACCATCTCTCCGTTTTCTTCCACGGAGGAAAGCTTGTAGACCGCGCCGAAGACCGGTTCCGACTTGGAAGTGATCAGTCTTTCGCCGACGCCGAAGGAATCCACCTGGCCGCCCTGATGTAAAATGGAAGTGATGGTGAATTCATCCAGGCTGTTGGAGATCACGATCCTGGCGTCGTGGAAGCCGGCCGTGTCCAGCATGTCGCGGGCTTCCTTGGTCAGATAGGCAAGGTCGCCGCTGTCGATCCGGATCCCGTAATACCGGGAAGAGATCCCTTTATCCCGCATCTCCTGAAAAACCTTGATCGCATTGGGAAGACCGGAATCGATCACGTCGTAGGTGTCGACCAGCAGGACACAATTGTCGGGATAGATCTCCGCAAATTTCCGGAAAGCGGTTATTTCATCTTTATAATACATGACCCAGCTGTGCGCCATGGTGCCGCCCACCGGGATGTGAAAATACTGTCCTGCGGAGACGGTGGCCGTACCGTTGACGCCCCCGATAAAGGCTGCCCGGGCCCCATATATGGCCGCATCATTGTTGTGGGCTCTTCTGGCGCCGAAATCCGACACGGCCCTGCCCTTGGCGGCACGTACGATGCGGCGGGCTTTAGTGGCGATCAGGCTCTGGTGGTTGACCTGCGCGAGGAGTTCCGTCTCCACGATCTGGGCTTCGATCAGATCCGCGACGACCGTGATGACGGGTTCATCCGGATACATGACCGTCCCCTCCGGAAAGGCATACACATCGCCACGGAAACGAAAATCCGCAAGATAGGATAAAAAGCGCTCATCAAACAGCTTCAGGCTCCGGAGATACTCGATATCCTCCGCTTCAAAGTGCATATTTTCGATATATTCGATGATCTGCTCCAGGCCGGCAAAGATCGCAAAGCCTCCCCCGTCCGGGTTCTTGCGGTAAAAGACATCAAACGAGACCCTGGTATCTTTATTCTCCTGAAGAAAATAACCGTTGGCCATGGTCAGCTCATACAGATCCATCATCATGGTGATGTTGCGCGCTTCATTCTGCTTTTTCATCTTCGCCCCCCTCTCAGACGGTATAGTATTAACATAATTAGACTCGTGAACGTAATTAACTGCTGTTTCTATTTGAAAACATCGCGCGTTCACTCGTTATACCTGTAAAGTATCGGCAATTATATACGTCATTGAGTATATATTATGTGTACACAATAAATCAAGTAAAAAATCTGTGAACCCGCGCCAGTTGCGCCTCTATGGAAAAAAGTGTATAATGCTTGAAGCAAGCAGAGTCATGCTTTTCGGCTGCAGCAAAAAAGGAGAAGATCATGAAGGAACTGTTGGAGCTTTATTTTGCTTTTTTAAAGATAGGAGCGGTCAATTTCGGAGGCGGCTATGCCATGCTCCCCCTCCTTGAAAAGGACCTCGTCAACAAGCGCGGCTGGACTACGATGGACGATCTTGCGGATTATTTCGCGATCGGCCAGTGCACGCCCGGCATCATTGCGCTGAATGTGTCGACCTTCATCGGCCACAAGCGGAAGGGCGTAGCCGGCGCCGTCTTTTCCGCACTGGGGTTTTTGACCGTCCCGATCATTCTGATCCTGATCATCGCGGCTTTTCTGACGAACTTTGCGGATATCCCCCTCGTTCAGCATGCGTTTGCCGGTATCCGTGTATGTGTCTGTGTGCTGATCCTGCAGGCCATCCTGAAGCTCTGGAAAAAATCCGTCGTCGACAACATCACACTGATCCTGTTTCTGATCATCTTTCTGCTTACTGTGGGCGGGACCTATTTTCTTCCGTTTAAGATCCCTGCCGCCGTCCTCGTGATCGCGGCCGGCGTCTTCGGAGTCCTGTTCGGCGGTATGACAAAAAGCAAGTCCGGAAAGGGGGCGTCTGAATGAACACGCTTCTGCAGCTGATCCTGGAATTCTTCAAGACCGGTCTCTTTTCCGTGGGAGGCGGGCTTGCGACGCTTCCGTTTCTATATGAAATGTCCGACAAGACCCACTGGTTTACCCACGCGGACATCGCGGACATGATCGCGATCTCGGAATCCACTCCCGGCGCCATCGGCATCAACATGTCCACATACGCCGGTTTTAAAACCGCCGGCGTCCCGGGCGGCATTCTGGCCACGGTCGGCCTTGCGCTGCCTTCCCTGATCATCATCCTGATCATCGCGAAATTTCTGGACCGCTTCAGCGAAAACAGACATGTACAGAATGCTTTCTACGGCCTCCGGCCGGCTTCCATCGCCATGATCACGGCAGCCCTGGTCAATGTTGTGATGGTCGCGCTTCTGGATCTGAAAGCCTATGAAGCTTCCGGAAATGTACTGGATATCCCCAGGATCATTCCCATCGTCATGGCGGCCGTTCTTTTTATTGCGATGAAGAAAATCAAATGGCATCCGATCGTTTTCCTTGGAATTTCGGCCGTCGCAGGTATCATTTTACAATTATAATCTGTCTGAAAAACACATTGCCTCCCGGTTTTTGTGCAGTTTGTACAAAATTCGGGAGGTCTTTTTGATCTGACCCGGAGGAAAGAAGAACAGAATCGAATCAGTTTCGCAGACGTTTTTGTAGAATCAGCGGATTGATTTGCGATTGACATAATGCTATAATCTCTATTTAACAAAATGAAACACGTCCGCAACAAAAATGTTATATTTGACCGCGGACCATCAAGCAGAGGAGATGTTTTATGTTGAAAAATAAAAGTATCCTGTTGATTGCATGTGCTGCTGTATTCTGCAGCTCACCTGTCCTTGCGGAAGACACCGGTATTGTCAATACCGATGTACTGAATGTCCGCAGCGGCCCGTCCACAAACAATTCCATCGTCGGGAGACTTTCCCAGGGGGATGAAGTGACCATCACAGGCGAGGTCGGCAGCGACTGGTACATGATCGACCATGAAACCGGCAGCGCTTTTGTATCCGGTGATTATATCGATCTCAAAGAAAGCGGGACTGTTACAGCTTCCAAGGAAGGCGCTGTGACACTGGCCGGAAACGAAGAACTCACAGGCAGCGTCAGTACGTGGGACGGTCCGGTGCTGACACCGAGCGCCGGCGTTGTCATGGGGCCGAGCGGCAAGGAAACATACTATAATCTGGATATGTCCGGCATCGTCGAGATCATGCGCGGCATGGGCAATACAGATGAGTACTGGATTCGTGAAGATGGCTGCAAGATGCTGGGCGACTACATCATGTGCGCCGCCAATCTGAATGTTCATCCCAGAGGCACCCTGGTGGAAAGCAGCCTGGGCACCTGTATCGTGTGCGATACCGGCGGTTTTGCGGCTTCCAACCCCAACCAGCTCGACATCGCCGTAAACTGGTAATCGTTCAAAATGATACAAGCCGTATCATTGTTGTTTTGTCAACAGTGATGCGGCTTGTTTTCTGTTTTGCAGAATGCTCCTGAGCCCGCTGGTCCGCGAACGCGGCATCGCGGCAGGATTCAGGCTCCGTCTTATATATCTTCGCTGGCTAAAAAGCTCCAGATGTACGGAAGAGCGGCGCCGGCGGCTGCGTTCTCCTGTGCGATCCGGCTCAGGTGAAGATAGTCCCTGGGTTCTTCAAAGAGCGCCAGCTGTTCCAGCTTCTTATAGAGAAGCTCCAGGTCATCTTTGCCCATGTAAGCGGAAAGCGTTCCGCCCAGGATAAAATCCGTATCGAACATGGTATGCAGGATGTGAATGCAGGCGGAAAGGCCGGTGAGATAAGCGTCCCACCTTTTGACAGCCGTCTCCTCCTTTGCACGGACGTGCATAAAAAACTCTTCCGGTGTCTCTTCGGGCTGCAGCAAGGCGTTCAGGGAGATCAGCGTCTCCATACAGCCGATCCGGCCACAGTAGCAGGGCGGACCGCCCGCACGCATCCGGAGATGTTCCACGGAGGTGCTTCGCCCGTGTTTGCCCGAAACGACCGAGTGCCCCGAGATCAGGGCTGCGCCAAGATGCTCCGAGAGAGACAGGAAAAAAGCGTTTTCAAGGTCGGGAGACGCCCACAGTTCTGCCACCGCTTCGCTTCCCGAGGTGCGTATCAACGCACAGGGAATATCCAGATGCCGACGGATGGCTGAAACATCCATCCCGGTATTGTCCAGGACTTTTCCATACAGGACCTTCTGCCCGTCCTCCGAGATCACCGCTTCCATGGCGATCCCGAGCCCCAGCACAGAGGTGCGCGGGACATTGATGAAAGCCAGAAATTCCCGGATGGCTTTGGACGCTTCTTTATAATAATCATCCTGGTTGTGATATTCCAGGGGGATCTGCACCTTATCGATCCGCTCCCCGTAAAGATTGACTGCCAGGATCTTCAGTTCTTTGGAGCGGATCTCAGCTCCGAGCGAGATGAAGCCGGTCTCCGCGATACTGTAGGCGGCCGCTTTACGCCCCGCCTGGCTGGATGAAATAAACCCGTTCTTTTTGATCAGGCCTTTTTCCTCCAGCTGGGACAGAATGCCTGTGACCGTCGGCCGGCTTAAGTGAAGCTCCGAGCAGATCTCCAGCTGGGAGATCCTTTTTTTATTGTAGATCAGATGGTAGACCTGCAGACGATTGTTCTGCCGGATCTGCCCCGGTGTAATGCTGCCCTGCATAATGTTCTCTGCTTTCTGTAGACTTTCATACTTATAACTAAAAGATACCACCGGACCGGTCTGAAATCAAGAACGTATACTTGATAACGCAAACGTTTGCAGTTAGAATAATATTGGTGCGCCCGGTCAGACAGCAGAATGTTTAAGGAGGATCCTATGAAAAAAATACTGATCATCGGTTCGACCTGCGCTGATATCATCATCGAACTGGAAGATCATCTTCCTTCTTCCGGGGAAGATGTCCATGTAAAGTCTCAACGAATGTCCCTGGGCGGATGCGCTCATAATGTATCGGACGCTGTGCGGCATACCGGGGCGCCTTATATTTTATTCTCTCCGGTCGGAACCGGCATATACGGAGATTTTGTCCGGCAGCAGCTCTCGCTGAAGCAGGCGGCTTCTCCCATTCCCACCCCGGCCATGGACAACGGCTGCTGTTATTGCTTTGTAGAAAGATCCGGTGAGAGGTCCTTTGTGTCTTATCATGGGGCCGAGTACCGGTTTGAAAAGGAATGGTTCTCACTTCTCAATATGAATGAGATCGATACGGCCTACATCTGCGGTCTGGAGATCGAAGAACCGACCGGTGAGAACATCGTTTCATTCCTGGAGGAAAACCCGCAGCTCCGGATCTTCTTTGCCCCGGGGCCGCGGCTTGTCCGCATAAAAAAAGATCTGCTGTCACGTATCTACGCTTTATCTCCCATCCTGCATCTGAATGAAACGGAAGCGATGGAAGCAAGCGGACGTACATCCGTACCGGAAGCTGCCGGATGTTTGTATGAGCATACCTCCAACACAGTGATCATTACAGCAGGTGAAAAAGGATGTTTCTATTATGACGGAAAAACATCTGACACCATTCCGGCTTTTAAGGTGCAGCAGGTGGATACGATCGGCGCCGGGGATTCACATATCGGAACCGTAATGGGCTGTCTTCAGCTGGGCGCTTCTCTTCCGGAAGCTGTCAGAACAGCCAATCGGATCGCCGCTGAAGTTGTCGGAGTCTCGGGGGCTCTGCTCCCGGATGAAACCGCTGCGGATATCTTACGCAGCAACATTATCACATAACAAGAGGGCTTGCGTCCCTGTCTGTTCTGTACAGCAGATGAACATCAGGAGAAAACCATGAAACAAAAGCTGGCCGAGGGGATCATCCGCCTGCGGATGATCCTGCTGATCGTCATCCTGGGGCTTACGGCGGTCTGCGTGACCACCATCCTGAAAACCAGGATCAACTATGATCTGACTAAATACCTGTCAGAAGATACCATGACAAAGAAAGCCCTCTCCGTCATGGAGAAGGAATTTGGATCCTCCGAACAGCTGCGTCTGATGTTTGCGGATCAGCCTGCCGAAACGATGGAGAAGATCGTCCGGACACTCTCCGATCGTCCGGAGATCTTTCTTGCCTCCTTCGATCCACAGGAAAACCAGAAAGAAAAAGACGGAAAGACATACCAGCTGGTGACCCTCACGCTGGACGAATGCGACGCGGCCGCCCTGGTGACGGAGCTTCGGTCAATGTTCCCGGAAGCCGGGGAATACTATGTGGGCGGCAGTGCTGCCCAGACACTGGACATTCAGAAAAACGTGGGCGAAGAGATCCCGGAGGTCATGGTGATCGCCGTGATCGTGGTGCTTCTGGTACTGCTCCTCACCTCCCACGCGTGGCTGGAGCCTCTTGTGATCCTGCTGGTATTATCGGTCTCGATCCTCATCAACATGGGGACCAATTTTGTCTTCCCGGATGTTTCCTTTATCACTTTTGCAGTCTGTCCCATCCTGCAGCTGGCGCTCTCGATCGATTACGCCATCATGCTTCTGCATACCTACAACGGTTTTCGGGATGAAGGGAAAAGCGCAAATAGCGCCATGCAGAGCGCACTGACCGAATGCTTTATGCGGATCTCGTCCAGCGCTTTGACCACGATCGCCGGTCTTCTGTCTCTGCTGTTTATGAGCTTTACCATCGGATTTGACATCGGCCTGGTCCTGTCCAAGGGGATCCTGATCAGTATGCTCTGTGTCTTCCTGCTGATGCCTTCGGTCACTCTTCTGCTGGAAAAGCCTCTTATGAAGACGCGCCACAAGCCTCTTCGTCTGGGCGGGGAACGTCTGGCCGCTTTTCTGCTGGCCCGCAGAAGGCCGGTGGCGGTCATCTTTGCAGCGATCGTTCTTTTCGGCGCCTTTCTGAATACCAGGATCACGTACACCTTTACCGATCAGGGCAGAACCGGCGGAGGTGAAACGTCCGTCATAAACGATGTGTTCGGTTCCTCCAACCCGATGGTCCTTCTGGTACCGGGCGGTGAAAGCGACGAGGATTACGAACGGCAGCGTCAGGCAGCCGACCGGCTCTCTTCCCTCAGAACGGAAAACGGAGAACCGGCTCTGAAGACTGTTTCGGCCATGGTGACCGATGGAGAAGCGGCCATCCGCTATTATACCCCGGAAGATGTGGCTGAGATGATGGGAATCGATGAAAACGCAGTCCGGGTCTTTTTTGCGCTGCAGGGCTTCGGGGATTCCGTTCGCGGGGACCGTCTGCTGGAAGCATCTGCCGCCATTCCGGGAGAAAATGAAACGGTGGAGACCATGTCTTCGATGCTGGCGGCCGCCCGTAAGGCCTTTATCGGTGAACATTATACCAGGATGATCCTGGAAAGCGCCTTTTCCGCTTCCGATCCTTCTTTTGACGATTATATGCGTTCCATACTCGCCTGCGCCGAAGATGTCTACGGTGACGACTATTATGTGACAGGCATGCCCATGTCCACCTACGATATCGGAAACGCTTTCCAGGGAGACCTGCTGCGGGTCAACCTGATCACGTTTTTTGCGATCCTGCTGATCGTGCTGATCTCTTTCAGGGCTGTCCGCATCCCTCTTCTGCTGGTCTTCGTGATCGAAGGGGCGATCTGGATCACCATGGGCGTCTCTGCCCTGATCCACGAGCCTGTTTTCTTCATCTCGTATCTGATCTGCCTGGCGATCCAGATGGGAGCCACCATCGATTACGGCATACTGCTGAGCGACCAGTACCGGTCTCTTTACCGCCGCAGTCAGAGTGTTCCGGAAGCATTGGCAGGCGCATTGAAAAAAGCCCTGCCGACCATCATGACCTCCGGGATCATCCTGATCACGGCAGGATATATCATCGGGAAAAGATGCTCCATCTATTATATCTCAAGCATCGGTCTCCTGGTCTCCCGCGGCGCGTTTGTCTCCGCCGTTCTGATACTGACACTTTTACCCGCAGCCCTGGCACTGATGTCGGAAAGCAGACATCGGAACAGAACAGAATAAAAAACCAAAAAAAGTACCCGGACAGGTTCGTGTCCGGGTACTTTTGATTTTCGTTTCTTCCGATGGATGCAGGGATCAGATCCCAAGAGCGATCTCCATCATCTGGCGGAAGGTGAACTGGCGGTCTTCTGCCGGCAGGGACTCTCCCGTGATGATATGATCGGAGATGGTCAGGATGCCGAGCGCTTTCTTTCCGGCTCTTGCGGCGTTCATGTACAGGCCTGCGCACTCCATCTCAGCGCAGAGGATGCCCATCTTTTTCAGCTTCTCAGAAGCTGTGGGATCATCGCCATAGAAGACGTCGCTGGAGTTGACGTTGCCTACATGGACGTTGATGCCCTTCTCCTGTGCCACCTGGTAAGCTTTCAGCAGAAGTTCAAAGCTTGCGATCGGAGCATAGTTGGTGGGCAGGTTATAGGTGTGCGCAAAGTTGGAATCCGTGCAGGCAGCCTGTGCAAGGACCACATCCCTGACTTTTACATATTCCTGCAGGGCTCCGGCGGAACCGATGCGGATGATGGCATCCACATCGTAGAAGTTGAACAGCTCATAGCTGTAGATGCTGACCGAAGGAATGCCCATGCCGCTGCCCATGACGGATACCGGTTTGCCCTCATAGGTTCCGGTGAATCCCAGCATTCCGCGGACGGTGTTAAAGCAGACCGGATTTTCCAGATAGGTCTCCGCAATGAATTTTGCGCGGAGCGGATCGCCCGGAAGCAGGACCTTTTTTGCAATGTCGCCTAATTTCGCAGTATTGTGCGGGGTCGGAATGAAATCCATTTTTCTCCTCCTTTTTTTAAATGCATCAGTCTTCAAACATCAGGTCCATAAAGATCTTCGCAAAACGGTCCCTGTCCACATCCAGGACGACCGTTGTGTTTTTAACGCCGAATTTTACGTCAGTGTCTCTGTCCGAGACAGTTTTTCCTCTGGTGATGTAACCGCGGGTTTCCACAAAGACGCCGGCTTCCTCTCCCGTGAACAGATCCGGAAAGACCGTGTACAGAACGGGACAGACATCGTGTACATGAAGCCCGTTGATCCCCATGGAAGCGTACCAGGTACGGCAGTGCGCCGTAGTCTCTTTAAAAAGCCGGCAGCTCCTGCTGTCGTGCGCGTAGAGTTCTTCGATCTCCGAAGGGTAGATCAGACCCTTTTCCGTCACGTCCAGTCCGCACATCACGATGGGGACGCCGGATTTGAACACGATCTCGGCCGCTTCCGGATCTTCCCAGATATTGAACTCGGCGGCGGGCGTCACATTGCCGCCCACCTCGGCGCCGCCCATGATCAGGATCCTCTTCAGACGGTCTTTCAGATCAGGGTACTTCTGGAAAGCCAGCGCAGCGTTGGTCTGGGGGCCGGTAAGGATGAGCTCCAGCTCTCCTTCTGCTTCCACGGCTGCCGCGTACAGGGCATCCCAGGCCATGTCCGTCTCCTCGGGGGCCAGAGACTCCCGCAGGACGACGTTGCCAAGACCGTTCTCCCCATGGACATGAGCCGCGGTACGCAGGTCGGAAAGCAGCGGTTTTTCCGCGCCCGGGTAGACGTCGATATCGCCCCTGCCCAGCGCGGCCAGAACATTGCGGGTGTTCCGGAAAGCATGTTCCTGCGTTGTATTGCCGCAGACAGCCGACGTGCCCGCGATCCGCAGCATTTTTCTGTTCTCCAGCTTTATGGCGCAGGAGAGGGCCGACGTATCATCCACTCCGGTATCCAGATCGATCCAGACCAGAGGGCTCATTGCTTCACTCATATGATGGGCACCTCCCATCCGTCAAAAGTCCGGAGCGCGTCGACCAGCAGGTCGATGTACCGGTCACGGTCGATGGAAAGCACCACCGTCGCGTTAGGTTCTTTGCCCAGACCGCCTTTAAAATCCGCCACCGTAGCGCCGCGGGTATATTCCCCGCCGAGCTCGATGTCCACATACAGATCTTTCATCGTAAAGATCTCCGGATGGATCAGAGCCAGCACAGCGCAAGGGTCATGCACCGGCGCTCCGGAGTAGCCGATCGCCATGGGATACCGGTAGAAGAATTCCAGCCAGCCGGCGACGATCTGTGCGGCCTGGTTGCCCACGTCCCGGATCCGTGGGAAATCATCCGGCCGGATGATCGCTTTTTCCGTCACATCCAGCCCGCACATCGTGATGGGGATGCCGGAATGAAACACGACATACGCTGCTTCCGGATCCTCCATAATGTTGAATTCCGCCGCCGGTTTCCAGTTGCCGTGGGTCACGCCCCCTCCCATCAGGGAGATACGGCCTATGTTTCGCTTCACCTCCGGATGGAGCATCAGAAGCTGCGCCACATTGGTCAGGGGACCGGTGGGAATGATGGTTACCGGGTCCGGACTTTCGTTGATCACCTTTGCCATCAGATCGGCGCAGGAGAGTTCACTTAAGGGTGCTCCGGGTTCCGGCAGAGGCGGCCCGTCCAGACCGCTTTCGCCGTGCCAGTTGCCCGCAGTGACCGGATCTGCCGTGACAGGGCGGACAGCGCCCCTTGCCTGCGGAGCGTCGATCCCCAGCAGGGTGCAGATCCTGCGCATGTTGTAGGTCGTCTTTTCGATGGTCTGGTTGCCGGCAACTGAGGATACCATCTTAATGTCAAGATCCGGCGACGCCTTGGCAAACACCCAGGCAATGGCGTCGTCATGTCCCGGATCTCCGTCCAGGATAATGGGTATTCTGTTCATATGATCTTCCATTCATACATGCCCCAGACGGAAACACCATCTGGGGCATGGTCTGTTGAATTATTTAAGCGCAGTTGCAAAACGCTTTTTCTCCTTGCGCCTCTGGTTAAGAGCAAAGACGACGAGAGCCAGGATGGTAACGACATACGGGATCGGAGCCACCAGGTTGGAGTCGACGCCGGTCGCGGAGACCTTGATGCCCAGAGCCTGTGCGAAACCGAATACCAGAGCTGCAAGCATGCCGCCCAGAGGCTCGCCGTTGCCCATCGACTGAGCTGCCAGCGCGATAAAGCCGCGGCCTGCGACCATGTCCTGGGACCAGCCCATTGCGTAGTACATGGACATGAACGCTCCGCCCATGCCGGCCAGGATGCCGCCGATGCCGATGGTGATATAACGGATCCGCATTACGCTGACGCCTACCGAAGAGGCTGCGTTGGCGTTTTCACCAACGGAACGGATGTTCAGGCCAAGCGGGGTCTTGTACAGCAGGATGAAGGTCAGGATCACCATCAGGAATGCCAGATAAGTCAGGAGGGAATGGCCCGAGATGACTTCTCCAAGCACCGGAATATCCTTGATCAGCGGGATATTGATGCTGGGGATCTGGTGTGCCTTTGTGATCAGGTTGGTGGTGGAAGCGCCGCCGGTGATGACTTTCACCAGGAACAGCGTACCGCCGGAACCGATCATGTTGACGGCAGTACCGGCAAGGATGATGTCAGTTCTTAAGTTGAAGGCGAAGAAGCCCATCAGGAGAGCTTCGGCAAGCCCTACGGCGATGGCCAGCAGAAGGCCCACGAACCAGCTGCCGCTCCAGTAGGCTCCCAGAGAACCAAAGAGGGCGGACATCATCATGATACCTTCAAGACCGATGTTGGTAACGCCGCCTTTTTCACTGATGACAGCAGCCAGCGTTGCAAACAGGATGGGGGTCGCGATTCTTATGATTGAAAAGAAGAAATCTGTAGTCAGGATATTCATTACTTATTTCCTCCTTTCTCAAGCGCAGCACGTTCTTCTTTCGCGGACTGGACAACCAGTTTCTGACGATAGCCGGACAGGAACTGCTTGGCTGCGAACAGCAGGAAGATGACTGCCTGGATGATGCTGATCATCTGAGCAGGCACGTTGGCGTTCGTGGACATCAGGCTGCAGCCCTGTGTCAGGTAGGACATGAAGAAAGCCGCGAGCGGCACATAGATCGGATTGTTGCCTGCCAGGATGGCGACCGTGATACCGGTCCAGCCGTAGCCGGGAAGGGCTTTCCAGTTGTAGACGTTGTAACGTCCCAGCATCTCGATACCGCCGCCTATGCCGGCCAGGAAACCGCCGAGCACCTGGGAGAGGATGACGATCAGGGCCACATTCAGGCCGGAATACATCACGAACGGCTGATTCAGGCCGGTCATGCGGATGCCGTAGCCCCAGCGTGTGCGGTACATGAAGAACCAGCACAGCACAACGATGATCAGGCCGATCACAAAGCCCCAGGAAAGACGGGAGCCATTGTCCACCAGCTGCGGAAGCAGGGAGTTGTCTCTGAAGGGATAGGTCTGGGTGATACCCTTGCTGGTATCGGCCAGATAGCTGTTCATAAAGAATCCGATCAGGTACATGACTACATAGTTCAGCATCAGGGAGTTGACCATCTCACTGACGCCCAGCTTGGCTTTCAGGACAGCCGGGATCAGCATCATGATGGCAACCGCGGCACCGCCGGCCAGAATGGCAACGATCATCAGGATCGGGCCGGGCAGCGGGCAATAGACAGCGACGAGGGCGGTGATGAAGGCGCCGAGCATGATGCCGCCTTCCGCGCCCAGATTGAACTGGTTGGCGGAGAACATGATGCAGGTGGCAAGACCCGTGAACATGATCGGGATGGTACCTGCCAGCACCACGCTCAGGTTACGGCTGGAGAAATTGCCGTTCTTTTTAAACAGCGGGCTCACCAGCATTTCGCGCAGAGCCGCGATGGAGTTTTTGATCTTTTCGCCGAAGTCGGCTCCCTCCGCGCTGATAAAGATCAGCACAAAGGCTACCACGAGGGCGATCAGGAGCGCGGTGATGCCGCGGATCAACGTAAATTTAATACTGTTCTTTTTACTCATGGCATACCCTCCTGATCTCTTCCGGCGTCTGATGCTCGATGCCGAGCATGTACTTGCCCATCAGTTCATCCGAGAGTTCCCTTGTGTCTTCAAAGTAGGCCGCGATCTCGCCGCCGCACATGATCATCAGGCTGTCGGAGAGCTCCATGACCTCGTTCAGGTCGGCGGAGATCAACAGCACCGCGATGCCGGAGCGGGAAAGCTCCACCAGTTTTTTACGGATAAACTCCGTAGCACCTACATCGATGCCTCGGGTGGGCTGGTCTGCTATGATCAGAACAGGATCGTTGGAAAATTCTCTGGCTACGACCACCTTCTGGATATTGCCGCCGGAAAGGCTGCCGACCTTCTGGGTACGGGATTTGCAAAGGACCGTATAGTCCTTGATCAGCTGGTCGGCCATCTTATGGATGGCGCCCATGTTGAAGAGCGGACCGTTGTTGATCTCAGAGGAGCCCGCGCGGTCGCTGATCAGGTTCTCCTCGATGGAAGCGTCTGAGGCGATACCGAACAGCATACGGTCTTCCGGAACGAGGGAGATGTGTTTTTCACGGCATTCTCTCTGGTTCAGGCCGATGATATTGTCGCCGTTGACGGTGATGGTGCCCGCGTTCGGTCTGTTAAAGCCGAAGAGCATATCCACCAGTTCTTTCTGGCCGTTGCCTTCCACGCCGGCGATGCCGAGGATCTCGCCCTTCCGCAGAGAGAAGGAGACCTTGTTGAGCATCTTTTTGCCCCATTCGTTGACATACTCGATGTCGCGGACACGCAGGACCTCGTCGGTGGGCTTTGCTTCTTCTTTTTCCATTTTCAGGACAACGTCACGGCCGACCATCAGACGGGAGATCTCCTGCGGGGTGACGTCCTTTGTCTCGTAGATACCCATGGAACGGCCGCCGCGGAGAATGGTCATGCGGTCGGTGATGTCCATGATCTCGTTCAGTTTATGAGAGATGAAGATGAAGGTGTAGCCTTCTTCTTTCAGATGCTTCAGTTCTTTAAACAGATCCTGGATCTCCTGGGTCGTCAGAACGGCCGTCGGCTCGTCGAGGATCAGGATCTTGGCGCCGCGGACCAGCGCTTTCAGGATCTCCACCTTCTGCTTCATGCCGACGGGGATATCCATGACTTTCGCGTTGGCGTTGACCGGCAGGTTAAACTTTTTGGAATACTCTTCCGTGATGGCTACCGCTTTTTTGTAGTCGATCATGAAACCGGACTTGGTCGGAGCCATGCCGAGCACCATGTTTTCGGCCACCGTCAGGCTGGGAACCAGCATAAAGTGCTGATGCACCATACCGATGCCTTTGCTGATGGCTACAGTGGGGGACGACAGGTGCGTCGGTTCGCCATTTACAAGGATCTCACCGGAAGTAGGCTGTTCCAGACCGAACAGCATCTTCATCAGAGTGGACTTTCCGGCGCCGTTTTCTCCCATCAGGGCATGGATCTCACCCCTTTTGACGTTAAAATCAACGTCCTGGTTGGCCATGGTACCGTTTGGGTAGACCTTTGTGATCGCTTTCATCTGGATTGCATATTCACTCATGCAATGAATCACCTCATTCCTTCCCGATTTTTAATGGTGATATCAAGAAAGGGGGCTATCCGTTAGCCCCCTCACTTAACCAAAAGAAGTGCGGTACGATTGTTCCGCGTTTTACTGTTTACGGACGTACGCTGTCGCGAAGCGCCTGAGCTGCCTCGTTGCCGCCCTCGTCAAATGCGGACGGAACAACGACGTCGCCGTTGGAAACACCGTCGATGGCTGCCTGAACAGCTGCCTTGGTGTCATCGCTTGCGTATTTGTCAAAGTTCTTGTCCATAACGATGCCTACGCCGCCTTCAACGATACCCAGGGAAACTCTCTCGCCCCAGTATTCGTTGCCTGCATCCCACTCGTCAAAGAACCAGATGAGGGAGTTGCCGACGTTCTTCAGGCCGGAGGTCAGGGTGATGGCTGCAAGGTCATCGGAGAAGGTCTGCTCCTGGTCGGAGTCAACGCCGATGAACCAGCCTTCGCCGTTTTCAAGGATGGCTTCTGCCGCACCGTTGCCGGCGTTGCCTGCAACACCCCAGATGATGTCGCACTTTGAATCCTTGAGCATGGAGATGCCATACTCTTTAGCCTTTGCGGTGTCAACATAGTCGGAGGTGTAACGTACATCGACCTTGATGTCGGGATCGATGGACTGTGCGCCTGTGATGTAGCCATCCATAAAGTCGTTGATGACCGGGCTGTCATATCCGCCTACGAAGCCGATGACTTTGTCTTCGTTGATACGTTCAACGTTGGTGTCCAGAGTCATGCAGCCTGCAAAGGTGCCTACGATGTAGCCGAGGTCGTTCTGTTTGAAGACGACGTTTACGACGTTGCTGTCTTCACCGGCATGGGTGTCATCGTCGAAGATCAGGAATTTCTGATCCGGATAGGCTTCCGCAACTTCCTTCAGATAGTCGGGCATCTGATAGGTTCCGCAGATGATCAGGTCATATTCTTCGGAATCTGCGACTTCGTACAGAGTGGACAGCCATTTGGGCTGGTCAGCGTCTGTTCCGCCCATCTCGATGGTGTTCAGGGTGATCCTGCCGTCGGCTTCCAGCTGGTCAAGGCCGGCTTTTGCGGAATCGAAGAAGGATTTGTCACCGAGGTTGCCGTTTACCAGATAAGCGACATTCTTGGTGTCTGCAGCTACGTTTACGGTGAATGCTGCGGCCATAGCCAGAGCACCTGCCATTACACAAAGAATTGTTTTTTTCATGTTTGCGTCTCCTCTCCTTGCTTTGATGGAAATTATTGAAAGTTACTGGATATTCCCTTTTCCCCGTCGGGAATCTTATCTAAATATACCATATCTCACTCTGGATTTCCATAGTTTTTATAAAATATGTCGATTTTTTCTGTTACAGCGTTACAACGCTCCTGAGTAATCATGACAGATATTCCGTCCTGCCGCAGCGCTTCTTCCGGAGCGTCTGTACCGGTTCAGATCCCCAGCAGATCGCTGAAGCTCTTAAGCGCTCCGTCGGTGTCGTGGGCCAGAACGCGCTTCGCGAGCACCTTGCCGAGCTGCACGCCTTCCTGGTCGAAGCTGTTCACATTCCAGAGGAAGCCCTGGAACATGATCTTGTTCTCATAGTGGGACAGCAGCGCGCCGCAGGACTCCGGCGTCAGCTGGTCGCCGACGATGAAGCTGGAGGGACGCTCTCCGTCAAAATTCTTGTTGGGATTTTCGTCCTTCTTGCCGCAGGCGAAAGCCACCATCTGGGCCGCCACATTGGCTCCGAGCTTGGTCTGGCTTGTGCTGCCCTGCACCTCCACGTCCTTTTCGGTCTGGCTCTTGCGGAAGCCGATGAACTGAAGCGGAATGACATCGGTTCCCTGATGGAGGAGCTGATAGAAGGAATGCTGTCCGTTGGTGCCGGGCTCGCCGAAGAGCACGGGACCGGTCTTGTAGGAAACCGGTTCGCCGAAGCGGTTGACCGACTTGCCGTTGGATTCCATGTCCGCCTGCTGCAGATGGGCCGGGAAGCGGCTCAGCGCCTGGGAGTACGGAAGGAGAGCCGTAACGGCGTATCCGAGAACGTTCCTCTCATAAAGGCCGATCAGGGCGTCCAGCATCGCGGGGTTCTTCAGCGGATCCTGCTCTGTGGCAAGCTTGTCCTCCGCCGCCATACCGTCCAGGAAACGGGCGAACACTTCCGGTCCGAACGCCAGGGAAAGAACGGCGCCGCCCACTGCGGAAGAAGAAGAATATCTGCCGCCGATATAGTCGTCCATGAAGAATGCAGCCAGGTATCCGCTGTTTTTAGCCATCGGGGAAGTCTCGCTGGTCACGGCCAGCATATGTCTGGATACATCCAGGCCGGCCTTTTCAAGAGCATCTTTCACAAACAGTTCGTTCGTGAGGGTCTCCAGCGTCGTGCCGGATTTGGACACCACGATGAACAGAGCACGGCTCACATCCACGCTGTTCAGGACCGCTACCGCGTCGTCCGGATCTACGTTGCTGATGAATTTTGCTTCCATTTTCTTCAGGCCGTTCGCGGCCGCCCAGTTTTCCAGGGCGATGTAGATCGCGCGGGGGCCGAGGTCGCTGCCGCCGATGCCGATCTGGACGACGGTCGTGAATTTTTCTCCCTTCTCGTTGGTGATCTCACCGGAATGTACTTTGTTGGCGAAATCCGCGATCTTCTTCTGCTGTTCTTTGTAGAACGCGAACTTGTCCACGCCGTCCGCGATGACCGGATCGCCGAGCTGTCCTCTGGTCAGCTGGTGCAGGACCAGACGCTTTTCACCGGTGTTGATGACGGCGCCGTTATAGAGTTCGGCAAATTTTTCACAGAGTTCGGCTTCCTTTGCAAGGTCGGAAAGCTTTGCAAGAATGGCGTCGTCCACCTTCTTTGCAGCATAATGGTAGGAAAGACCTGCCGCCATCGGGACCTGGTACTTTGCCACGCGCTCTGCTCCCGCTTCGCCCGCCATGACCTCTGTCAGGCGCACGTCATTGCCCATTTCCAGCAGTTCTTTGAAAGACTGCAGTGTGTCAAGATTCTTCCATGAAACCATTTTTTACCTCCTTGAGATCAGTCGCCCATCGGAAACAACGTCCGTAAGCATGCCGTTTTTTTGCTGCTGCCATGTTCCGTTCCATACATACCGGAGCCGCCCATGACCGTTTTGATTCTTGTATAATTCTACCAAAAACCATAGTATGATTCAACATGGAAATCCGCCGCCGGGGTCCTGCCCCGCTTCCGGATCCTCACTGTATGTATAACACCTCCGGCATCCAGACGCGCATGTCTCCCTCCTCACGGTTGGACCATGCATAGTAGGGGATCGCCCGCATGGAAGCTTTTTCCGTTTCCGGTCTCCGGGCGCTGTAGAGTTCTTTCCGGGGTTTCAGATGAATCCCCTCTACATTGAGAAGGATCATCCCTTTCAGAACGCCCTCCGTGCATTTTTCTTCCGTGACAGGCGCATTGGCCGGAAGGCGGTAAGTGTAAAGATGGTCCTTATACTGCTGGTCGGTCTGTTCGAAGCAGTACACGACGGGCCCGCGGCGCAGAGCGACGCATCCGGCGTCCGCACGGACTGCAGGGTTTGCGTATATGCGCTGCACCGGCATGTCAAAGACCAGCTGCACGGTATCGCCGTCCTGCCAGACACGGTTGATATAGATATATCCTTTTTCCGCGTCAGCTGGAACTGCCTCCCCATTCATCAGGATCTGAAGGTTTTCAGCCCCGGCCGGGACATGGACCGCCAGCGCAAAAGGTTTTTCTGTGTTCGGATGGATCGTATAGCGTACATCCCCTTCCCAGGGATAGCGGCTCTGCACCTCGATCCGGGCTTTCTGAAGAGAAGCTTCCTGTCCGATATAGAGATGGGACCAGACGGTATCTTCTTTCTCGGTCCAGGCGTAAGTGCCCAGCGACATTGTCAGGCGTACAAGATTGGGAGGACAGCAGGCGCAGGCGTACCATTTGGGCCTGCGGGGAATCACATGGCGGTAGTCCGGCTGTACTCCGGAAACGCCCTGCACCACCTCCAGCGGATTGACATAGAAGAAGGATTTCCCGTCCAGCTGCATCCCGCTCAGGATACCGTTGTACAGTTCTCTTTCCATGATGTCCGCGTATTCTCCGTCCGGATCCATCTCCAGCATTCTTTTGGCGAACATGACCATGGCGATAGAGGCGCAGGTCTCGGCATATACCGTATCGTTCGGCAGGTCATAGTCAAAGGTGAACGCCTCTCCATGGACTGTGCTGCCGATGCCGCCGGTCAGATAGATCTGCGTGTTGACGACGTTTTCCCAGAGCGTCCTGCAGGCATCATAGAGCGAATCGTCCTGTTTTTCCAAAGCCAGAGACGCCATTGCCGAATACATGTACGCAGCCCGGACTGCATGGCCGATCGCTTTTTTCTGCTGCCTCACCGGCGCATGGACCTGGTTATACTCTCTGTCCGCGGGATCCGCGTTAAAGTGCGCCCAATCCCTGCGGGCTTTTTCTTTGGCAAAGTAATCCGGATCCTGTCCGCGCTGGTCGATAAAGAAGGAAGCCATCTCACGGTATTTTTCTTTTCCGGTCGCTTTATACAAAGCCAGCAGGCCCAGCTCGACCTCCTGATGCCCCGGCACGCCCGGTTCTTTGTCCGGTCCGAACCGGCCGATAATGTGATCCGCGAGCTTTTCGGCGATCGTAAGCAGGCGGTCCTTTCCGGTCTCACGGTAATAGGCTGCCGCCGCTTCCATGAGGTGGCCGGCGCAGTAAAGCTCGTGGCATTCCTGCAGGTTCTGCCATTTGTGGTCAGGCTCTTTTATGATAAAGTAGGTGTCGAGATACCCGTCGGGCTGCTGGGCTTTTCCGATCAGCTCGATCACCTCGTCCGCGCGCTTCATAAGCTCCGGATCCGGGCGGACCGAAAGGGAATAGGCGACGCCCTCCAGCCATTTGGCGACGTCGCTGTCCTGGAAGACAAATCCGTAAAAAGATCCCTCCTCCAGGCCTGCCGCGATCCGGTAGTTCTGCAGGGCGTGGCTTTTTTCGGCCCCTTCGACCTGATCATTCAGGACTTTTTCCTGGTAAGGGATCGCTTCGTCGATGACCAGATCCTGAACGCCCGACCAGAAATCATCCCGGATCTTCACATCCCGCACAGTCATTTGTTTCGGTCTTTCATAATTCTTCATTTTTCGTTTCCTTTCAGGTAATCCGGGGAGAAAGAGACAGGGAACGCTTCCCTGTCTCCTTTCGGCTTTATGCGAGTGTGATCTGCTGTGTTCCTTCAGGGGTCTCTTTCAGTTCAAATGCTGCTTTGTTTTCCCCGGCGGAGACAGAGTATCCGCCCTTAAATCCCTCAAACGAGAGTCTTCCGTCTGCGTCTGTCGTGAGCGTCAGATGGGTCTCCCATTCTCCGTGGATCAGCTGTTTCAGTGCCTGGTAGGCAGGCTTTTCGGTATTGTCGGTGCGGACAAGCCCTGCGGGGGCATGCAGCCAGCAGTTGTCTGTAAAATCCCAGCTTGTGATGGCTTCGACCAGCGGATGGGCGAACAGGGTGGAATACATCTCCGTTACTTCCCGGGCCTGTCTCTCCTCTCCTTCCGGCGTGGAAGGCCACGAATCCACCTGCCAGTCGTTCAGGTCCACGATATACTCCGGCATGAGGTCGCCGGAGATCAGGGTGTTCTCCGTAAAGTGGATCGGGATGCCGAACCGGGAATAACGCTCCAGCACATAGTTCAGCTTTTCCAGTCCCCAGTAGCCCTGATGCTGATGCGACTGGATGCCGATGGCGCTGATGGGCACCCCTGCTTCCAGCAGTCCTTCCAGCAGGATCTCGTAAGACTCGCTGGTATTGAAATCGTTGATGAGAAGCGTTGCCTGCGGATTGCTCTCCTTTGCGGCCGCGAACACCTTTTTCACCAGGCCGATGCGGCCGTACTCGTTGCAGATACGTGTAACAGCGTTGTCATATTTGTCGAAGATAGGCATGATGACCACTTCGTTGATCACATCCCACATGTCGATCACGCCTTTGAAGGCGGTCACGTCGCGATGGATCCTCTCCAGCTGACGGCGAAGGATCTCTTCATTGGAATATTCCATAAGCCACGGAGCGCAGACCGTGTGCCAGCACAGGGGATGGCCTTTCAGGCGCACGCCTTTCCCCTGCAGATATTTTGCAGCGGTCATCACGGCTTCCTGCTGAGTGTGTCCCTGCTCCGGCTCGTACCGTCCCCAGTAGAAGGGAAGGGTCCCGTAGTTAAAAAGCGCCAGCCATTTTTCTACGGTTTCGGCATGAAATGCCTTCTCCTTATCGTCCTTTGCATACGTCAATGCCATGGTATCAAAAGCACCGCATCCGAAAAGGAACTGATGGGAGGTCTGGTCGATCCTGATCTCTTTTCCGGCGGCAGGCGTGCCGTCCGGATTCAGGATCTGCAGGCAGATCCCGGCTTTACGATGCTGCAGTTTGTTCATGTTTAAGTCTCCTCTCTGCAAGTCATTTTATAACAGTTTTAGATACTCTTCTCTGATTCCGTCCATCCTTGCGTCTGTCAGGCCGAAGTCCATCTCTTTGTAGCTCCAGAGGCAGCGTGCGATCTCGAACTTTTCAAAAGTTTCATGGATGCAGGCCTGCCATTTGATGGCTTCCTCCGGCGCCACCAGATCGATCACGCCGTACTCTCCGCAGTAGAGGCTGGTGTGCTCCTGCTCCGCTTTCTCGATGGCTTTTCCAAACAGCTTTTCAAAGTAAGCTGTGCTTGTCCCGGATTCCGCAAAGGTCATTCTCTTGTCCGGATCGAGCCACGGCACCCAGTAGGCACCCTGGTGTGTGAAAGCAAGCGGTTCATAGCAATGGAAGTTGTAGACGACCTTGTCGTCTGCGGGGGGAAGCAGCTCCGGAACCGCTTCCGCGCTGTTGTTATTGTAGCTGCCTACCAGAATGAGCGTATCCGGCGCAATGGCGCGGATCCTGCGGATGCATTCCTGCGAGATCCGGTTCCAGGCGCCGATCGTGGACGGATCCGTCACTTCGTTCAGCAGTTCAAAAGCCGCCTGTTCCGGGATCGCGCCGAAATGCCGGGCGATCTCTTCCCAGAGACGGTAGAAGCGTTCCTGGTACTTTTCACTTTCAAAGAAGCCGCTCTCCTTTTCACCAAAGTCGAAAGAATACCCTGCCGTCTTGTGCAGATCCACCACGGTCTTCAGTCCGTACTCACGGCACCAGCCGATCGCTTTTTCGATCCGCGCAAAGCCGTCTTCTTTGTAGGAACCGTCCTCGTTCTCCAGGACATTGTAGTCCACCGGGATACGGACATGGTCGAGCCCCCAGGACGCGATCTTTTCGATATCCGGTTTTTCAATAAAATGGTCCAGCCGTTCCTGGGAATAGTCGCACTGGGAAAGCCAGCCGCCCAGATTGACCCCTCTGTAATAGCCGTACTCCTTCATCTTTGCTGCCATCTGATTTCTCCTTCTGTCTCGTCTTGATCTGATGATGTTTCTTTATCTGTTCTCCTTGTCCATGCGGATCAGGTTTCTGAGAGCGCCGACGCCCGTGCGCACTGCCAGATCGGTGTCATGGACCTGCGGATTATCAAGGCCCTGTTTTGCCCGCTCCTGATTGGCCACCACCAGGAAGCAGCTTCCGCAGCGGACCTTCAGATAACTGGCCACGGTAAAGAGCGCGGCGGATTCCATCTCGGAAGCAAGGGTGCCAAGGCGGATCCAGGCTTCCCATTTATTGAGGAGCTCATAGCTTACCGGCTTGATCTCGGGGGAATGCTGACCGTAGAAGGAATCCTTGCATTCTACCACGCCGGTGTGGAAGGGAGCCTTCAGTTCTTTAGCGGAAGCGACCAGCGCGTTGACAACGTCCAGGTTCGCGACTGCCGGGAATTCGATGGGGGCGTATTCTTTGCTGGTGCCTTCCATACGGATGGCTCCGGTAGCGATGACGATGTCCCCGCCCATGACCTCCAGCTGCATGCCTCCGCAGGTCCCGACTCTGACGAAGGTGTCGGCGCCGGCCTGGACAAGCTCTTCCATCGCGATGGAGGCGGAGGGGCCGCCGATGCCGGTGGAAGTGACGCTGACCTTCTCGCCATCCAGGTACCCGGTGTAGGTGACGTACTCGCGGCTGTCCGCGATCATCACCGGATCGTCAAAATATCTGGCGATGGAAGCACAGCGCTTGGGGTCTCCGGGAAGGATGACGTAACGGCCTACGTCTCCGGGAGCTACGTTGATGTGATACAGTTTTCCGTCTGTCGAATAAACCATCTTGGACATACAGGTCCCTCCTTTTCTGATACTCTTGTTGAAGAATCATGAAACAGCGCGTTGCGCGTGAAATGTACGTATTGCATGATCAGGCGGGGGCCGGAAGGCCGTCCGCCTCCCGCATCAACGGTCTATGAGAGTTCCTTACAGACCTTCTCTGTCTTTTCGAGGGCTTCCTCCATGATCCGGTCTGCGGGAAGGCCGACGATATCGATGCCGTCCGCGCTGACGCAGGTGTAGGATCCGATCCCGAAGAAGCGGCACATCTGTTCCAGATAGGCGCTGTCCTGCAGCCAGGATGCAGCTTCATAAAGGCCGCCCCGGGTCGCAAGGTGCAGCATCCAGGAAGCCTTGCACATCCCGTGCAGGCCTTCGGCGTCACAGAAGAAGGTCAGGCCGTCCGCGGACACATTCTCGATATACACCTTCAGCATGGCCGGAAAGCTTAAGTCCCAGAACGGCGCCGCCACGATGATCCCGTCCGCTTCCCGGAACTGGTGCGCCAATGCAAATCGAGGATGATCCACCTGCTTCTTTGCCAGCAGGTCATCCCGTTCTTCCAGGGACTGCCGGTCCAGGCATCGCAGGCCTGCTTCCGGAAGGCAGACCGTCTCGAATATCCAGTCCGGATGTGTCCCGCGCAGAACCGATAATGCTTTATCCAACAGTTTTTTCGTGCGCGACATCTCCCCCCGCACGCAAGCGTCGATCACCAGGATTTTTTTCATTGAATCACCCTTTCCATGCGCAGACTGCATAATTGATTTCCCGATTTTCTTTCATCTTTTATATATTAGCACAAAAGGATGTTCCTTGCCATACTATTTCCGGTAAGAAATGACAAAAAAGGGCCTTGCGGCAAGTCCTTCTCGCGGCATTGCGGCAGGTCTCTCTTTAGCGCCTCTTCAGGTACTATGCCGGCCTTGAAATCCTTCCGGAGCTGTGTCACAATATACAACAGAAGAAGCAGGAAACAGTGCTGCCCGGATCGTACACAGTGCAAATAACACAGGTACTGTCCAGATCATTGAGAGGAGTCTGAAATGAAGAAAAAAACCGCGGCCGCCCGTCAGGCCATGATGAAGCCCCGAAAATATCGGTCTGTTTTACTGGCTGTGATCATGATACTGACTGTCTGTATTTCAAGCGCTGCATCCGGGAAAGACGCAGCTGAAGACACCATGTCTCTCGCCGGGATGGCAGAGATACGAAAAACAGAAACCGCCGCGGACGCGGATGAATGGATCCGGATCTTCCTGGGCGAAAACCCGGAAGAGCTGGACGGCGCATGGGCAATGACCGACCAGATGCAGGCCGCCGCCGAAAGGCTTGGCGGCATGAAGGGGATGGCGCAGTCTCTCGCCCAGCTGGGAACGTTGGAAGAGATCTCCCCGGCCTACGAAGGCGAGCTGAAGGGGTATAAAGTCTTTTACATCCCCTGTGTTTTTTCGAACATGTCGGTGGATCTTGTCCTGGTCACGGATCAGGGCCTGATCGCAGGGCTGAACACCGGCGCCTACACCGGAGGCGCAGAACAGGAAGAAACCTCCGCTCTGTTTGACAGCATCGATCTGGCGCTGCCGGTTCCATCCATGAACAAAGAACTGCCCGGCACGCTGACTGTTCCCAAAGGAGACGGCCCCTTCCCGGCGGTGGTGCTGATCCATGGCTCCGGTCCCTGTGACCGGGATGAGTCGGTCGGAAACCTGAAGCCTTTCAAG
The DNA here is from genome assembly GCA_946622645.1 of uncultured Blautia sp. Lineage (GTDB taxonomy): Bacteria > Bacillota > Clostridia > Lachnospirales > Lachnospiraceae > Blautia_A. Next base: position 29,670 of record CAMOQF010000015.1, read on the forward strand.
GATCTGGCGGAAGGCCTGGCAGAAAAAGACATCGCAGTGTATCGTTTTGACAAACGAACTTATGTGTATGGTTCGGAAATGATGAACGACCATCAGATCACCCTTGTCGAAGAATCCATCGAGGACGCTGTAAACGCGGTACAGCTTCTCGCCGCACAGGAAAAGATCGATCCTGACCGGATCCTGGTGCTGGGGCACAGTCTTGGCGGGAACGCCGTCCCGGCCATCGCCGGAGAGCTGGAACAAGCTCCCGTCAAAGCCTGCGGCTTCATCATGATGGCAGCGTCGCCCCGCCCGTTGGACGAGCTGATGCGGGAGCAGTATGACTATCTCTACTCCCTGCTGCCGGAGGTGACCGAAGAACAACAGGCAGAGAAGGACGCTCTCTTCAGTGAACTGGACAGGCTGAAAGATCCGGACGCGTTGACAGACGACGATATGATCGCAGGCGCTTACGCGCCTTACTGGAAATGGCTTGCGGACTATGACGCTCTGAAAGAAGCAGAGGGGATCGCAGAGCCCTGCCTGCTGCTGCAGGGCGAGGAGGATTACCAGGTCACGATGGAAGACTTCGCGATCTGGCAGGAGGCTGTCGGCGAAAAAGAAAACTGGCAGCTGATCTCCTACCCCGGCCTGATCCATGCCTTTACGCAGGGACAGAAAGCAGAAGGAGCCGCCGCCTATTCCCGGAATGAAAAGGTGGATCCGCAGGTGATAGAGGATATCGCCGGTTTTATCAGCAGCTTTGGTGCAGCCGCCGGCACATCATCGTGATCCATATCATAAGATCGTGTCGGATTCGCAGGAATCCCGATCATTGTCGTACAGGAGGTTCAAAGGAAATGAGTGAAAAAAAAGAATTGATCCAGGTTACGGAACATGTATACTGCTATCCTCATGAGGAGGAACGGGACCGTCCGATCCTGGGATATGTCAGAGGCGAAAAAATGAGTCTGGCGGTAGACGCAGGGCATTCCGACGCCCATGTGGATGAATTTTATGCGGCGCTCGACCGGGCGGGGCTTCCCAGACCATCCATCACCGTGATCACACACTGGCACTGGGATCACACCTTCGGCATGCATCATATCGATGGCTTGTCTGTGGCGAACCCCAGGACCAACGCTTTACTGAAGCAGTTTATCGCAAATATGACGCCGGATTATGTCCGGGATTTCAAGGCGGGAGAACCGAGCATTGCGCTGGAATATCAGAATGACCGGCCAATGATCGTCTGCCTGTCCGACATTGAATACGAGGGATCTCTTACGATCGATCTGGGCGGGGTCTCGGTCTCTGTCTTTGACGCTCCTTCTCCTCATACCGATGACTCTTCGCTGATCTTTATTCCTTCGGAAAAAGTGCTGTTCCTGGGGGATTCGGTCTGTGGAGAGTATCCTACATGGAAGGTGGATCCGGAGAAAGCGCATGCGTTGATCTCGGTCATCGAGGGGCTTGCTCCGGACTGGTGCCTGACCGGCCACTGGCAGGCACAGACGACAGAAGAAGTCATCCAGGAGATGCTGGACAGCATAGAAGAATAAGATTCCCCGCTTTCAACGGACGGTTATCGCTGACGAG
>CAMOQF010000016.1 GCA_946622645.1 uncultured Blautia sp.
AAAAGCCTTCCCTGCAGCCCGGCAGGCAGGCGGACATCCTCTAAAAGGGGCCCCGCCTCGGTTACCTGGGCGAGGTGCATCCGCTGGTATGCGCATCCTACGGCATCAATGCCAGAGCGTATCTGGCCGTGATCGACATTCCTTCCGTGCTTCCCTTTGCCGGATTTGATCACAAATATACCGGCATCGCCCGCTTCCCGGCCGTCACAAGAGACCTGAGCATGGTGGTCCCGAAGAACGTTCTGGCCGGCCAGATTGAAGCCGTTCTGCGTCAGCGGGGCGGAAAGATCCTGGAAAGCTGCGAACTCTTCGATATTTACGAGGGAAGCCAGATTCAGGCAGGATACAAGTCCATGGCCTACTCGCTGGTATTCCGCCACAAAGAAAAAACACTGGAGGAAGCGGAGATCACCGCCGCGATGAAGAAGATCCTCAACGGTCTGGAAGGCCTGGGGATCGAACTGAGAAGCTGATCCCGGAACAGTCCGTACAGCGGAACTCTGGTTTCAGCATCATCCAATGAACATGAAAAGGACAGCTCTGTCCGGGCGTTTTGAAGACGGTCGGAAGGGCTGTCCTTTTTTGGGAACTTTGCGTCCCCTCTTCTGGTTTACAAAAAAATGTTGTGTAAACCACCCCATTGGTGTATACTATAATTTGGCGGAAATTCAGATTGATGATCGACCGCCGAAAGCTATAAAACGGGAGGATAAAATATGGGTAAGAAGATAATCCACTTACTGTTCTTCCTGCTGGTCACGGCAGCCTGTGTGGGCATAACCCTGCTGGTGGGCGGAAAACAGTATGATGTCATGATCTATAACTTTGCCTTTATGGGTGTCATGGTGGTGCTGTATATGGCCGGCATGTTCGGAGGAATGTTCCGTATGGATGACGTATCCCGGGCGTTGGGGAGAGCGGCCGCGGAGATCACGTCCATCTTCAAGCTTCCGGGAAAAGCCCGGGCGGAGGATCTGACCGCCATCGACGGTTCCTTTGAAAACAAATTCCTGGACCGCAAGTTCCGGGAGTTCACCGACGATATCAGCAAGACCCACGAGGGCATCGGGGACGTCGAGGACTATATCAACGAAGAAGAACTGAACCTCTATGTACACAAACGTCTTCTGGAGATGATCCCGGACATCTTTACCAGTCTGGGCATCCTTGGCACCTTTGTCGGACTTGTCTGGGGCCTGAAGGATTTTAACACGACGGATCTCAACAATATCTCGAGCTCCGTGTCCGCCCTGCTGGACGGCATCAAGGTCGCCTTCCTGACCTCTATCTACGGTATCGCCTTCTCCATCATCTATTCGTACGGCATCCGGAGCATCGGCTCCTCCATGTACGACAAGCTGCAGATGTTCCTGAACCGGTTTCACAGCTATGTGATGCCGTCTGCGGAAAATGAGACCAGAAACCTGATGGTCGCGAGCAGCAAGATCCAGACGGACGCCATGAACAAGATGGCGGAGCAGTTCTCTGTACAGATGGCGGACAGCTTCGAAAAGGTCATTACGCCGACCTTCCAGAAGATGAACACAAGCCTGGATACGCTGGTGAACTCGGTGACGCAGGTGCAGACCGACGCGATCCACGAGATCCTGAACGTCTTTGTAAAGGAAATGCGCGGTTCCTTCAACCTGCAGTTCGATGACTTCAACAAGGCTCTCGAACAGATGAAGAGGTCCATGAAGGAGACCACGGAATACACCAAAGGCCTGTATCAGGATATGAGCCGGCAGACCCAGGACGATTATCTTCAGCTTGAAAATTCCATGAAGGACGCCATCAACCAGATGGGCAACCTGCAGACAAGGTTCATGTCCACTGCCGCCAGGATCACCCAGGACAACCAGGCGATCCAGAAACAGCAGCAGCAGGATTACCAGCATGTCGTGGATTACATGAAGGATGCCGAACAGTCCGCGGCCAAGTTCTGGGTGGCCTGCAACCAGACCATGAAGCGCTATGTGGAAGCCGCGGCAGCCAGCATGGAGAGCGTAAACGCTGCTTCCGACGCGGGCCTTCGCGTACAGGAAGAGAACAAGCGCCTGATCGAACAGTACAACAACAACATGAAGGAGTTCTCGGAATACCAGAAGCGTTCCTACCAGCTGATGCAGCAGGTGCAGAGACTTCTGACGGATGTGACCGCTTCCGCCAATACGAAGAATGTACAGCTCTCCGGAGGAAGAAGCGAAGCCCTTGCACAGCAGGAAGCGCTCCGCAGGATCCAGAGACTTCTGGAGGAACAGTCCAGCGAGCAGGTACAGCTCCTGCAGGAGATCTCGCAGACCACAAAAGATCTCTCCAAGGCCGCCCAGAAGGGCAGATTCGGCCTTTTCAAATAAGGAGGGATCCGAGTGAGCAGAAGAAAAAAATCACAGGACAACGGATACAATGTCTGGCGGTCCTACTCGGACATGATGGCCGGCGTTCTGCTCCTGTTTGTACTGATCATGTGCGTCGCGATGGCGCAGTCTCAGAAGAATTACGAGGAACGTATCCGCGAGCAGGATGAGTTTGCCGCGGAGCTCCTCGCCAAGCAGAACCAGCTGGACAAGCAGGAAAATGAGCTTGCCGCGCAGACGGAAGAGCTCCTTTCCAAGGATGAACTGGTGGCTTCGCAGAAGCATACCCTGGCCGAGCAGGCGAAGGAGCTGGAACGGCAGCGGAAAGCCTTGGAGGAGATGCAGGAGACGCTGAACATCCAGGCGGACACGCTGGACGCCCAGCAGAAAGACATCGACGACAAACAAAGGCTGATCGACGATCAGCAGGCTCAGATCGAAAAGATCATCGGCGTCAAGGCGGATGTGGTGGAAGCTCTTCAGAAAGAGTTCACTGCCAACAGCATGAACGTGACGATCGATCCGCAGACCGGTGCCCTGGTCCTGGACGCGAACGTCCTGTTCAGTCTCAACGAATACGAGCTGACGGAAGAAGGCAAATACACGCTGGAACAGGTCCTGCCCATCTACTGCCGCGTGCTCCTCTCGGAAAAATACGCGGACAGCCTTGCGGAGATCATCGTGGACGGCTATACGGATTCGCTGGGCGACTATGCATCCAACCTTCTTCTTTCCCAGAACAGAGCGGCCATGGTGGCTCTCTACATGGTGCAGGATATCCGTTATTCCTCTCTTTCGGAGGAAGAGGGCGACCGGCTTGAAGCCTTCCTTTCCGTCAACGGGCATTCCTACAACAATCTTGTGTACAATGCCGACGGAGAAGAAGATCCGGACGCCTCCAGGCGTGTGGAAGTTAAATTCCGCCTGAAGGATGAAGAAATGATCACGGAACTTGATGAGATCATGAAACGGGAGTAAATCATGTCACTGAAGATCGGCAGAAACGATCCCTGCTGGTGCGGCAGCGGAAAAAAGTACAAAAAATGTCACGAAGCCTTTGACACAAGGCTTGAACAGTTCAGACAGCAGGGCGCCCCCCTGCTGTCTCATGAGTTGATCAAAAAGCCTCAGGATGTCGAAAAGATCAAGGAAGCCTGCGCCGTCAACATAGCGGTCCTGGACTATGTGCAGGAGCATATCAGGGCAGGCATCTCCACACAGCAGATCGACGACTGGGTCCACAGCGAAACCGTCCGGCGGGGAGGCACTCCGGCGCCCCTCGGATACGAAGGATTTCCGAAGAGCGTCTGCACATCCATCAATGAGGTGGTCTGTCATGGCATCCCTTCGGAGGAGGAGATCCTGAAAGACGGGGACATCATCAATGTGGATGTCTCCACCATCTATAACGGATTTTATGCAGATTCCTCCCGTATGTTCATGATCGGAGAGGTCAGCCCGGAAAAACAGGCTCTGGTGCAGACCGTCAAAGAATGCGTGGAGATAGGCATCAGCAAGGTGCAGCCCTGGACGCCCATCGGGAACATGGGGAGCGCCGTTCATCAGCACGCGCTGTTCCACGGCTATCAGGTAGTCCGGGAGATCGGGGGCCACGGCGTGGGTTATGAATTTCACGAGGATCCATGGGTCAGCTACACCTCCGAGGAGGGCAGCGGCGTCATCATGGTTCCCGGTATGATGTTCACCATCGAACCCATGGTCAACATGGGATCGGCTGAGATCCGGACTGACGAAAAAGACGGATGGACCGTTCGGACAAAGGACGGACTTCCTTCCGCGCAGTGGGAGGTCACGGTCCTTGTGACCGAGACCGGCTGTGAAGTGATCTGCTGGTAATTATTCAACTGGAACATTCACTGGCTTCCTCTTCCGAGGAAGCCTTTTTTCGTTTCTGTATCGTGCTTCATCGTTGCGTATCATGCTGCATTAGGGTATACTGTTGTTATAAGATTAATTCGGTTTTCCGAAAGAAAAGAATCTCTGAAAAGAGGTGCATCGAATGAAAACAAGCAGAAAAAACAGTCTGGCGCCCATAGCGATCACCGGAATCATCATCGTTTCACTGATACTGATCATCGGAACGATCTGGACGGGCCGGAGCGCGAAGGAAGGGACACAGACCGCCGTGCGCAACGTAAGCCTTCTCTATCTGGATGAGCTTGCCGGCCGGAGAGAACAGGTCGTTGAGAACAATCTTCAGGAGAAGATCGACGTGATCAGGGTGGCGGTATCCTTGATGACAGAGAATGACCTGAGCGACGTAGAGCACCTGCAGGCCTATCAGGCCAGGATGAAGCGGCTCTTCCGCCTGGACAAGTTTGCCTTTGTCGACAGGAACGGCCTGATCTACACCTCCATGGGAACGCAGACGAATATCGATGAATATGCTTTTGACTACAGGACGCTTGACGAGCCTTCCATATCCGTGCTTGACCCGACAGAGGAAGGCAGAAAAGCAGTCATAGCGGTACCGGTCGACCCTCTTGCCTTCAACGGAGAAGAACTGACGATCTGTTTCATGGAGATCAGCATGGAAGGGATGCTTGCCGGCGTTTCCATGGAAGCTCAGAGCTCTGACACCACGTTCTGCAACATTTACACGAGCGAGGGCGTCGCTCTCAGCAACACTGTGCTTGGCGGCCTGGCCGTGGAAGACAATCTGCTGGAAGCTCTGAAAAACGCTGATTTTGACGAAGGTTATTCCTATGATCAGGTGGTCCTTGACTTTACGGAAGGCAACAAGCGCGCAGTCTCCTTTACCTACGACGGCATCAATGAGACGTTAAGCTATGTTCCGGTGACCAATACCAACTGGATGCTTACATATCTGATCCGTGAGAGCATGATCGGCGCTCAGATCAGTTCCGTTTCGCGGAGAATTATCGAACAGAGCATCATCCAGTCGATACTGACAGCCGTCGTGCTGCTGCTTTGGTTTGCGTACGTCTATAAACAGATACGCAAGAACGCTGAACTGACCCTGGAAACAGAGACCGCCCAGGCAGAAGTTCGGGGAAAGCAGGAGGAGCTGGAACAGCGTATCGCCCTGCAGGAGCAGCTTGAACAGCAAAGCCAGGCTCTCAGCGATGCACTGGCTGAGGCAGAGGAAGCGAGCAAGGCGAAGACCTTATTTCTATCGAATATGAGCCATGAGATCAGGACGCCGATGAACGCCATCATCGGGCTCGACACCATCGCTCTGAACGATCCGACCATTTCGGATACGACCCGCGGATATCTCGAAAAGATCAATGCATCCGCAGAGCATCTGCTGCATCTCATCAATGACATCCTGGATATGAGCCGGATCGAGTCGGGCCGGATGATACTGAAGAACGAAGAGTTTTCCTTCCCTGATTTTCTGAAAGCCATCAATACCATGGTGTGCAGTCAGTGCAGCGAAAAAGGCCTGGATTATCAGTGCCACATTCAGGGGGAAGTCGACGACTGTTACATCGGCGACAACATGAAGCTTCGCCAGGTGCTGATCAATATTCTGGGCAACGCCGTAAAGTTCACGCCCGAGGGCGGCAAGGTGAACCTCACGGTCAGGCGTACGGCACAGTTCGACGGACGGTCCACGCTCTGCTTCCGCATTGCGGACACCGGTATCGGAATGAGTAAGGAATATCTGCCTCACGTGTTCGACACCTTCAGCCAGGAGGAATCCTCCGACTCCAATAAATACGGTTCATCAGGGCTGGGCATGGCCATCGCGAAGAATATCATCGACATGATGAACGGCAAGATCGAAGTCGAGAGCGAAAAGGGCAAGGGCACAGTCTTTACCGTGACGGTAACGTTGACAGATTCTGAAACCGTACAGATGACGGATGATCATGTCGAGATCCATCCGCATGAAATGAGCGTGCTGATCATAGACGATGATCCTGTAGCGTGCGAGCATGCAAAACTGATCCTCGAAAAAGCCGGAATTGCCTCCGAAACAGCGGAATCGGGCGCACAGGCTATCGAGATGGCCGGCGTTCGCAGCGCGCGGATGGAGCCCTACAACCTGATCCTGGTCGACTGGAAGATGCCGGATATGGACGGCGTGGAAACCACCCGGCGCATCCGTGAGATCGTAGGAAACGATTCTGCCATCATCATCCTGACGGCCTACCGCTGGGACGACATCCTGGAGGAAGCCGTGCAGGCAGGCGTGGACAGCTTTATCTCCAAGCCTCTGTTTGCAGCGGTTGTCCTGGAAGAGTTCAGGACAGCCATGAAGCGCAAGGGCATACAGGCGAAAAAAGAAGCAAACAAAGCCGATCTGACCGGCCGGAGGGTGCTCCTTGCGGAAGATATGCCCGTCAACATGGAGATCATTGTCATGGTGCTGCAGATGCGTGAGATCATCGCCGAACATGCCGAAAACGGAAAGATAGCCGTTGACATGTTTGCATCCCATGAGCCTGGCTATTACGACGCTATCCTGATGGACATGAGGATGCCTGAGATGGACGGGCTGGAAGCAACGAGGACGATCCGCGCGATGGACCGGCCGGACTCACAGACCATACCGATCATCGCGCTGACGGCGAACGCTTTTGACGAAGACGTGCAGCGCAGCATGCAGGCGGGCCTGAATGCGCATCTTTCAAAGCCGATCCAGCCGGAAGTGTTGTTTGAAACGCTGGAAAACCTGATCTCGTAAAAAAATGCTTGCATTCAGCGGGACAATCAGTTATAATAATTTGCGTTGTACTAAAGATGGTCCGCTGTACCCGGAGGGGTAGTAAGAACATCCAATATAAGATAAGGAGAAAACACATGAACGAGATCATCAAAAACATCGAGTCCGCGCAGCTCAAGGCAGAAGTGCCGGAGTTCCGCGTAGGAGACACCGTACGTGTGCATGCGCGTATCAAAGAAGGCAACCGTGAAAGAGTACAGGTCTTTGAAGGAACAGTCCTCAAAAGACAGGGCGGCAGCAGCCGTGAGACCTTTACGGTCAGAAAAAGCTCTAACGGTGTGGGCGTCGAAAAGACATGGCCCCTTCATTCACCCAACGTTGTTAAGGTAGAAGTGATCCGCCGCGGTAAAGTCCGCCGCGCAAAACTGACCTATCTGAGACAGCGCATCGGCAAGTCTGCCAAGGTGAAAGAGCGCATGAGATAAAGGCATCGTCAATCGGCCTGGCATTTCGTAACAACAAAACGGGGCTGCTGCAGAAAAATACCTGCGGCAGCCCTTTTGCCACTCACGGAGAAATGATATGGCAAAAAAGATTACTGAGATCAGAGACGAGATCAGACAACCGTTCCATACGATGAAGGAAAAGATCAGCAAGGACGAGAAGACCAGACACGTGATGATCTGGATCTTCGAGATCATTGCCGCGCTGATCTTCGGAGCCCTGGCCGCCATCTCGCTGTTTCAGTCGGTCACGATGCAGGAGAGCTCCATGGAACCGACTCTTGCGGTGGGCAGCCGTTTTCTGATCAACCGGGCTGCCTATGTACTGGGAAATCCTCAGCGAAACGATATCATCGTATTCAAGACGACGGGCAGCGACGATGCCGCGCTTCACATCAGCAGGATCATCGGGCTGCCGGGAGAGACCGTGCTGATCATGGACGGGCGCGTGCTGATCGACGGGAGCAACCTGCAGGAGTCCGGAGATTATCCTTCCATGACCAATGCAGGCGCTGCCGCTACGCCGGTGACGCTGGGGGATGACGAGTATTTTGTACTGGGAGACAACCGCAACAACTCCTCCGACAGCCGTTATGGCGATATAGGCAATGTGAACGTTAAATACATCATCGGAAAACTATGGTTTACGGTGTCGCCTCTGGGTGATTTTGGGTTCCTGTTCAGCTGACAGAAAGGTGGTACTGCTATATGGATGTACAATGGTATCCGGGGCATATGACAAAAGCCCGCAGACAGATGCAGGAGGATCTCAGCCTGATCGATCTGCTGATTGAGCTTGTGGATGCCAGGGCGCCGCTTTCCAGCCGGAATCCGGATATAGATGAGCTTGGCAAAAACAAAGCCAGGCTCATTTTGATGAACAAGGGCGATCTGGCCGATGAGCGGGAGAACCGGAACTGGCTTTCGTACTTTCAGAACCAGGGCTGCTATGCGGTCGTCCTGGATTCCAGACGTTCCGGAGAGATGAAGGATGTACAGAGCGTGATCCGCTCCGCCTGTGCCGCAAAGAAGGAGAGAGACCTGAAGCGGGGCATCAAAAACAGGCCGGTCCGCGCGATGGTCGCCGGGATCCCGAATGTCGGAAAATCGACGTTTATCAACACCTTCTCCGGAAAAGCCAGCACAAAGACCGGCAATCGTCCGGGCGTCACCCGCGGAAAACAGTGGATCCGCCTGAACAAAGAGGTGGAGCTGCTCGATACGCCGGGGATCCTCTGGCCGAAGTTCGAAGACCAGACGGCTGCGCGCAGGCTGGCGGTCACAGGCGCCATAAAAGATGAACTGCTGCAGACGGAAGAACTCTCTCTGTGGCTGATCGATTATCTGCAGGCTTCTTATCCGGGATTTTTGCAGGAGCGTTACGGCGTCGACGAGGAAGGGGAGGCGGTCTCCGTTCTGGAAGGGATCGCGAAAGCCCGCGGCTGCCTCAAAAAGGGAGAAGAACTGGACTATGCAAAGGCGGCTTCCATTCTCCTGGACGATTACCGGAGCGGAAGGCTGGGAAGGATCACATTGGAACGATATGAAGAGCATTAAAGAGATCACGGATGAACTGAACAACGCTTCCGCTTCGGAGCTGCCTGCTCTGATGGAGGCGCTTCGCGGAGACGACCGCTCGGGCATACAGAATCTGCTGAAAAAGATCGAAAGACAGCAGGCCGCTCTGCAGCGGGAAAAAGAGCGGACGGAGGAGATGAAGCGATATGAGCGTAAATACGAGCATATCGGCTGGCTATGCGGGATCGATGAGGTGGGCAGAGGCCCTCTGGCAGGCCCGGTGGTGGCGTGCGCCTGCATTCTGCCGAAGGACTGCCATATCCTGTATCTGAATGATTCCAAAAAGCTGACCGCCAGAAAGAGGGAGGAGCTTTATGACATTCTGCAGAAGGAGGCTGTCTCCATCGGGATCGGCATGCGTTCCCCCGAACGAATCGACGAGATCAATATTCTGCAGGCGACCTACGAAGCCATGCGCGAAGCAGTCGGCAATCTGTCGGTCGCGCCGCAGCTACTTCTGAATGATGCCGTCACCATTCCGGATATCAATTATCCCCAGGTACCGATCGTCCATGGAGACGCTTTATCCGTATCCATCGCGGCCGCCAGCATCATTGCCAAGGTCACCCGTGACCGCATGATGGAAGACTACGACCGCCAATATCCCGGTTACGGCTTCGCTTCCAACAAAGGATACGGCTCCGCCGACCACATCCAGGCCCTCAAGACCCTCGGCCCCACCCCCATCCACCGCAAGACCTTTATTTCACACTTTGTGTAAAAAACACAAGCACTAAACGCGCCGGCCAATTGTGCGTTGCAATAACTAACCATTCGTCCATAACATCGTACCCACACAAGTGCTAAATGTGCCAGCCAATTAACCATTATCCATAATATCGCACCCATACAAACTCGAAACGTGCCCGGAAAAGGAGGGGTCCGGGGAGGGAAAAACGGGCTTCGTAACTCTGAGTGCTTTCCCTCCCCGGGAAAATGCTTAATAAGAGAGAGATCGGCGGTGCTTATGAAAAGCTCGCCGGAAAATTCCTTGAAAAAAAGGGACTGAAAATCCTTCAATATAACTTCCGGTGCAGAACCGGAGAAATCGATCTGATCGCAAAAGACGGTGCCTACTATGTCTTTGTAGAAGTAAAATACCGTCATACAAAGGATCAGGGCTGGGCGGTGGAAGCCGTCAACAAAAACAAACAACAGAAGATCCTGCGCGTGGCACAGTATTATCTGATCACCAACGTACATTCGGTGGATGTGCCCTGCAGGTTTGACGTGCTTGCCATTGACGGAGAGGAGATCACCTGGTATCAGGATGCGTTTCAGCTATGATAAATAAGATCAAATACAAAGATCCCGGCGCGCCGGGTATGCAGCTAAATGAAAAAAACGGAGTCCTGTGGCTTACATATCCGCAGTTTTCTTCCCATGAAATGATACTCCACGGCTTCTCGACCCGCATCGGGGGTGTGAGCACCGGTGACTGTGCCACCATGAACATGAGCACGACCCGGGAGGACAGCCGTGAGAACGTGTATGAAAACATCCGCAGAATCGGGGAATGTATCGGATTTGTCAAGGAAGATCTGGTGCTTTCCGACCAGACGCACACGGCAAACGTGCGTGTCATCACGGAAGAAGACCGGGGCTGCGGCATCACAAAACCGAGAGGCTATCATGATGTGGACGGTATGATCACCAACGTGCCGGGCCTTGTCCTCGCGACTTTTTATGCGGACTGTGTTCCGCTTTTCTTTGTCGACCCGGTACACAAGGCCATCGGCCTTTCCCATTCCGGATGGAGGGGTACTGTACAGCAGATCGGGAAAGTCACTCTGAAGAAGATGCATGAGGAGTACGGGACCCGTCCGGAGGACGTGCTCTGCGGCATCGGGCCCTCCATCTGTCAGGACTGTTATGAGGTGAGCCGGGATGTGATCGAGGCTTTTTCCGAAGTGTACACAAAAGAAGAACAGCGGCAGATCTTCTACGAAAAGCCGGACGGGAAGTTTCAGCTGGATCTGTGGAAAGCAAACCGGATCCTGCTGATCAACAGCGGGATCCGGCCTGTGCATCTTTCGATGCCGAATATCTGTACCTGCTGCAACCCTGACCTCCTGTTCTCGCACCGCGCGACAGGCGGAAGAAGAGGAAATCTTGCAGCTTTTCTGGGGATCAGGAGGAGTTAAGCGCCTCCTGAAAGCTTTTTCTTGAGGAGCATGATCTTTTCATTGCTGGAGCGGACCTTCTCCACCGATACGTCGTGGTTGATGATGTCGATGATGCTGGCCAGATATTTGCTCATGTTGGCTTCCACGTAGTAGGGGCGCGTCAGGAGCTCGGGAATACGGTAATTCAGGTTGGTTGTGATCACTTTGTCCAGCCAGCCTTTTTTATAGTATTCATCAAATTTTTCCAGGCCTTCGGTGAACAGCCCGTAGGTGCAGCAGATGAATACGCGCCGGGCTTTGCGTTCCTTGATCTGGCGGGCCACATCCAGCATGCTTTCGCCGGAAGAGATCATGTCGTCGATGATGACGACGTCTTTGCCCTCCACCGAATCTCCCAGGAATTCGTGCGCTACGATGGGGTTCCTGCCGTTGACTACGGTGGAATAATCCCTGCGCTTGTAGAACATGCCCATATCCACTTCCAGAATGTTGGAGAAATAGACCGCGCGGGACAAGGCGCCTTCGTCGGGGCTGATGACCATCAGATGATCGTTGTCCACCTTAAAGTCCGGGACGGAATTGACCAGCGCTTTTAAGAACTGGTAGGTGGGGAAGAAATTGTCAAACCCGTTCAGGGGAATGGAGTTCTGCACTCTCGGGTCGTGCGCGTCAAAGGTGATAATGTTGGAGACGCCCATATTGCTGAGTTCCCGCAGCGCGACGGCGCAGTCGAGAGACTCCCGCTTTGTGCGGCGGTGCTGACGGCCTTCGTACAGGAAGGGCATGATCACGTTGATGCGGTGCGCTTTGCCTGTGGCGGCGGAGATGATGCGCTTCAGATCCTGGAAATGATTGTCCGGGGACATATGGTTTTCATGTCCGCAGACGGTGTAGGTGATGCTGTAGTTGGTGACGTCCACCATGATGAAAAGATCGGTTCCGCGGACCGACTCGTTGATCTGACCGCGGCCTTCCCCGGTGCCGAAGCGGGGACAGTCACAGTTCACAAGGAAGGTCTTTTCGCTGTAGCCCTGAGGCGTAAGATTGTGGTCTCTTTTAGACAGCAGCTCCTTACGGAAGCGGACCAGCTTTTTGTCCACTTCGTTTGCAAGATCCCGGCATCCGGCCAGGGCGGCGATCCGGATGGGGGCGACAGGTATGGAATTTTCAAGCAGTTCGATATTTGACATGGTCTCCTCCCAGAAGAGAAAAATGGTTCAATATCTGCTAATTTATTTATATCATTTGGCCTTTTTATCGTCAAGGCATTATTGATTTTTACACGGCTTATTGATATGATTTGACTATGGATAAAATAAGAAAACATGTGATCGCAAAAGTATATCCGGACAGTATCGCCGAGGAGATGGAGCTCTCGGCGGGCGACGCCCTCCTGATGATCAACGGGCAGGAGATCGAGGACGTTTTTGACTATCGTTTCCTCATGAACGATGAGATCGTCACGGTCCTGATCGAAAAACCGACCGGCGAACAGTGGGAGCTGGAGATCGAAAAAGAAGCATACGAAGATCTTGGAGTGGAATTTGAAAACAGCCTGATGGATGAGTACCGCTCGTGCAGCAACCACTGCATCTTCTGCTTTATCGACCAGATGCCGCCCGGCATGCGTGAGACGCTGTACTTCAAGGACGATGATTCGCGCCTCTCCTTCCTGCAGGGAAACTATGTCACGCTTACCAACATGAGCGAACATGATCTGGACAGGATCATCCGTTATCACATGGAGCCCATCAATATTTCCTTCCAGACCATGGACCCTGCGCTCCGCTGCAAGATGCTGCACAACCGGTTTGCGGGCGATGCATTGAAGAAGGCACAAAGACTGTATGAAGCAGGCATCACCATGAACGGCCAGATCGTGCTCTGTAAAGGCGTAAACGACGGCGAAGCGCTGGAATTCAGCCTTCAGAAGCTCTCTGAGATGGCGCCCGTCCTGCAGAGCGTGTCCATCGTTCCGGTGGGGCTGACCCGTTTCCGGGAGGGGCTGTATCCGCTGGAGCCCTTCGACAGAGAGGACGCGAAAAAGCTCCTGCAGACGGTCCATGCCTGGCAGAAAAAGCTGATGGACCGCTTCGGGATCCACTTTGTACATGCTTCCGACGAGTGGTATATCCTGGCCGGTGAAGAGCTTCCTCCGGAAGAGTCCTACGACGGCTACCTGCAGCTGGAAAACGGCGTGGGAATGCTGCGTCTCATGGAGACGGAAGTAAAAGAAGCGCTCTCCGGTATCCGGGGCGACGACCGGGACCACGCCGTCACCATCGCGACGGGATGCCTTGCCGCACCGTTCATAGAAGCGTACGCGGCTCTGGTGCAGGAAAAATTCCCGCGTATCTCCGTCCACGTACGGGCGATCGTCAATCACTTTTTCGGGGAGACCATCACGGTGGCAGGCCTCGTCACGGGCCAGGATCTGATCGCCCAGCTTACGGGCCTTCCTCCCGGAGAGAGAGTCCTGATCCCATCCTGCATGCTGCGGGACGGGGACAGCGTTTTCCTCGACGACATCACGGTCGCGGAAGCGGAAGAAAAACTGCAGACAACAATAGAAGTGACTGGTCCGGAGGGCAGTGCCTTTGTGCGCGCCGTGGCGGACCTTCCACGGACTGAAGAACATAGAAGGAGACAGATATATGAGCAAACCGGTAGTGGCTATAGTGGGGAGACCTAACGTCGGCAAATCCACCCTTTTCAACGCCCTGGCGGGAGAGATGATCTCCATCGTCAAGGACACGCCGGGCGTTACCAGAGACAGGATCTATGCGGATGTGACCTGGCTGGACCGCCATTTTACACTGATCGACACCGGCGGGATCGAACCGGACAGCAGCGACGTGATCCTCTCCCGCATGCGGGAGCAGGCCCAGATCGCCATCGACGTAGCGGACGTGATCCTTTTTATGACGGATGTGCGCGACGGCCTGGTGGATTCGGACGCCAAGGTCGCGGACATGCTCCGCAGGAGCCAGAAGCCTGTCATCCTGGTGGTGAACAAGGTGGACAGCGTCCAGAAATTCCAGATGGACGTCTATGAGTTTTACAATCTGGGCATCGGGGAGCCGATTCCGGTTTCCTCCGCCAACCGCATGGGACTCGGCGACATGCTGGATCTGGTCATCAGTCATTTCCCCGAAAAGAGCGAGGATGAGGAGAAAGAAGATATCCCGCGGATCGCCGTGGTGGGAAAGCCCAATGTCGGCAAATCCTCCCTGATCAACAAGCTTCTGGGGGAGGAACGCGTGATCGTATCGGATATCGCGGGAACCACGCGCGACGCTGTTGACACCCATGTGAAACGAAACGGAAAAGAATACATCTTTATCGATACGGCCGGCCTCCGTCGGAAATCAAAGATCAAGGAAGAGATCGAGCGCTATTCCGTCATCCGCACGGTGACGGCGGTGGAAAGGTGCGATATCGCCGTGATCATGATCGATGCGCAGGAAGGCGTCACCGAGCAGGACGCCAAGATCGCCGGTATTGCCCATGATCAGGGAAAAGGCGTGATCATCGCGGTCAACAAGTGGGACGCGGTGGAAAAGGACGACAAGACGATCTACAGGCATACCGAAAAGATCCGCCAGGTCCTTTCCTATATGCCGTATGCAAGGCTTCTTTTCATCTCCGCAAAGACCGGGCAGAGGCTGCAGAAGCTGTTCGAAGTGATCGACGTGGTCATCGAAAACCGTTCCCTGCGCATACAGACAGGCGTCCTGAACGAGATCCTGACCGAAGCCATGACGCTGCAGCAGCCGCCCTCCGACAAAGGGAAAAGGCTGAAGATCTTTTATATGACGCAGGTGGGCGTCCGCCCGCCGACCTTTGTCCTGTTCGTCAACGACAAAGAGCTGATGCATTTTTCGTATCTTCGCTATATTGAAAACAAGCTGAGAGAGTCTTTCGGCTTTGAGGGGACATCTCTTAAGTTCATCATCCGCGAACGAGGCGGAAAGGAGTGACTATGGAAAGAATTGTCTGTATCCTGATCGGATACGCCTGCGGCCTTTTTCAGACAAGTTACTTGTTGGGAAAGCTGTATCACACCGATATCCGGCAGCATGGCAGCGGCAATGCGGGCACGACCAACGCTTTCCGGACACTGGGCAGAAAAGCGGGAGCGCTTACGCTGCTTGGAGATATCCTGAAATGTGTCATCGCGGTGCTGATCGCAACGGCGGTATTTAAAAACAGATGTCCCGAGATCCTTCCGCTGCTTAAGATCTATACGGCGGCAGGAAGCGTGCTCGGGCATAATTTCCCCTTCTATATGGGCTTTAAAGGCGGAAAAGGGATCGCGGCGTCAGCAGGCATGATGCTGGCTTTCGACTACAGGATCTTTCTGATCGGTCTGGCCGTGTTCGCAGCGTTGTTTCTGGCTTTTCATTATGTATCCCTTTGTTCCCTTTCCTGCTATGTGGTCGCTCTTGTGTGCATGATCATTTTCGGTCAGCTGGGGCATTACGGGATGGATCAGCCCCACAGGACGGAAATGTATCTTGTGATGACGTTCCTGACCGTGATGGCATTCTGGAGACATCATGAGAATATCAAACGGCTGCTGGCCGGGAATGAGAGAAAAATTTTCCTGTCCTCCTCGAAAAAGGGGCAGGAACAATAAGGAGGCATTATGGCTAAGATCGGTATCATCGGTGCCGGAAGCTGGGGCACTGCCCTCAGCGTACTGCTGTCCGACAACGGACATGAGGTGACAATCTGGTCCATCCTTCCGGATGAAGTGGAGATGCTACAGAAGGAAAGAGAACATAAAACAAAGCTTCCCGGCGTTCTGCTGGATCCACAGACGCAGGTCACGGATGACCTGGAAGCGTGCATAAAAGAAGCGGATGTGCTGGTGCTGGCGGTTCCCTCGCCTTTTACACGCGGCACCGCCGCTAAGATGAGACCATATGTGAAGGAAGGCCGGATCATCGTAAGCGTGGCCAAGGGGATCGAGGAAAACACCCTCTGTACCCAGGTGGATATTATCTCCCAGGAGATCCCGCAGGCAGTAACGGCGGCCCTGTCCGGGCCCAGCCATGCAGAAGAAGTCGGCCGCAGGATCCCCACCACCTGCGTGGTGAGCAGCCAGAAGAGGAGCACCGCGGAATATCTGCAGGGTCTGTTCATGAGTCCTGTTTTCCGGGTCTATACAACGCCGGACCTGCTGGGCGTGGAGCTTGGCGGATCGCTGAAGAACGTGATCGCTCTGGCCGCCGGTACCGCGGACGGTCTGGGGTACGGTGACAATACAAAAGCAGCCCTCATCACGCGCGGGATCGCGGAGATCGCCAGGCTCGGGACAGCCATGGGAGCCCATGCGGAAACCTTCTACGGACTTTCCGGCATCGGCGACCTGATCGTGACATGCGCCAGCGTCCACAGCCGCAACCGAAAGGCAGGCTATCTGATCGGCCAGGGCCTGTCCATGGAGCAGGCTATGGAGGAAGTCAAAATGGTCGTGGAAGGGGTCTACTCAGCAAAAGCGGCGGCAGCCCTGTCACGAAAGTACGATGTCGAGATGCCCGTGGTGAGCGAGGTCAACAAAGTCCTTTTTGAAAACAAGTCTGCCGCCGACGCGGTGAGGGATCTGATGATCCGTGATAAAAAAGTCGAAGCGCCGCTTCTTCCCTGGGAGTAATGCCCTGCGGGAGGCGCGGTCTTAAAACGGGATGTCCCGAAGATCCTCCGGGATATCCGCGCTGCGGTAGTCCCGGTTGAGGGTTTTCATGAGCTCCATATCTTCCTCTTCGATCTCAAAATCAAAGATGCCCGCGTTGCTGCGGATGTGCTCCGGCCGGGTGGATCTGGGAATTACGGAAAGACCTCTCTGTATGCACCAGTGCAGCCCTACCTGCGCCGGCGTATGTGCGTATTTGATCCCCAGAACGCACATCATGTCCTCATCCAGATAGGCTCCGCGCGCAAGCGGCGAGTAGGCCTGTACATGGATATGATTGTCTTTACAGTACTCGATCAGTTCGGTGCGCTGCCAGAACGGGTGGCATTCGATCTGATTGACGGCAGGAACAATGCCGGAAATCTTTTTCAATTCTTCCAGATGCCGGATCTCAAAGTTGCTTACACCGATAGCACGGGCCCGGCCGCTTTCATAGATCTTTTCCATTTCTTTCCAGGTGCTTTGAAAACAGCCTGGGACCGGCCACTGGACCAGATAAAGGTCCACGTAATCTGTCTGGAGCCTTTCCAGTGAACGCTGAAAAGCGCCCTGGATGTCGCCGACCCGCTGAGCCGTATTCCACAGCTTTGTCGTCAGAAAAAGCTGCTTTCGGTTTACGGAGCATCCGGCGATGGCTTCTCCCACCTGTTCTTCGTTTTTATAGGCGGAGGCTGTGTCGATCAGACGATAACCGGCCTGTACCGCAGAACGGATGGACCGGGTCACATCCGGCTGTTCTGTAATTGAATAGACACCGAGGCCTAACAGCGGCATTTCGACGTCATTATTCAGATAAATACTGTGTTTCAAAATGAATCCCTCCGAAACATTACAAACTATCTACATAATAATAACATCTAAATGTGAATAGAACGCAACAATTATATTGAAATTTTGTTAACTGCAGAAGAACCGTTGGCTTTAGTTGACACAGAGGTACAAAAAAGATACAATAGCAAGCGATATTGATGCATCATTTTTACCTTGGAGGACTGTGAATGATGGGATTTAAAAGTGATATTGAGATCGCGCAGGAATGCGAAATGCTTCCAATCACAAAGATCGCAGAAAAAGCAGGAATTAGTGAGGAGTATATTGAACAATACGGTAAATATAAAGCCAAGATCGATTACCGTCTGCTGAAAGACGTTCCGAACAAAGACGGCAGGCTGATCCTCGTGACGGCTATCAATCCAACGCCGGCAGGCGAAGGAAAGAGCACGATCACCATCGGTCTTGCCGACAGCCTGCAGAAGCTTGGCAAAAAAGTGATGGTCCCCCTGCGGGAGCCGTCCCTCGGACCCGTTTTCGGCATCAAAGGGGGCGCGGCAGGCGGAGGCTATGCGCAGGTCGTACCCATGGAGGACATCAACCTGCATTTCACCGGTGATATTCATGCCGTCGGAGCCGCGAACAATCTCCTTGCGGCCATGATCGACAATCATATCTATCAGGGGAACGCTCTGAACATCGATCCCAGAAAGATCACCTGGAGAAGATGTGTGGATATGAATGACCGACAGCTGAGAAACGTGATCGACGGTCTGGGCGGAAAGGCCAACGGTACTCCAAGGGAGGATGGTTTCGACATCACTGTGGCGTCCGAGATCATGGCTGTTCTCTGCCTGGCGGGCGATCTGAAAGATCTGAAGGAGAGACTTTCCCGTATCGTCGTCGGCTATACCTACGGGACAGCCGCAGAGCAGAAACCCGTGACAGCCGGAGACCTGCACGCGGAAGGAGCCATGGCGGCGCTTCTGAAGGATGCCCTGAAGCCCAACCTGGTCCAGACGCTGGAGCACGTTCCGGTCATCATACACGGCGGTCCTTTCGCAAACATCGCCCATGGCTGCAACTCTGTCATCGCCACCAGGATGTGCATGAAAATGGCGGATTATACCGTCACCGAGGCAGGCTTCGGCGCGGACCTGGGGGCGGAAAAGTTCCTGGACATCAAATGCCGTATGGCCGGCATCTGCCCGGACGCGGTGGTGATCGTGGCCACCGTGCGAGCTCTCAAGCATCACGGAGGCGTTCCCAAAGGAGCTCTCTCCGAAGAGAATCTCGAAGCGCTTGAAAAAGGCCTGCCGAACCTGCTGAAGCATGTGAGCAATATCCGCGACGTCTATGGCCTTCCCTGTGTGGTGGCAATTAATGCTTTTCCGACGGATACAAAGGCAGAGCTCAAGCTGGTCGAGGACAAGTGCCGCGAGCTGGGCGTGAACGCCGCGCTTACGGAAGTATGGGCAAAGGGCAGCGAGGGCGGCCTGCAGCTGGCAGAAGAGGTCCTGCGTCTCACTGAACAGGAAAAATCCTTCCGCTTTTCTTACGATGTGGAAGAAAGCATACAGGAAAAACTGGACCACATCGTGCAGAAGATCTACGGCGGCAGAAAAGCTTATCTTACGGCTCCCGCCCTCAAACAGGCTGAGCAGCTGGAAAAACTGGGTTATGGAAAACTGCCCGTCTGCATAGCCAAGACCCAGTATTCGCTGACCGATGATCAGACCAGGCTTGGCGCTCCGAAAGATTTTGACGTGACGGTACGCAATCTGAAGGTCTCCGCAGGCGCGGGCTTTATCGTGGCGCAGACGGGAGAGATCATGACAATGCCCGGGCTTCCCAAAGTACCTGCGGCAGAGCAGATCGACGTGGATGAAAACGGACGGATCTCCGGACTGTTCTGAAAAGAGGCGGAAATGAAATTCAGAGATTATTCCTGCAATGATTTTATACAGGTGCTTTCTTCCTCCGAACCCGTGCCGGGCGGAGGAGGCGCAAGCGCCCTCGTGGCAGCTGTCGGGACGGCTCTTTCCAATATGGTGGGGAGCCTTACCGTAGGAAAAAAGAAATATGCGGACGTGGAAGACGAGATCCGCGGACTGATGGATCAGTGCGTCAGACTGCAGGAGGATCTCCTTACGCTGATCGACCGGGACGCCGAGGTCTTCTATCCTCTGTCACAGGCTTACCGGCTTCCTAAAGAGACGGAAGAGGAAAGAGAATATAAAGCATCCGTGATGGAACAGGCTCTGCTGGATGCGACGAACGTGCCTCTTCTGATCATGGAAAAATGCTGTGAGGCGATCGATCTTGCCGCCGTTTTCGCTGAGAAAGGTTCCGTCATGGCCGTCAGCGACGCCGGAGTATCCGCGTCCTGTCTTCGCGCGGCCCTGAACGGCGCCTCCCTGAATGTGTTCATCAACACAAAGTCAATGAAAGACAGACAAAAGGCGGAGGAGCTCGAGCAAAGAGCAAACCGGATGCTGAAGGAATATATCCCCCGCGCGGACAAGGTGTTTGAACACGTCCTCGCAAAACTTGTCTGAGGCATCTGAAGGAGGAAATATGGCAGAAAAACTGCTCGGAAAAGAAGTGAACAAAAGGATAGAAGAGCGCATCCGTGAAAAGATGGCCTTTTTATCCGGAAAAGGGATCGTCCCGACACTGTGCACCATCCGGATCGGCGAAGATCCGGGTGATGTTTCGTATGAAAAAAATGCAGGAAAGCGCTGCGAAAGCCTGGGGATCGGCTGGAAGAAGATCGTTCTCCCGTCCGACGTTTCCCAGGAGGAGCTGCTGACACTGATCCGCGAACTGAACCAGGAGCCGGACGTACACGGCGTTCTTCTGTTCAGGCCGCTTCCTCGCACGATGGACGCGCATCTCGTTGAAAACGCCCTTCTCCCCGGGAAAGACGTGGATGCAATGACAGATCTCTCGCTCGCGGGAGTGTTTACCGGGAAAAACGAAGGCTTTCCGCCATGCACGCCCCAGGCCTGCATGGAGATCCTGGATCATTACGGGATCGACTGCACCGGTAAAAAAGCCGTGGTGGTCGGACGCAGCAACGTGGTCGGGAAACCGGCTGCCTGCATGCTGCTGAAAAAGAACGCGACCGTGACAGTGTGCCACACCCGCACGAGGGATCTTCCCGAGGTTACGCGGGAGGCAGAGATCCTGGTCGTATCCGCCGGACACGCTGATACCATCCGGGAAGAACATCTGAAAGACGGCGTGATCGTGATCGATGTCGGCATCAATGTGAACCAGGAAGGCAGACTCTGCGGAGACGTCTCTATGGAAGCGGCGGAAAAGAAAGCTTCGCGCTATACGCCTGTGCCGGGCGGCGTCGGGGGCGTGACCACGATGGTCCTGATGGAACATACGGTGGATGCGTGCCTCCGGCTCAATAATCTGAAAGCAGAAGAGGGATAAACCAAAATGGAAGACAGAATCGTAAAAATGAACCGGAATACCAACCTGCTGCAGCTTGAAGAGCACATGTATCCCCTGGTGGATGTGGCGACTCCCAATGTGTTCCGAAATCTGTTTCCGTACTCGGAAGTCCCCAAGATCGCGTTCAACGACAGGATCGTGCCGCACCATATGCCGGAGGATATCTGGATCACGGATACCACTTTCCGGGACGGACAGCAGTCACGCGCGCCTTACACGACGGACCAGATCGTGACGATCTACGACTATCTGCACAGGCTCGGCGGGCCGGAGGGACGTATCCGCGCTTCGGAATTCTTCCTGTACAGCAAAAAGGACCGGGACGCCGTCATCAAATGTATGGAGAGGGGCTATCAGTTCCCTGAGGTGACCAGCTGGATCAGAGCCAACAAGCAGGACTTTATGCTGGTAAAAGAGATGGGCATGCAGGAGACCGGTATTCTGGTGAGCTGCTCGGACTATCATATTTTCTATAAGATGAAGATGAACCGCCGGGAGGCCATGGAGCACTATCTCAGCATTGTAAAAGAGTGTCTGGAGATCGGCGTCGCCGTGCGGTGCCATCTGGAAGACATCACGCGGGCGGATATCTACGGCTATGTGATTCCCTTCTGCCTGGAACTCATGAAGCTCAGACAGCAGTACGGGATCCCCGTCAAGGTCCGCTGCTGCGACACCATGGGATACGGGGTCAATTATCCCGGCGCCGTGATCCCGCGTTCGGTGCCCGGCATCATCTACGGCATCATGACACACGCCGGCGTTCCATCCGAACTGATCGAATGGCATGGACACAATGATTTCTACAAGGCGGTAAGCAATTCCACCACGGCCTGGCTGTACGGCGCCTGCGGCGTCAATACTTCCCTCTTCGGCATCGGAGAGCGGACCGGAAACACGCCTCTGGAGGCGATGGTGT
Organism: uncultured Blautia sp.; assembly: GCA_946622645.1. GTDB lineage: Bacteria > Bacillota > Clostridia > Lachnospirales > Lachnospiraceae > Blautia_A. The sequence continues at coordinate 22,078 of CAMOQF010000016.1, forward strand.
TTGAATATGCCCAGCTGAGAGGCAATCTCGGCGGCATGGATACATCTGTCATCACGGAGCTGGCCGAATATTACGAAAAAGAGATCGGCTACCACATCCCGGAAAGAACGCCTTTTGTAGGCCGGAACTTCAATGTCACGAGAGCCGGGATCCACGCCGACGGTCTTCTGAAAAACGAAGAGATCTACAACATCTTTGATACAGACAAATTCCTGAACCGTCCGGTAGAGGTGGCTGTCTCCAACACTTCCGGAGCAGCTGGGATCGCGCACTGGATCAACAGCCATTATCATCTGAAAAAAGAGCATCATGTGGAAAAAACCAGCGAACTGGTCACCCTCGTAAAAGCATGGGTGGATGAACAATATGACGAGGGACGTGTGACGGTCATGTCCGCGCCGGAGCTGGAACAGGTGGTCAGCGAGATCTGCGGCAGACTGCAGATCAGACTGGGAGAATAGGAGGAACACTACCATGGAAAAGATCAGAATGTCGACGCCTCTGGTGGAGATGGACGGAGATGAGATGACCAGGATCCTCTGGCAGATGATCAAGGAAGAACTGCTTCTTCCCTACATCGATCTGAAGACAGAGTATTATGATCTTGGACTTCAGTACCGGAACGAGACTTCCGACCAGGTGACCATCGACGCAGCCGAAGCCACAAAGAAATACGGCGTTGCGGTCAAATGCGCCACGATCACGCCCAACGCGGCCAGAATGGAAGAGTACGACCTGAAGGACATGTACAAAAGCCCCAACGGTACCATCCGCGCCATCCTGGACGGCACGGTCTTCCGCGCTCCCATCATCGTAAAAGGGATCGAACCCTGCGTGCGGAACTGGAAAAAGCCTATCACCCTGGCCCGTCACGCCTATGGGGACATCTACAAGAACACGGAGATCCTTACGGACGGCCCCGGGAAAGCCTACCTTGTGTTTGAAGGAGAGGATGGTTCCGTCAAAAAGGAACTGATCCATGATTTCAAGGACAAAGGGATGGTCCTCGGAATGCACAACATGGACGCGTCCGTAAAAAGCTTTGCAAGAAGCTGCTTCAACTATGCGCTGGATACCTCGCAGAGCGTCTGGTTCGGCGCGAAGGATACCATCTCCAAGACCTATGACGGACGTTTCAAGGCGATCTTCGAGGAGATCTTTGAGAACGAATTCAAAGAGAAATTCGAGAAAGCCGGCCTTACTTATTTCTACAGCCTGATCGACGATATCGTGGCAAGAGTGATGAAGGCGGAGGGCGGATTTATCTGGGCCTGCAAGAATTATGACGGTGATGTCATGAGCGACATGGTCTCTTCCGCTTTCGGTTCACTGGCCATGATGACCTCGGTCCTGGTATCGCCGGACGGAATCTATGAATACGAGGCGGCGCACGGCACCGTACAGCGTCATTACTACAAGCATCTGGCAGGAGAGGAGACTTCCACCAACTCCGTAGCGACGATCTTTGCATGGACCGGCGCGCTGCGGAAAAGAGGAGAGCTGGATGGGATCCAGGAGCTTTCCGTCTTTGCGGACAAGCTTGAAAAGGCTACGCTGTCCGTGATCGAATCCGGAAAGATGACCAAGGATCTGGCTCTGATCACCACGATCCAGGATCCGGTGGTCCTGAACAGCAGAGATTTCATTCTCGCCATCAAGGAAAACCTGGAGGCGCTTCTGGCATAAATGAGGGAACTGTCATGAAGAACAAGTATTATTTTCCCATGTTTACCGACCTGACTGATAAGAATGTCATCGTGGTGGGAGGGGGAAGCCTGGCTGCGCGCAGAGTAAAAACGCTGCTTGATTTTACACGGAACATCACCGTGATCAGCCAGAAACCCTGCCCGGAGATCCACGAGCTGGCCAAGCTTGGACAGATCCGTTTTCAGAAACGTTCTGTCAAACGCTCGGACCTGGCCGATGCCTATCTGGTGATCGCGGCTACCATGGATCATAAACTGAACGATGATATCTACAGGGCCTGCAAGGAGATGGGGATCTATGTCAACATTTTCAGCGATAAGGAGAAGTGCGACTTTTACTTCCCCGGCGTGTATGTGCAGGATGACGTTGTGGTGGGCATCACCGTGAACGGCCTGGATCAGGAAAAAGCCAAAAAGATAAGGAGCGCCATCGAAGCCGCGCTGAAATCGGCTCTGTAAAGCCGTCAATGGTTGTTTTACTGCAAGGGATATGTTATAATGATATAAGAATATACCGCAGGAGGCACGGGCATGGATAAAAAATATGTTGCTTATGTGGGATCCTATACCCATGGATCCAGCAAAGGGATAACGGTATACGACGTCGATGTCGAAAAAGGCACGCTGACGGAACGCGCTGAGGTTCAGTGCAGCAACACATCCCACACGACTGTTTCCAAAAACGGAAAATATCTGTACGCCATCGAGGACGAGGGTGTAGCGGTCTTCCGCAGAGATGAAAACGGGGATCTGACCCACATCAACAGCGTCGATATCGACGGGATGCGGGGCTGCTTCCTTGCGACGGACGTGGACGGCAAGTACCTCTATGTGGCCGGCTATCATGACGGCAAGGTGACGGTGGTGCACACCCACAGGGACGGCCGCCTCGGCAGCCTGATGGACGGCGTTTTCCACAGCGGCCTCGGCAGCGTGGCGGAGCGCAATTTCAGGCCTCATGTCAACTGTGTGCGTCCTACCCCGGACAATAAATACCTCTGCGCGGTGGACAACGGCATCGACCAGGTAAAGGTCTACCGGATCAATAAGAGGACTGCCAAGCTGGAGCTGGTGGATATCGTCCGCTGCCCCAGAGAGAGCGGGCCGCGCATCATCCGCTTCAGCCAGGACGGCAGATTCGCCTATATCTTGTTCGAGCTCAGCAACGAGATCAAGGTCTACTCCTACGACGGGAGCGGCAAACAGCCGGAGTTTGAACTGCTGCAGTCCATCAGCACCCTCAGCAAGGACAATGACAAGGACGCCATCCACAACGCGGCTTCCGGCCTTGCGCTGGCACCGGACAGCAGACATCTGTTCTGCACGACGGCCGGCGAAGATACTGTGACCATGTTCGAGATCGACCAGGAGACCGGCCTTCTGACCAAGAAGTTCTGCCTGCCGATCAGCGGAGACTATCCCAAGGATCTCGTGATCTTCCCGGACAACAAACACATTGCGGTCGCAAACCACGGCAGCAACACGGTCAACGTATTTACGGTGGATTATGAAAAGAACATCATCATGATGCACGGCAAGCCGCACAAAGTCGACAAACCGAACAGCATCCATATCTGGGCCGTGCCGGATCAGCCGGCAACGCCGGCAGAAGAAGCCATCGAAGACAAGGTCATCGAAGAAACCGGGTCGGAAGGCCAGGAATAAACCAGCGATAAAAGAAAAACCGCAGGCAGGATCCCGTATATGATCCGCGTGCGGTTTTTTCGTTTGCTTATTTATAAAAGGATTTGATCCGGTCCATGCGTGCGCTCATATTTGAAAACAGGAGATCCGTGATCGTGATGGCGGCCATCGCTTCCACGACCACCACCGCTCTCGGGACGATCACCGGGTCGTGGCGCCCACGGATCGAAAGGTCCGTTTCCTGTCCGGAGGAGCTGACGGTCTTCTGTATACGCCCGATGGATGGGGTGGGTTTTACATGGGCACGGACAATGACCGTGCTGCCGTCGCTCATCCCGCCCAGGATACCGCCGGCATGGTTGGAGCCTTTTATGATGCCTTGTTCTGCGGCAACAAAAGGATCATTGTTCTGTGAGCCAGTCGTCTGAGAGACCGCGGTCCCGTCGCCGATCTCAACTGCCTTCACGCCCCCGATGGACATGACGGCGGCCGACAGGGCTGCGTCCAGCTTGCCAAAGACAGGGTCGCCTATTCCGGATGGAAGACCGGTCACAAGGCACTCGATCACGCCGCCTGCGCTGTCCTGCTGCGAGATACATTCCTGCAGGTATTCCTGCGCTTTTTCAGAGGCTGCCCGGTCCGGCATATAGAGAGGATTCCGGAAGATCTCTTCCCGGTCGAAGCTGTCGATCCCGACAGGGCCGATGGACCTTGTGTAGGCTGTGAGCCGGATTCCAAGCTCCTGCAGGATCAGAGAAGCGACCGCGCCGGCCGCCACCCTGCCGATGGTCTCTCTTCCGGAGGAACGGCCGCCCCCGCGGTAATCCCGGAAACCGTATTTCCGGTCAAAGGTGAAATCTGCGTGGCCGGGACGGTAAACCTCTGCGATCTGGCTGTAGTCGCGGGAACGCTGATCCGTGTTTTTTACGATCAGAGAGACGGGCGTTCCGGTGGTCCTTCCCTCGAAGACACCGGAGAGAATCTGTACCTGGTCGGATTCGCTCCTTGCGGTGGTATACCGGTTCTGGCCCGGTTTTCTGCGGTCCAGGTACTGCTGGATCAATTCTTCAGACAACGAAAGACCGGCCGGACAGCCGTCCACGACGGCGCCCAGCGCTTCCCCATGAGATTCCCCCCAGGTGGTCACCCGGAACAGATTGCCGAAGGTGGAGTGTGAAAGCATACGGATCTCCTTAACAGTGCGCTTTATTGAGTAAAAAATAACCCGGGATCATGATCAATCCCGGGTTAAGGGCTGCCGGCAGTGGGACTTGAACCCACACGTAGTTGCCCACAACAGATTTTGAGTCTGCCTCGTCTGCCAATTCCGACATGCCGGCATCTGTATGAAAGAATAGCATACGGAAACAGTTTTTGCAAGCAAAAAAATTGACAAGACTCTTTCAAAATCCTATAATAGCAAGCAATATGATTGCGTTTCTGCATTGATACCTGATTACTATCTGAAAGAGGTCAGACCATGGATTTTATGCGTAAACTGGAAAGAAAATTCGGGAAGTACGGAATTCCCAACCTGACGATGATCGTCATCAGCTGCTATGTCATCGGATATTTTATCCAGATGCTGCGGCCGGATATCATCGATCTGCTGAGCCTGAACGTCAACAGGATCCTGCGGGGCCAGATCTGGCGCCTGGTGACCTGGGTCCTGTCGCCTCCGGGCAGTTCAAATCTGTTTTTCTTTATCCTTTCCATCGTGTTTTTCTATTATCCCATCGGAAAATCGTTGGAAAAGACCATCGGGGACTTCCGGTACACCTGCTATATGCTGAACGGTGTGCTGCTTACGATCATCGGCGCTTTTATCGCGCATTTTCTGAGCAGCGGCGCGGTGGACATCTATGCAAGCTATATCTTTACCACATACTATATCAGCCTTTCGGTGTTCCTGGCTTTTGCCGTACTGTTTCCGGATATGCAGCTTCTGCTGTGGTTTGTGATTCCCATCAAGATGAAATGGATGGCGATCGTCTATCTGGTGATCATGGGTTATCAGGTTCTTCAGTATGTCCGCTATGGAAGCATCGGATGGTATTTTTCCATCCCGATCCTGGCATCGCTCCTGAATTTCGGTATCTTTTACCTGACCGGCAAGGATCTGTCCAGGTACCGCCCAAAGGAAATGCAGCGCAGAAGAGAATTTCACAAAGCGATGCGGCCTGAGGGACAGATGCGTCCCGGCGGGAACGGTACCATCACCAAACATAAATGCGCGATCTGCGGCAGGACAGAGAAGGACAGTCCGGATCTGGAATTCCGCTTCTGTTCCAGATGTAAAGGCAATTACGAATACTGTCAGGATCATCTCTTTACACACTCTCATGTACAATAGACCGACAGCTTAAGAAGGGAGAGACCATGAAGAAAAGACCATTTGTCACGCTGGAAACCTTGCAGAAGATTATCGAAGAGATCCCGACGCCGTTTCATCTTTATGATGAAGCAGGCATCCGGAAAAACGCGCAGGCACTGAAGGATGCTTTTTCCTGGAATCCGGGTTTTAAAGAATACTTTGCTGTCAAGGCGACTCCGAATCCTTTCCTGCTTTCGATCCTGCGGGCGTATGGATGCGGATATGACTGTTCTTCCTTGACCGAGCTTATGCTTGCGAAAACGGTGGGCTGTGAACCCGGAGATGTGATGTTTTCCTCCAACGACACGCCGCCTGAGGAATTCCGCTTTGCCAATGAGATCGGCGGGATCATCAATCTGGACGACATCACGCATATCGAATACGTAGAAAAAGCAATCGGAAGTATTCCGGAGACGATCTGCTGCCGTTACAATCCGGGCGGCCTCTTTGTCATCAGCAATGACATCATGGATAACCCCGGGGACGCCAAGTACGGCATGACAAAACCGCAGATCATTCAGGCTTTCAGAATTCTTCATGAAAAAGGAGCCAGACGGTTCGGTATCCATGCTTTCCTGGCCAGCAATACCGTGACAAACGATTATTATCCCATGCTTGCCAAATTGCTGTTTGAACTGGCAGCAGAGATCAAAGAAGAGACCGGCATTGCAGTCAGCTTTATCAACCTTTCCGGCGGGATCGGCATCCCCTACAGCCCGGACGATGATCCTAACGATATTTACGCGATCGGAGAAGGCGTCCGCCGGGTATATGAGGAAGTTCTGGTGCCCGAAGGGATGGGCGATGTGGCGATCTTCACCGAACTTGGCCGGTTTATGATGGGCCCTTACGGCTGCCTGGTCACCAAAGCCATCCATGAAAAGCATACGCACAAGGAGTATATCGGCGTGGACGCCTGCGCTGTCAACCTGATGCGCCCCGCCATGTACGGCGCTTATCACCATATCACGGTCATGGGGAAGGAACATGCGCCGTGCGACCATATGTACGATATAACAGGTTCTCTGTGTGAGAACAATGATAAATTTGCCATCGACAGGTTCCTCCCCCGTATCGACAAAGGAGATCTGCTGGTGATCCATGATACAGGCGCCCATGGCTTTTCCATGGGATACAATTACAACGGAAAGCTTCGATCCGCCGAGGTTCTCCTTCATGAGGACGGAACCTTTACAAAGATCCGCCGCGCCGAGACTCCCCGGGACTACTTTGCAACCTTCGATGTGTTCCCGGAGCTCTTTTCAAAACTGACTGACTGAGCAGAGGCGCAGAATTTGTCGAACGATTTTTCTTGCTTTTTTCCATGGCCTGTCCTACGATAAAAGGACATAAACAATAACAGAAGACAGAACGATACAGCCGGAGACCGTTAAAAGGAGCAGGGTATGTCTGATTTTACGATCTGTCCGGACCGGATCCGTTCTGTCCAGGAAAATGTGAATGCCCTTTCCAGAAGGGTAGATCAGCTGGCGTACGAGGCGGAAAACCTGAGTAAACAGACCCGGATGACAGGCGGGGCCATGAACACAGTCCGTTCCTCCCTGTACGCTCTGTCCACTACGATACAAAACCACAACAGCCGGATCACGCGTCTGGGTACCATCCTGGGCGAAGCGGTCCGGCTGTACGAATCTTGCGAACAAAAGGTCCTTGACCTGCACACCGCCGCACACCGATCTAACACCGATCCGGGAACAGTCGTCGAAGTTCCCGTAACGCCCCTCGGCGCCCAGTCAAAGCTCACCGCCAAAAGCAAGGTCTATACCGCGACGACCGGTTTTCAGAAAACTTCCACTCTGTTTGAAAAAGTATCCGAAAAAACCTACGAAGAACTTGGGTTCGGCTTTCAAAAAGAGCTCACCTTGACCGAAATGGCCAAAGAAAGCAAAAAGACCGGCGGCTCTTCCAAAAAGAAATCAAAAAAATCATCCGCATCCAAAGATGACCTGACCGTCGGTCTGGTCGGCACGTCCGGCGGAGCCTCCGTTTCACTCTGGGAGAAAGGAGAGGAGTACAAATACGGATCCCTCTCCGCCGAAGCCTTGACAGCCGAAGTGCATGGCTCCGCCTCCGCCGGACTCTACGCCAGAGAAAAAGAAGGAAAACTGGTCGCAGACCCGTGCGTACAGGCCTCCGCCGGCGCAAGCGTCTGCCTCCTCTCCGGCGAAGCCAGCGCATCGATCGGCAGCAGCAAAGCAGGGCTTGCCGGCGAAGCTTCAGCATCCGTCGGCAAAGCAGAAGCGGCCGTCATTGCCGATGCAGGCCTCCGTGACAAAGAAGGCAATCTGAACCCCCATCTCTCCGGCAGCGCCTCGGCAGAAGCGACAGCCGCCGAAGCTTCCGTCTCCGCAAAAGCAAGCCTGCTGGGCGTAGACGCAAAAGTAAAAGCCGGAGCAAAAGTCGGCGTAGGCGCGCATGCAGATTTCGCCATCGGAGACGGCAGAATAAAAGCAGAAGTCGGAGCCGCCCTCGGCCTCGGCTTTGACGCAGGCTTTGAAGTCGACGTAAGCGGCGCCGTCAAAACGATCTGCGACTGCGCCGAAACCATCATAGACTTTGCCGGATCCCTGCTGCCGTAACCACCAACCCACCGTACCGTTCATCATTCAAAAAAAGGAGAATAACATGAAAACAGAAAAATGGCTGCCTGCAGGCAGCGTCGTCCTGCTGAAAGAAAGCACCAAAAAGATCATGATCATCGGCTATCTTCAGGCCAGACCCGAAGACACCTCCAAAGTCTACGACTACTGCGCCTGCCTCTACCCCGAAGCCTACCAGGACGCCAACCACCTCTACCTCTTCAACCATGACCAGATCGAAACGATCTATTCCGTCGGCTACATCGACCAGGAACACCTCGCTTTCCTCGACCGCCTCAACCAGACCGCCCGCACTCTGGTATAACCTCTTTAAGGAGCGCATATGGAAAAACAAAAGTACAACAGCAGCTTTTTTCAAAACACTGCCTGTGAGTATTTCCCATGCCATCAAGGCGTACCGGAGAACGATTTCAACTGCCTCTTCTGCTACTGTCCTCTGTACGCACTCGGGAAGAAATGCGGCGGAAATTACAGATATACCGAAAAAGGCGTAAAAAGCTGCGAAAACTGCACCTTTCCCCATCTTCGACAAAACTATGAACAGGTGATCTCC
>CAMOQF010000017.1 GCA_946622645.1 uncultured Blautia sp.
ATACATCAACCCGTCTTTCGGCGTAATCGGCCATGATGATGAAGGTGATTATCTAATATTGTGGCTTTTTGTCCGCTCCTGACAACAGAAAGAAGCCCAATTTGTTCCATAAATGAGGGCGACAAGCGGGGATATTTGTAGATATACAAATAATACCTGCTTTTCTCTTTTATTTCGCCCTTTTAGCAAGAGAAAATGAGGGAAACGAGCGGGGAGATACTTGGAATTGCATTGAATTACCTGAATGTCATGAAGACATAGCTGCTTAAGGAGCAGAGAAGAGCGGGGAGATACTTGGAATTGGAATGAATTACCTGAGCGTCATGAAGAGATGGCTGCTTAAGGGACAGAGAAGAGCGGGGAGATACGTGGAATTGCATTAAATTACCTGAATGTCACGAAGACAGAAGCATGCGGCGTCCGCAGCGTCAGCAAAAGCGTTTTCGGAGTGGGAGCGAAAAATGACCACGAAAACAGAAAGAGACGTTTGAGACAACAGTCATATTTTACAGAAAAACGGTCACGTTTTCGATCGTTTTCACGAAAATGCACTATATCCTTTACTTAAAACTGGAACGGGAATATAATATTATCGGAAATTTTAGCAGCTGATTGACATAAGTACAAGGAAAAATCCCCCCCCGGGGATCTCTTTGTCGAAGGATACTGTTGAGGGAATCGGGAATGAAAAAGAACCGGAATAAGATCATCATAGCTCTGTGCGTTATCGCAGTGATCGTTGCCGCAGTCATCGTGCTGAACCGGCGTCCTGTAGAGAGCTTTGCGGATAAGTATGCCGATACGGACCTGACTAAGGACGTAGCGGGTATGGAGCGCACCGGAACCTACACAGGCTATCTGAACGAGCATGCGCAGGCGGTTTCTCCGGACCAGAGGATCGAGATCAATCTTTTCGATTTCAAGACCGGGGAAGGCAACGCCGAGATCTATGAAGATTATGAAGGTGAAAAGAAAGCCCTGTTCACCGACACCGGTTCCATGGTCACCTGGAATGTGGAGATTCCGGAGACCGGTTTCTATAATCTTTATACCGAATATCTGCTTCCGGAATCCCGGGGCGTCGCAGCAGAACGTGCTGTCTATATAAACGACGAGATCCCATTTGAGGATGCCCGCAACATCTCTTTCTCACGCATCTGGAAAGACGCCGGTGAAAAGCGGACTGACAACCAGGGCAACGAGATCCGCCCCGCGCAGATCGAAGAATTTGACTGGCAAAAGGCTTTCTTCCGCGACGATATGGGCTACATCGTTGAGCCGTACACTTTCTACCTTGAAAAAGGAGACAATACCATTTCTCTGGAAGCCGTAAACGAGCCCATGGTGCTGAGATCTCTCATTCTGCAGGGCACGCAGGAAACTCCTTCGTACGAACAGTACAGTAAAGACGTCGACGTTCTGATCGGCGATGACAGCGCCGCATCCTACTATCAGAAGATCCAGGGAGAAGAATCCACCTTCCGGTCGGAATCTTCCCTCTACGCAAAATATGATCGCTCTTCTCCCACGACCGAGCCAAACTCAGTGACCCACACGATCCTCAATTATGTGGGCGGAGATGCCTGGCGCTCCAGCGGACAGTGGATCGAGTGGCAGTTTGAAGTGCCATCGGACGGCTTCTACCAGATCATGGTCAAAGGCCGTCAGAACTATTCCCGCGGGAGCGTCTCCAGCCGGACCGTCTATATCGACGGAGAGATCCCGTTTGCGGAGTGCAAGGAAGTGTCGTTTGACTTTGCAAATGACTGGCAGTGCAAAACGCTCTCCGACGAGGATGGAAACGCTTATCTGTTCTATCTGACAGAGGGAAGCCACACCATCCGGCTGGAAGCGACGCTGGGAGGCGTCGGCGCCATTCTGGAGGAGCTGGAGGATTCCACCTACCGCCTCAACCAGATCTACCGTAAGATCCTGGTCTACACCGGCGCCAATCCGGATATTTACCGTGACTATCACATTGATACCACCTACCCGGAGATCATGGAAGCCATGGATCTGGAGTCCAAACGTCTCTACAAGATCGTGGACGACATGGTCGCCTACAGCGGTCAGAAGGCGGACGGCATTGCAACGGCCCAGACGGTTGCCCAGCAGCTGGAGCGCTTCTGTAAAGCACCTAACAAGATCACCACCGAGTTTACCACCTTCAAGGATAATGTGACGGCTCTGGGTACCGCATCGCTCAACATGAGCGAGTCCAAGCTGGATATCGACTACCTGGTGGTCTGCGGCACAAACCAGACGCCCGAACAGCAGAAAGCCAGCGTGCTTTCGAGCATTGCTCACGAAGTGAAATCTTTCGGCGCATCCTTTGTGGTGGATTACAACTCCGTCGGCGATGTCTATGATGACGATGACGATTCCATCGTAAAAGTATGGATCCTTTCCGGACGTGACCAGGGCACCATCCTCAAGACCATGGTGGATGACGACTTTACTCCCAACACCAACGTGAAAGTCAACGTGGAAGTTGTGGATCCCACCGCCCTCCTGAACGCGGTGCTCGCCGGCCGCGGTCCCAACGTGGTCCTTTCCGTCGGCGCGGACCAGCCGGTCAACTATGCGCTCCGCAACGCGGCGGAAGATCTGACCCAGTTTGAAGGCTGGGAGGAAGTCCTTTCCCACTATTCAGAGAGCTCCTACGAGCAGTACCGCCTGGATGACCATATCTATGGTATTCCGGAAACGCAGACCTTCAACGTCATGTTCTACCGGAAGGACGTCCTGGAGGAGCTCGGCCTTGGGATCCCGCAGACGTGGCAGGAACTGATCGAGATGTTCCCGACCATTCAGGGGAACAACCTGTCCGTCGCCATCCCGACAGCGGCTGGGTCCAGCTCATCGGCTACGCCCTCGACATCCATCATGTCCAATGTGCCGGATCTTTCCATGTATTTTGCGCTGCTGTTCCAGTACGGGGGAGATCTCTACAACGAAGCCGGCACCAAGACCCGTGTGGACGATGAGGCAGGCGTAAAAGCTTTTGACGACTATGTCCGTTATTTTAACGATTACGGTATACCGACCGTCTACGATTTTGTCAGCCGTTTTCGTTCAGGCGAGATGCCGATCGGTATCGCTGCCTATTCCATCTACAACACGCTGATGGTCTCCGCACCGGAGATCAGAGGTCTCTGGGACTTCACCGTGATCCCGGGCACCGAAAGAACAGGAGAGGACGGAAAGACCTACATCGACCGTTCTGACATGATCACCGGCCAGGCCACCATGATGATCTCTACAGAAGATGAAGAACTTAAGCAAAATGCATGGCAGTTCATGAAATGGTGGGCAAAACCGGAGACGCAGGTCCGCTTCGGCCGTGAGATCGAAGCCCTGCTCGGTTCCTCCGCCCGTTACGCGACCGCCAACAGGGATGCTTTTTCAAAGCTTTCCTGGAGCCTGGACGACATCGAGGTGCTGAACGAGCAGTGGGACTGGACCCGGGGCATCCGGGAGGTTCCCGGCGGCTACTTTACCGGCCGGCATATCTCCAACGCCATCCGGCGCGTCATCACAAAGAAAGAGGATTCCCGCGAGACCATCATCGATTATTCCATCACCATCGATGAAGAGATCACGAAAAAGCGTAAAGAGTTCGGAATGCCCGTGGACGAGTAACAGATACGATCCAGATCGCAGGGGAAAAAACATGAGCGAATATATCAGAAAGTATTTTGCACTGCGGAAACACAACGCCAAAGTGGCTCTCAAAAAAGCAAAACAGAGGAAGATGTGCTACCTCTTCCTGGCGCCTTACGCCATCCTGTTTGCCATGTTCTTTGTGTTTCCGGTCGTCGCTTCGATCTATTACAGCTTTACTTATTACAATATCCTGGAGCCGCCCCGCTTTGTGGGCCTTCAGAACTATATCAGCCTGATCCTGGAGGACGACATCTTCCTCACCAGTATCAAGAACACGTTCCTGATCGCCATCATCACCGGCCCTCTGGGCTATATGCTGAGCTTCCTGTTCGCATGGCTGATCAACGAACTTCCCAGATGGGTCCGGAGCATCGCGGTCATCGTGTTCTACGCGCCTTCCATCGCAGGCAACTGCTATGTGATCTTCTCCGTCCTCTTCCGTGGAGACGCTTACGGTCATGTAAACGCGCTCCTGATGGATCTGGGCATTATCGACACGCCCAAGCTGTGGCTGATCGATCCCAATTATATGCTTCCCATCTGTATGCTGGTCATTCTGTGGATGAGCCTTGGCACGGGCTTCCTGTCATTTGTCGCAGGCCTGCAGGGCGTTGACAAATCCCAGTTCGAAGCCGGCTACATGGACGGCGTCAAAAACCGCTGGCAGGAGCTGTGGTTCATCACCCTGCCGAACATGAAGCCCATGCTGCTGTTCGGCGCGGTCATGTCCATCACCCAGGCCTTCAGCGTCTGCGATGTGACCATGGCGCTCTGCGGCTATCCCAGTACGGACTACGCGGCACGCACCATCGTGACACACCTGTTTGACTATGGCTTTTCGCGGTTTGAGATGGGATATGCCTGCGCGATCGCGACCATCCTGTTCCTGATCATGATACTTTGCAATAAAGCGATCCAGAGCCTGTTAAGGAGAGTAGGAACTTGAGTAAAAAGAGTAAGAACGCAAAAGAACAGGTTTATAAGAAAAAGCTTATCACCAGAAGAAAGCCGAACCGTTCCGTTGCGGGCGATATCGCGCTCTATATCTTTCTGGTGCTGGTGGCCCTTGTGATGGTCTTTCCCATCATCTACGCCGTCGGCAGCGCCCTGAAGCCTCTGGACGAACTGTTCCGGTTCCCGCCTACGATCCTTCCGCAGCATCCGACGTTTGACAACTTCTCGGATCTGTTTGTGACGATGGGGAAATCCTGGGTGACTTTTTCCAGGTATCTGTTCAACACGGTGTTTATCACATTTGTAGGTACGCTGGGCCATCTGCTGATCGCATCCATGGGCGCTTTCGTGCTGGCCAAATATGATTTCCCCGGCGGGAAAACCTTTTTCAAGATCGTCACTGTAGCCATGATGTTTACCGGCTATGTGACCCAGATCCCCAACTACCTGATCCTGAACAAGCTGGGGTGGATCGATACCTACTGGGCGATCATCGTACCGGCTTTTGCTTCCCCGATGGGCCTGTTCCTCATGAAGCAGTTCATGGAAGGGCTTCCGACCTCCCTGATCGAGGCGGCCAAGATCGACGGCGCCAACGAGTGGCAGGTCTTCCGGCGGATCGTCATGCCCAATGTCAAACCGGCATGGATGACGCTGATCATCTTTTCCGTACAGGGTCTGTGGAACAACAGGGCATCCATGTACATCTATTCCGAAGAAAAAAAGACGCTCGTATTTGCGCTTCAGCAGATCCAGAGCGGCGGGATCGCGCGTACCGGCCAGGGCGCAGCCGTCCTGGTGGTGGTCATGATCGTGCCGATCATCATCTTTATCCTTGCAGAAAGTCAGATACTGGAAACCATGGCAAGCTCGGGTCTGAAGGACTAAGTCCTCAGGGGGAACGCTATGAAAAAACGGATGAAAATCGTGGCAGGCATTCTTCTCGCGGGGATGATCCCGGCCGCTTCTGCGGCAGCATCGGCGGAAGAAACCTCATATACATACAATTATGACTACTGGGGAGACGTTCAGTACAGTCCGGATCTTTATACGGTGAGCAAAGTGTTCACCTCTACGGAGCTGGGACTGGATGTCAAGATGAACAACCCAGGCGGTCTTTATGTGTACAATGATCTTATCTATATCTGCGACTGCGGCAACAACCGGATCATAGAACTGAAAAGAAATTCACCGGAGGATCTGGAGGTCGTCCGGATCATCGATTCCTTCGAAGGCGTGAAGGAAAAGAATACCTTTTCGAATCCGACGGACATTGCGATTTCCGAAGAGGGCTGCATGTTTATCGCGGATCAGGGGAACGCCCGTATCCTGAAACTGGATAAGGACCTTAACTACCTGATGCAGTTTGACAAGCCCGTGGACAACACGCTCGACCCTGCGGTGGCCTTTCAGCCGAAAAAGATTGTCATCGACACGGCGGACAGAGTCTACTGCATCGCGACGGGCATCAACAAGGGCCTGATCAAATACGAAGCGGACGGAACCTTCTCCGGCTTTGTAGGCGCCACAAAGGTTACCTACGACTGGATGGACTATATCTGGAAAAGACTCGCCACCCAGGAACAGAGAGCACAGATGGAATCCTTTGTCCCCACAGAGTATGACAACATCTATATGGACTATGAGGGCTTTATCTATGCGGTTACAGGAGCGGTTACAGGAGCCGACCTGCGAAGCGGCGCTGCTGACGCCGTCCGCAAGCTGAACCTCATGGGCAACGACATCCTGGTTCGCAACGGCGAATGGGGCATGTACGGCGATCTGTATGTGAACGGCTCCGGCGGCGGTTACGAGGGCCCGTCCTATTTTACGGACGTGACCGTCATGGAAGACGATATCTTTGTCTGTCTGGATAAGAACCGCGGCAGACTGTTTGGTTATGACGACCAGGGACGCATGGTCTTTGCCTTCGGAGGCAACGGCAACATGGACGGTTATTTCCGCCGGCCGGAAGCCGTCGAGCATATCGGCCACGAGCTGTACGTGCTGGATGCGCAGGACTGTGCCATCACGACTTTTGTTCCCACCGAATTCGGGAATCTGGTCTATTCCGCCGTGGATCTCTTTGATCAGGGAAAATATAAAGAATCCGGCGAGACCTGGGAAAAGGTCAAGGCGCAGAACGGCAATTATGATCTTGCGTATATCGGCATCGGCCGGGCGCTCCTCCGGCAGAAGCAGTACAAAGAAGCGATGGAGTATTTTGAAGTAAAATATGATGCCGAAAACTATTCCAAGGCATACAAGCAATACCGTAAGCAATGGGTGGAGGATCATATCGTATGGATCATCGTTGTCCTTCTGGCCGTTTTCCTGATCCCCATGCTGATCGGAAAGATCAGAAGCCTGAAGCATGAGATCGATACGGACGAATTCTTCGAACTGCAGAAACAGAACCAAAACTGATAATTACCTGGCTGTGCAGGACGCACAGCGAGAGGGAGATGACTATGATCGCCGCACAGACCAAAACCAACACAAACCATCCGCGTCTCCGCAGATACCTGGACTCGCTGAAGTTTGGGCTGTATTGTATGACCCATCCGCTGGATGGCTTCTGGGATCTGACACATGAAAAGCGGGGGACGATGGCAGCCGCCAATACGATCCTGATCCTGGCGCTCCTTGTCAGGATATTAAAGCTGAAATACACCAGCTTTATCGTGATGCAGGTTTACTGGGAAGACCTGAACCTCTTCCTGTATCTGGCCAGCGTCCTGCTTCCCCTGGGTCTGTGGGTGATCGGGAACTGGGGCCTTACCACGCTCTTCGACGGCAAAGGACGGTTAGGCCAGGTATATATGGCCACCTGCTATGCATTGCTCCCCTATCCGCTGATCCAGTTTCCGCTTATGATCCTGAGCAACGGTTTTACCAAGGACGAGATGGATTTCTATTCCGTGCTGAGCGTGCTGTCCCTGGTGTACGCCGTGGTTCTGATCATTGCAGCCATGGGGCAGATCCACGAGTACGGTGTGGGCAAAAATCTGTTGTTTACCGTGGCAACATTGTTTTCCATGCTGGTTATGATCTTCCTGTTGATGATCTTCTTCAGCATGGTCTCGCAGGGCGTCGCGTATTTTATCTCTCTCGGGAGAGAGCTGCTGTTCCGAATGTAACCTGGCAAAGCCAGGTGAACGGCGGTCAGCTTGGCTGATCGTCGGTTTCCTAAGATTTGACAGGCAGAGAAGGCAGGAAAACAGATGAAAAGCACAAAAAAAGAAAAAACCGAACGACAGGTGGAACGCTCCCGTAAGATCAGAAAGACCGTCAAAGGCCTGATCTTTCCGGTGGTGGTGCTGGCTCTGGTAGCCGCCGGAGTCTATATGATCATGAATTACACAGGCCAGGAAGAGGAGTCTGAACCGATTCCGATCTACGCTTACGAAGGGGACAAGACACCGCTTACCCTGGAGAGCGACAAACTTCTGTTTACCATGGATCCGGAGACGACTCAGTTTACCGTCGAGCAGAAAGATACCGGGAAGATCTGGCGGTCCAACCCGGAGGGAGCCGCAGGCGACCCGAAAGCACAGTCGGAGGAGAAGGACAAGCTCCAGTCCACGCTGCTTATGTCCTATTCGATCACTTCCGGTCTGGAGACTACCTACAACAGCTTCGGCTACAGCGTAAAGAACGGGATCTATGAGATCATCCCGGAAGAAGATTCCATACGAGTCAATTACTCGATGGGGCAGGTGCAGAAGGAATACACGATCCCTCCGGTGACCACGGAAGAAAACTTCGACAAGTGGACCGGATTGATGGAACCAAAAGAAAGGGACCTGTTCCAGCAGTATTATAAAAAATACGACATCAACAAGCTGTCAAAGAAAGACAACAAAGAAGAACTGACCGCGACCTACCCTATCATCGAGCAGCAGGTGATCTATGTCCTGCGTGAAGGGACGAAGGACAAAGTCCAGGCCAAGATGGAAGAGTACATGGAAGCCGTCGGCTACACCTACGACGACTTTCTGGCCGACAAAGAGCTCAGTACAGCGGAAAAAACGTCGGACAAGCCGGTCTTCAACGTCAGCATGATCTACCGCCTGGAAGGAGACGATCTGGTGGTGGAGATCCCGTTCAAGGATCTTGCCTATAAAAAAGACAGTCCGATCTACACCATCACGCCGCTTCCGTTCTTCGGAGCGGGAGGCACGGAGGACGAAGGCTTCATGCTGGTGCCGGAGGGAGGCGGTTCCATCATCCGCTTCAACAACGGCAAGGTGTCTCAGAGCAGCTATTATGCCAATGTGTATGGCTGGGATATGGCTATATCCCGTAATGCCGTGGTACACAATACGAGAACGTATTACGGCGTGTACGGCGTGAGTTCAGAAGAGGATTCCTTTATCTGCATCCTGGAGGACGGCAGATCCTATGCATCCATCCAGTCCGATATCAGCGGCAAAAACAACAGCTACAACTATGTAAACGCCATATACAGCATTTGCCAGCGTGAGCAATACGACGTAGGCGATATTGCCAACAGCGATATCTACATGTATCTGCAGGAGCTTCCGGATGAGTCCATCAGCCAGCGTTACCGTTTTATCGAAGCGCCGGATTATGTGACCATGGCAAAGGATTACGGAAAATATCTCCAGGACCGCTATGGCGATGCGCTCTCCCTGAATACGGATGAGAGCACTCCGGTTGCGGTGGAGATCATAGGCGCGGTGGACAAAACGCGCCAGGTCCTGGGCGTTCCGGTCTCAAAGCCGCTTAAGATGACCACCTACGAAGAGGCAAGGGACATGATCTCGGACCTCAAGGATGAGAATATCGCAAATCTTTCGGTCAAGCTGACCGGCTGGTGCAACGGAGGCGTGAAGCAGAAGCTTCTGGACAGCGTCCATCTGATCTCGGATCTGGGTGGTAAGTCCGATCTGCAGAGCCTCTCCGAGACCAGCAGCAGACTTGGCGTAAATCTGTACCTCGACGGCATTACACAGTATGCGATCAACAGCGACCTGACCGACGGCTTTTTCTCCTACCGGGACGCTGCGAAGAATATCAGCAAAGAAAGGGTCGCCCTTCTGGAATACAGCCAGGTGACCTATGGCGAACGGGACGATCTGGACGAATATTACCTGCTGCATACGGAAAACGCACAGGATACCACAGATACGCTGGTGGAAGCGGCCGATGAATATGGCGCGGGCATTTCCTTCCAGGATACCGGTAAGGATCTCTCTTCCGATTTCTACCGCAAAAAACCGTACAGCCGGCAGTCCGTGCTGAAGATCCACGAGGACAGGCTCAAAGAGCTGTCCGAAGCGGGCAAAAAGATCTGTGTCAACATGGGCAACGACTATGCGGTTCCATACTGCAGTCTGGTCACCAACATGGATCTTCGCGGAAGCGAATATACCATCCTGGACGAATGCATCCCCTTCTTTCAGCTGGCTGTACACGGATACGTCGATTATACCGGTTATCCGCTGAATATCTGCGGAAACACCGAGGATGAAGTCCTGTATTCGGCGGAATACGGCGCGGGTCTTTCCTTTACATTGATGCAGGAGAGCACCTTTGCATTGCAGAAGACTCTGTATACTCAGTACTATGGATCCACCTACGCTGACTGGAAAGACAATATGCTTTCCATCTACGAGAGGTACAACAAGGAGCTTGGCCACACCTTCAACCAGGAGATGACAGGCCATGTCAATCTTTCCCCGGTACTTTCCCGCACGGATTACGAAGACGGAACCAGGGTGTATGTCAACTACGGATACAGTGACGCCAAAGAGGACGGTGTGACCGTTCCCGCGAGAGATTATCTCGTCGTGCGCTGATAACGAGGTTCGAATTCATGAAGAAACGAAAAAAATATGAAGGGCTTCAATTGAGAAAAGCCAGGGCAGGCTATCTGTTCATCAGTCCCTTCATCATCGGTTTTCTTGTGTTTATGGTCAAACCGCTGTTCCAGTCTCTCTACATGAGCTTCTGCGAGGTAGAACTGGGAGCTGCCAATTTCAATCCCATCTGGAACGGTATTGCCAATTATAAAGACGCCTTTCTGGTAGATCCGGAGTTTAACCGGCTGCTGGTGGAAGAGATCACCCGCATGATGGTCTATTCGCTTGCCATCATCGTGTTCAGCTTCTTCATGGCGCTGATCCTCAATCAGGAATTCCACGGCAGGGCACTGGTCCGCGCGATCTTCTTCCTGCCGGTCATCCTGTCGTCCGGCGTGATCATCGGTCTGGAGTCCAACAACCAGCTGATGGCAAACCTTGCCAACACCATTGAGCAGACGACCGAGGGCGTCAGCATCACGGCCGCTCTGGAAGATATCCTAAGGACTTCCGGCGTGGGTGTCAGGGCTTTTGAGACGGTCTTCGACATCATCGACCACATCTATGACGTGGCGATCGCTTCCGGTATCCAGATCATCATCTTCCTGTCCGGTCTGCAGACCATCCCGGCCAGCATGTACGAGGCGGCGGATATCGAAGGCTGTACCAAGTGGGAGAGCCTGTGGAAGATCACCTTCCCCATGATCAGCTCCCTCTTCCTGGTCAACTGGATCTACACGGTGGTGGATTTTTCCATGCGTTCGGACAACCAGGTCATCGAGAAGATCCAGAAAGTCATGATCGAGCAGCTGCGCTACGGCCCGGCGTCCGCGATGAGCTGGGTGTATTTCCTTCTGATCCTGGCCTTCATCGGCATCACATCCCTGGTGATCTCGAGAGGAGTTTATTACTATGACTAGATCCAAGGAAAAACCAACCGAGTATAATAAAAAGATGGGCTTCTGGGAGCGGAACCGGCTGTCAGGCGGCTATGTCCTGAAACGTTCGGCCACAAAATGCGGCATTTCCATCGCCCGCTTTATCCTGCTGTTCGGCCTGTGCTTCCTGATCCTGCAGCCGATCTTCAACAAGATCTCGGTCAGCTTTATGACGGAAGCGGATCTGTATAATCCGATCGTCATCTCCATCCCGGAGCATTTTACGACGGATAACTACAAGCTTGCTGCAGAGCTGATGAGCTACAGCACGGCTATTGTCAATTCGCTGGTGATCTCGCTTACCATCGCGCTTCTGCAGGTGGCTGTCTGCCTTCTGGTAGGATACGGTTTCGCCCGTTTTGAATTCCCGCTCAAAAAGTTCTGGTTTGCCTGCGTGATCCTGGTCATCCTGATCCCGCCGCAGACTATCGCGAGCTCGCTCCATCTTCATTTCAAGTTTTTCGATATTCTGGGAATATTCAAGCTGACGACAGGAAGCACCGTCAATCTGCGCGGAAACGTGCTTCCGTACTATCTGATGAGCGCGGGCTGCATGGGACTTAAAAACGGCCTTTACATCTTTATGATCCGCCAGTTCTTCCGGAACATTCCGGTGGACCTGGAGGAAGCGGCCTATGTGGACGGATGCGGAATGCTGAAGACCTTCACCCGCATCATGCTTCCCCAGACCAAGCCCATCATCATGTCCTGCTTCCTGTTTGCGTTTGTCTGGCAGTGGACCGACGGATTCTATTCCAAAATGTTCCTCGGGACCACAAAACTTCTGAGCACAGGCCTGGCAAGACTGGTGGACAGCCTGGGCGCCTACATTCAGAGAATGACCGGAACACTGACCACGGTCTCGATCGCCTATTCCAACTGTATCCTGGCGACCGGTACGCTGATGATCATCATCCCCCTCATCGTTCTCTATCTGTTCGCGCAGAAAGCCTTTGTGGAGAGCATCTCCACCAGCGGTATCAAGATGTGAGAAACGAAAACCGCAGTTGTATTTTTTACACAGGTTATATCTGCTCCGGCAGTATAACATAGATCAAGAACGCAAGGCCTCTGGCCTGCAAAAAAAATCAAGGAGGTTTCCCAATGAAGAAGAAAGTTTCCAGGAACGTGATGATCGCTATCACTGCCGCAGCCATGACCATGAGCGCATGCGCACAGGCTGTCGTTGCAGAAGAAGCAGCAGACGAAGAGTACACCGTCATCACCGATGAAAACGGTGATCCCATTGATCTGGGCGGCATGGACATCGTGATCCGCAACTGGTGGTCCGGAGATCCCGCAGAACCCACAAACGACTATGAAGAAGCGCGCGACGAATATCGCGAGTGGATTCAGGAAACCTATAACTTCACGATCAAAGAGCAGGCGATCTCTGACTGGGGCTCCACACCGGCAGACTTTGTCGACTATGCTACCACCGGCGGCGATGAGAACTATATCTGGATCCTTCGTGACGACCCGGCCATCACATCTGCTCTTTCAAGCGGCCTGATGTATGACCTCGCTACCCTGGACTGCCTTGATTTTTCACAGCCCAAGTTCCAGAGGAACAAACTGCATGAGCAGTATTCAAAGGGTGACTCCATCTATGCGATGTATGCAGGCTATTCAGAGCCCCGTACAGGCGTTTACTTCAACAAGAGACTGCTGGAAGATGCCGGCATCGATCCGGAATCCATTTATGATATGCAGAGAGAAGGCACCTGGACCTGGGATGCCTTTGCGGATCTGATGAGTAAAGTACAGCGTGATACCGATAACGACGGCACCGTGGATATCTACGGCCTGACGCTGAACGAAGGCGTTATGACCACCATGGCTGTATTCTCCAACAACGGCTCCTATGTTGGAAAAGACGAGAACGGCTACTTCTACAATCTGGAAAGCCCGGAGACCCTCGAGGCTCTGGAGTGGACCGTCGACATGTTCAACAAATATGACCTTCCGGATCCCGAAGGCGCAGAGTGGGATTACTACAAAGAAGCCTTCATCAACGGACAGGCTGCATTCATGGTAGAAGATGAATATGCAGGAACTCCCGGCAACTTCCTTCAGGATATGCAGGACGAGCTCGGCTTTGTCATGTTCCCCAAGGGACCGAAAGCTGAGACCTATCTCAATGTATGGTCCAACAACCCGGCAGCCATCCCGGCCTGCTATGACGCAGACAAAGCCTGGAAGCTGGCGTTTGCCTACAATCTGTACACCGATCAGCCCGCTGGCTATGAGGACTACATGGATCTGTCCAACGCACGCGCAGGCATCTTTGATTTCGAGGCTGTCGATGAGACCATCCCGATGATGATGGAAGAAGAGCACGGCACCATCGCGTACCACGGCCTGATCCCGAACATGGACATCGGACCGGACTTCGTATGGAACATCGCTCCCGGCGCAGTCGTTTCCGAGCAGGTTGAAGCGATCCGCGACACCTGGAAATCCTACATCGAAGCAGCAAACAAATAACAGATCGAACCCGTATCATCCGCTGAGATGATATAAAGCAGAAACAAACAGGGGCTGTGGTATGTTGCATGGCTATAAAGGCATGTGAATGTGCCGCAGTCCCTGCCTTTTGAGGTTGAATCATGAGCAAAGTCCGTTTTCATCTTCCCGGCATCCGTTACAATTTTCCACTGAACATGTTCTGGGTAAGCCTTTTAAAGACGCATCCGGAATACTTCAGAGAAGGCGTCGAGATCGCCTCTTTTTTCGGTGCTTTCCCCTTTTCGCTCTGGAACGGAGGAAGACTGCTTGGCAACGACCAGTGCGACGCCGGTTATGTAAGAAATGTCATCCGATCCGCAAATGCGCAGGGCATCCCTGTGCGCTACACCTATACCAATCCCCTCCTGAAGGAAGAAGACCTGAAGGATCCCTTCTGCAACTTCTGCATGAAGGAAGCCGACAACGGGCTGAATGAGGTGATCATCTTCTCCCCGCTGCTGGAAGAATATATCAGAAAGAACTATCCGTCCTTCCCGATGAACAGCTCCACCTGCAAAGAAATAAGAGACGTGGATGATCTGAATCGGGAGCTTGCGCGTGACTACAAGTATGTGGTCCTCGATTACAATTTCAACAACCGCTGGGATCTGCTGGAAAAGGTAGAGCACAAGGAGAAGCTGGAGATTCTTGTCAATGCGCTCTGCACGCCGGCCTGCCCCAGAAGAGGAGACCACTATAAAAATATAGCTGAAAACCAGAAGATCATGATGGAAAACCGTAAAAGGCCGCAGAACCGCCAGGTGCCCATCATTCCCTGGCAATGTGAGTACGGAGACAAGAACTGCATCTACACCATCCAGGATTATCCGACGTTTGTCTCTCCGGAACAGATCTGGGAGGAATATGTGCCCCGCGGCATCACCAACTTTAAGATCGAGGGCCGCACCGGCAACCTTTTCTCCCTGGTCGAAACCTACTGCTTCTACATGCTCCGTCCGGAAAAAGCGGGGGAAGCCAGGCTTCTTCTCTACCGGAACCTGGAGCAGATGCATGTCGTGAACGTAGCAAAACCCCGCCCCGGCCGCTGGCCGTAATGGTGAAAAGACATGAGCGAACAGAACAAGATCTACTGGCATCTGCCGGGTTTTTATGTCTATTTTTATCTCAACCAGATCATCATCAAGCTGATGAAAGATCATCCGGAGCGCTTTTATGACGACTATGCGATCGGGAGCGTCTACGGTACCTTCCCGGGCGCGATCTGGAACGGCGGACGGGCTGTCTTCGGCCTGACAGCCAAAGGCGATATGGAAAAGATCATCTCCACCTACAACCGTCTGGGCGTACCGGTCCGCTATACCTGGACAAACTCCCTCCTGACGGAAGAACATACGCATGACACCTACTGCAACCTGATCATGCGGCTCTCGGACAACGGACAAAACCAGGTTCTTGTTAACCAGCCTGTTCTGGAGGATTATCTGAGAGAAAAATATCCCGGATTTCAGTATATCTCCTCCACCACTAAACGCCTGACAGAACTTGCGGATATCCGGAAAGAACTGGAAAAGGACTATTTTCTCGTGGTGCTGGACTATGACCTGAACCATGATGAAGAAGCGCTTTCCCGGCTTGCGCCTCAGGCGGACCGCATCGAGATCCTGGTGGATGAGATCTGCTTCCCGGGGTGCCCGCGGCGGAAAGAGCATTACGCCGATGAATCCCGCATGCAGCTTGAATTTGAAAAGGGAACGGTTTTTCCCTGCCCGAACCGGACCACAAGACCCAGCTTTTCCGAATGTAAGAAGAGGGATGGTTTTATCTCTAATGAACAGCTTCCATCCTACATAGAAAAGGGGTATCATAATTTCAAACTGGTAGGACGCGGACTTCCGATCGAACTGGTCAAAGAATCCTATCTGTACTATCTGGTCAAGGAGAACGACCGTGGTTATATCCGGAAAAAACTTGACGATACCCTTGCGCGTCTGACAGGAAAACGTCCGTAATATTTTCAGAAGGAGATCTCATGGAAAAAAAGACCTGGACACAGCTCTGGCTTGACTATAAAAAAACAAAGACGTCGGAGGATCTGTCTTTTCTGACAGAAATCATCCTGCACGGCTTTTCCGAGGGTCATCCGGTCATACAGAATACACTCTCCGAACTGCAGCTCGGGATCGGAAAGATTCTGGGCGCAGAGCCTGCGGTAAAACCCGCAGATGAGTGTGAGGGAAAAGCGGACCGAGGATTGGTGATCATAAAGGATGAAGAGCTTCCGGAAGAAGGCTATAAACTGAAAAGAACCGGACAGGAAAGCGTCATGCTTTCTGCTTCCACGGAAAAAGGTGTTCTTTATGGAACCTTCTGCCTGCTTCGGAAGCTGTCCCTTGCAGAAGACCTTGAGGATCCGGACATCTGCACCGCGCCGGAAAATCCGCTGCGTATGCTCAACCACTGGGACAATATGGACGGCAGCATCGAGAGAGGTTACTCCGGCCGGTCCTTCTTCTTTAACAACGGAGAGATTATCGTCAATGAAAGGACCAGGGACTATGCCCGCCTGATCGCAAGCATCGGCATCAACGCAGTGGTCATCAACAATGTCAATGTATTTGGGGAAGCGACAGAGCTGATCACCGGTCGTTACGCAGAACCGCTGCGGAAGATGTCGGAGATCTTTGCAGGTTACGGCATCCGCCTGTTTTTGAGCCTGAACTTTGCATCGCCCATCGAACTGGGAAATCTTCCTTCCTGTGATCCGCTGGATCCGTCCGTCATCAGATGGTGGGAAGAGCAGATGCGGACTGTATTTGACAACATACCGAATCTCGGCGGATTCCTGGTGAAGGCTGATTCCGAAGGCCGCCCGGGACCGTTTACCTATGGAAGAAACCAGGCGGAAGGCGCCAACATGCTGGCAAAGGTCATAAAACCGTACGGAGGTCTTGTGATCTGGCGCTGCTTTGTCTATAATTGCAGACAGGACTGGCGTGACAGAAAGACAGACCGCGCCAGGGCCG
Source organism: uncultured Blautia sp. (assembly GCA_946622645.1). Lineage (GTDB taxonomy): Bacteria > Bacillota > Clostridia > Lachnospirales > Lachnospiraceae > Blautia_A. Next base: position 16,879 of record CAMOQF010000017.1, read on the forward strand.
GCTACGATAATTTCCACGAGATGGACGGACAGTTCGACGAGAACGTGATCCTCCAGATCAAAAACGGTCCCATGGATTTTCAGATCCGGGAACCGGTATCCCCGCTCTTCGGAGGCATGCTTCATACGAACGAGATGCTGGAGGTCCAGATCGCGCAGGAATACACCGGACAGCAGATCGACCTGTGCTATTTGATCCCGATGTTTAAGGAGATCCTTTCCTTCCGCACCTATGTAAAAGAGCAGGAAGACACTGTCGCGGACATCATCAGCGGCCGGACCTTCGGGAACCGGAACACCGGTATCGCGACGGTCGCCAACACGGGCGACGACAGTAACTGGACCGGGCATGACCTTGCCGCAGCAAATCTGTACGGCTTCGGAAGACTTGCCTGGGACATGAACCTCACCCCGGAAGAGATCGCGAAAGAGTGGATCAGCCAGACATATACGCTTTCCCCGGATGCCGCGAAGAATGTGCTCTGGATGCTGCTGCATTCCAGGGAGATCTACGAAGACTACACAAGCCCGCTTGGGATCGGCTGGATGGTCAATCCTTCCAATCATTACGGCCCCTCTGTGAACGGCTATGAATATGACCGCTGGGGGACTTATCACCGTGCCGATCATCTGGGTGTTGGCGTCGACCGGACAGACAAAGGGACCGGTTATGCGCAGCAGTACAATGAACCAAACGCTTCCATGTACAATGATCCGCAGACATGCCCGGAGGAGCTTCTCCTGTTTTTCCACAGAGTGCTCTACCGAACGAGGCTGAAATCCGGGAAGACATTGATACAGCATATCTACGACTCCCATTTTGAGGGTTATGAAAAAGCGCAGGAACTGAAAAAACGCTGGGAATCGATCCGGGACGAACTTCCGGAAGACGTTTATCCAAGAGTGCTGGAGAGACTGGACCGTCAGATCTCGAATGCGCGGGAATGGTGTGACCAGGTCAACAGCTATTTTTACCGCATCAGCGGGATCGAAGACGAAAAAGGAAGAACGATCTACTGAACTTTAGGAGGACATGATGATGAAACCCTGGAGAAGGAAGATGGCAGGTTTTTTGACGGCAGCAATGGTATGCTCCATGGGAGGAGGGATCCCTCTGACGACACAGGCAGCCGCTTATGTGGATACCGGCGGTTATGAAAAACTGAAAGATCTTTATCAGGACGACTTCAGGATCGGCGTAGCCGTACAGGCGATCGACCACTGGGGAGATCCGACGGCCGAGATCGGAAACGAAGCGAAGGAAAAGCTGATCGAAGAAAGCTTCAACAGCATGACCTTCGGAAACGAATTCAAACCGGAATACAATTTTGATCCGGATTCGGGGACTCTCTTCACGGTAGATCCCGCGGCGGAAGAACTCCTGTGCTTTGCGCGGGATCATGATATCCAGGTCCGCGGCCATGTGATGGTCTGGCACCAGCAGGTAAGCCCGGCCATCTTTGCCAAAGATTTCCGGCCGCTTTCCGGAGGCAAAGAGACCTGGAGGCCGACGGACGAACTGGATGAAGACTGTCTGGTGGACCGGGACACTCTGATCGAACGGCTCAGAAAATACATCTACGGACTTACGGAATATACATATGCAAACGGTTTCGGCGATGTGATCTACGCCTGGGACGTGGTCAACGAGGCCGCGGAAGAGGCAGAGCCGGACGGACTTCGAAGAAGCCTCTGGTACAGGATCATCGGTCCGGAATTTCTGTACTACAGCTTTCTGTTCGCCCGGGAAGCCCAGATCAGATATTCTGAAGAATACGCTTCCCTGTATGGGCTGGACCCTGAGAAGGATGATCTTTCCTCCATCCGCCCGCTCCTTTTCTACAACGACTACAATGAATGGTTTGAAAACAGATGCACGGACATCATCCGTTTTCTCACGGAGGACGCCTTTAACAAAGACCATCAGATGGTACAGAGCGACATCCTGCCGGACGATGGCGACGGGACGATCTTCGGCGACGGCCTGCTGGACGGCATCGGGATGCAGGGCCATCTTAAGGACACGCAGAACATCGATCAGTATATGAAAGCCCTGGAACGGTACAACGATGCGGTCGGTCTCGTCCACATCACGGAGCTGGATGTGGAAAAGACGGGGTCAGGAGATCAGGGCGAATTCAACCAGGCGAAGTTCTTCTATGATTTCTTCTCCCGCCTGCTGGAGGAAAAAAGAAACGGCGTCAACCTGCAAAGCGTGACTTTCTGGGGCCTTACCGACGACGCCTCCTGGAAGAGGGGGACCGACCCGCTCTTGTTCCGGGGCGATCTGGAGACAAAACCGGCGTTTGAAGCGCTGGTCATGGCTGCCAGGGGCGAACCGTTCACACTGGTGGGAGCGGCCGCTGATGATCTGACGGCATTGTCGGAACATATTGATTTTGAACCCTACAAAGAAAACGGAGTCACCGTTACCGTTCCTCCCGAATCGGTCGGATTCTTCAGCCGGGGCTCCGGACACCAGTCCAGCCTGGTGCTGGTCAACACAGAGAACCATACGCCGGACGCGGTCATCGGTTTTGCGCTTCGCGTACAGCGGAGCGAAAAGGACGCGACGGTGAAAAAAGAGCTTAACAGCTTCCTCGGTGCATCTCTCAATATCAACATGTATGTAAAGACCGAGGACAGCGAGATCGTGCTCGGCCTCGAAGGACCGGAAACGCAGGAGCTTCTCCGCACAGCAGGAGGCGGAGACTGGATCGAGGTCTCCGCTTCGGTCACCATTCCGGCAGACTGGCCTTCCGCAGCTCTCTATATCGAGACCGACGGCAGCGCGGATATCTTCATTGACGATATCACGATCGAAGTGACCGACGCTCCGGAAGAAATGCTGCAGACCTCCGATGAGATCATCGATATTTCGTCCCTGCCGCATCGGGAGATCCCGGATACGGAAGCACTGGCATTTTCAAGGAACCTGTCCATCGGCTGGAACCTCGGCAATACTATGGATGCTTTTATCGATCCGACGCCCGCGGATGAGCTGAAGACCGAGACCTGCTGGCAGGGCGTCCTGACCACGCCGGAGCTGATCCGGGCAGTCCATGAAGCCGGTTTCGAGACGCTTCGGATCCCGGTATCCTGGCACGGTCATGTGGACGCGGATTATACGATCTCGGACGCCTGGCTCTCCAGAGTCCAGGAGATCGTGGATTACGCGGTTCAGGATGGCATGTATGTGATCCTGAACATCCATCATGACAACGATCTTTCAGCCAACGCGTTATATCCGGACAGCGCGCATCTGGAACAGTCCCGCCGCTATGTGACGAGGATCTGGGAACAGGTAGCATCGAGGTTCGCGGACTACGACGAGCATCTGATCTTCCAGAGTATGAACGAGCCCAGGCTCGTCGGACAGGCCAACGAATGGTACCCCAACACGACCGATCCGGCGGTGGTGGATTCCATCAACTGCATCAACCTCCTGAACCAGGATTTTGTGAACACTGTCCGTGCTGCAGGAGGCTGCAACAAGACAAGATACCTGTCTGTTCCCGGTTACTGCGGAAGCCCGGAGAGCGTGCTCTCGGACATGTTCGTGATCCCGGAGGATCCGGAACCGAACGATCATCATATCATGGTCAACTTCCACGCATATACTCCCTATGAGTTTGCCCTGAAAAAGGATGGAACGGCAGCCTTCACGGCAGACAACAAGAGTGATACGCGTGATATCAGCTCGATCTTTGACCGGATCTATCAGAAATATATCAAGGAAGGAATACCGGTCACCTGTGATGAGATGGGCTCCGTGGATAAGAACGGAAACCTGCAGGCAAGGCTGGAGCACGCAGCGTACTTTACCGCCTGCGCACGCGAAAGCGGCGTACCGGTGGTATGGTGGGACAATGGTGCTTTTGCGGGGGACGGCGAGATCTTCGGCATTATCGATCGAAAGACCTGTGAATGGCTGTATCCCGAACTTGTGAAAGCGATGAATCAGTATGGAAAATCGGAGGATTGAAGATGGAATATTATGTTAACCAGAACGCGGCTCTGTTCGGAGAAGGAAGCAAAGAGCTGCCGTTTTTGACCATCAACGAGGCAGCGGCCGTTGCAAAACCGGGAGATGTAGTCATCGTTCTGCCGGGTATATACCGGGAGCATGTGAATCCTGTCCATTCCGGCAAGAAGTCGGAGAGGATCATCTATCGGGCAGCGAAACGCAGGCAGACCATCATCTCCGGCGCGGAGATCGTGGAAGGCTGGAAGCGCGTCTCAGGCAGCATCTGGGAAGCCCGTGTCCCGAACAGTCTGTTTACAAAGTGGAACCCCTACACGACCATGGTGGAGGGAGACTGGTTCAATCCTTCGAGCAAAGCACATCTCGGAGAGCTTTTTGTCAATGACAAGGCGATGTATGAAGTCTTCTCCATGGAAGAACTGGAAAACCCGGTTCGCTCCGACCGCTCCTGGGATCCGGATTTTTCAGTGTACGTCTGGTACACCGAGCAGGACAACACGACCAACGAGACCGTGATCAGGGCCAATTTCCATGAGCTGGATCCGGTCAAAGAAAAAACGGAGATCAGTGTCCGCAAATTCTGCTTTTATCCGAAAGAGGAAGGCGTCAGCTATATCACCCTGCGCGGCTTCTGCATCGAAAAAGCGGCTCCCCAGTGGGCGCCGCCCACGGCATACCAGGAAGGAATGGTCGGGCCTCACTGGTCCAAGGGCTGGATCATCGAAGACTGTGAGATCAGCAACGCGAAATGCAGCGGCATCTCTCTTGGAAAATACAGACAGCCGGAAAACGACAACAAATGGCTCCGCTCCCAGTATAAGGACGGGACCCAGACCGAGCGGGAATGCATCTGCCAGGCACAGAGAGAAGGCTGGCTGAAGGAGCGCATCGGTTCGCACATTGTCCGGAACTGTGACATCCATGACTGCGGCCAGACCGGCATCGTAGGCCATCTGGGCGGCGTTTTCTCCATCATCGAGAACAACCATATCCATCACATCAACAACAAGCAGAACCTGACCGGCGCCGAGATCGGCGGGATCAAGATGCACGCGGCCATCGACGTGATCTTCCGGAACAATCATATCCATCACTGCACCAGAGGACTGTGGCTGGACTGGCAGGCGCAGGGCACCCGGGTCACCGGCAATGTGTTCCATCACAATACCCTGCCCTATGATCATCTGATGCACGAGGGAATGCTTGGAGCAGTGGGAGAGGACATCTTTGTGGAAGTATCCCATGGTCCCACGCTCATCGACAATAATCTGCTGTTGTCGACCCGGTCCCTCAAAGTCTGCGCACAGGGTATCGCCGTGGTCCATAATCTGATCGCAGGTTCCCTGGCAGCTGTCGGAACAGGCGTGGAGAACGGCGCTAAGGAAAAGAGATCCGTCCGTTATACGCCATACCATGTGCCGCACCGCACGGAAGTAGCCGGTTTCATGACCATCCTGCACGGAGATATGCGTTTCTACAACAACATCTTCATCCAGCAGGAGGTGCACCCCACCTTCAAAAAATGGGAGAAAGAGATCGGTTTCGGTCCGTGGGACGATATGAACGCCACCTGCGGAATGAAACCGTACAATGACTATCTGACCTACGAGGAATGGGACAAGGCGTTCCAGGAATTCTTCGGATTCCCGGGAGCCAGCGACCGTTACTACATGCCGCTGCCGGTCTGGGCGGACGGGAACCTTTATCTGAACGGCGCTGTTCCCTGGGCGAAGGAAAAGAACTGCCGGGAAGAAAAAGAAAAGAAGATCAGATTATCTCTGGTGGAATCGAAAGACGGATGGAGCCTGGATTCCGATCTGTCGGAATATCTGAAGGATCTGGATATGGAACTGTCCCTGATCACTACCGAGACGCTTGGAAAAGCCTTCGAACCGGAACAGCGCTTCGAAGCGCCGGACGGAAAGGATATCATCTTTGACATTACGCTCGACGGTCAGAGACGCGAAGGAAAGATCCTTCCCGGTCCCTGGGGAGCCTGACCCTTTTCCGATCGCGAAATTGGGTGTTGCTTTTTAGAAAAAAGTGTGTTATTATGCTATTTGCTGAGGCGATTGGCTGCCTCGGCAGATATCGGGGTATGGCGTAGCTTGGTAGCGCGCTCGGCTGGGGGCCGAGAGGTCGCAGGTTCAAATCCTGTTGCCCCGATTCCGCAAAAGGCAGGGAGTCGTTTCTCTGCCTTTTTTTGTATATCATCTACGTATATGACAGGAGAGAATATGAAATCAGTTGTACTGGCGGAAAAACCGTCTGTAGCGCGGGACATCGCCCGGGTGCTCCACTGCGCACAGAAACAGAACGGCGCTCTGGAAGGACAGAAATATATCGTGACCTGGGCGCTCGGCCATCTGGTGACCCTGGCGGACCCGGAAGCATATGACAAAAAATATGAAAAATGGGATCTCGCGACCCTTCCGATGCTTCCGGACACTCAGAAGCTGGTGGTCATCCCACAGACGAACAAACAGTATCAGGCGGTGAAAAAGCAGCTGCTCCGGAACGACGTGTCCGACGTGATCATTGCCACTGACGCAGGAAGAGAGGGAGAACTGGTCGCCAGATGGATCCTGGAAAAAGCCGGATCTCATAAGCCCATCAAAAGACTCTGGATTTCTTCCGTCACGGACAAGGCGATCCGGGAAGGCTTTGCGTCCCTGAAAAACGGACATGAGTACGACAACCTGTACCGCGCTGCCGCCGCCAGAGCGGAAGCGGACTGGCTGGTGGGGATGAACGGCACAAGAGCTCTGACCTGCAAATACAATGCCCAGCTTTCCTGCGGGCGTGTACAGACCCCGACGCTTGCGATCATCAACAAAAGAGAAGAAGAGATCAGAAGCTTTCAGCCCAAAGAGTATTACGGACTCTCGTTAAAGGCAGGGGACGTCCAGTTTCTGTGGAAGGATCACAGATCAGGCAGCAGCCGGACCTTTAACAAAGAATGGATGGAAAAACTGGCTGCACAGCTGAAAGAAGCGGATCATCCCTCCGTCACGGTCACGTCCGTACAAAAAAGAAAGCGGATCATCCATTCTCCGGGTCTCTATGATCTGACGACGCTGCAGAGAGAAGCCGGACAGAAATACGGTTTTTCTCCTAAAGAGACGCTGAACATCATGCAACGCCTGTATGAAAACCATAAGGTGCTGACTTATCCGCGTACGGATTCCCGCTACATCACCAAGGATATCGTTCCGACCTTGAAGGAACGTCTGCAGGCCGTATGTACAGGCCCCTACCGCACGATCGCGGCTTCGATCCTCAAAAAACCGATCCGTGCAGACAACAGCTTTGTAAACGACGCAAAAGTCTCCGATCATCACGCGATCATTCCTACGGAAGAATATGTGGTCCTGGAGCACATGACCAATGAAGAGCGAAAAGTCTATGACATGGTGGTAAGACGTTTTCTTGCCGTACTGTCGGAACCCTGCGTCTGCGAGGAGGTCTCTGTAGAAGCAAAGGCAGGCGGCGAGACATTTTTCACCCGCGGGGAAGTTATGAAGGTTCCCGGATTCCGGTCCGTCTACACGGAAGGATATCAGGACGAAGACGAAGAGGAAGAAGAGGGCTTCAGCGTGTCCGGAAGCCAGGCGCTTCCGGAGCTCTCCCAGGGGCAGAAGCTTCTGATCAAGAATATCTCTCTGCGGAACGGAAAGACGAAACCGCCCGCACGGTTCACGGAATCCACGCTCCTCGCCGCCATGGAGAATCCGGTAAAGTATATGGAAAGCCAGGACAAAAAAGCTGCCAGGACGCTCGGAGAGACCGGAGGCCTTGGTACGGTCGCCACACGGGCGGATATTATCGACAAGCTCTTTTCTTCCTTCCTGATGGAAAAAAGAGGCAATGAGATCCATCTGACAGCAAAAGGCCGGCAGCTGCTGACGCTGGTTCCGGAGGACCTGAGAAAACCGGAGCTCACCGCTTCCTGGGAGATGAAGCTTTCGGATATCGCGTCGGGAAGACTGCAGCAAAAGACATTCCTGACGGAGATCCGGTCCTATACGGAGCAGATCGTGCAGGAAGTGAAAGCCGGACAGGGTACATACCGTCATGAAAACATGACCAGCAAGATCTGTCCCGTTTGCGGAAAACATCTCCTGGCCGTCAACGGAAAGACCAGCCGGATGCTGGTGTGCGAGGACAGAGAATGCGGCTATCGGGAGACGGTCGCCCGGATCACCAACGCCAGATGTCCCGGCTGTCATAAAAAGATGGAACTGATCAAGAAAGGAAACGATGAGATCTTTGTCTGCGTCTGCGGCCACAAGGAGAAGCTGAGCGCATTTCAGGCAAGACGAGAGAAAGAAGGGGCCGGCGTCAAAAAAGCCGACGTACAGAGATACATGAAAAAACAAAACGCGGAAGCCGGTGCTCCTGTCAACAATGCGCTTGCGGAAGCGCTTTCCGGCATCAAACTGTAACAACAGACGGTATGTTCAGGATAGAGAGGTGGAAGATATGGAGAGATGCAAGATCCTGGTGGTAGATGATGAAAGCCGTATGAGAAAGCTCGTCAAGGACTTCCTTGAAAAGAAGGATTTTCAGGTCCTTGAGGCGGCCAACGGAGAAGAAGCAGTCGACATTTTTTATGAGGACAAAGATATAGAGCTGATCATCCTGGACGTGATGATGCCGAAGATGGACGGCTGGGAAGTCTGTCGTGAGATCCGCAAGAACTCCAAAGTGCCGATCATCATGCTGACGGCCAGAGGGGACGAGCGCGACGAGCTGCTCGGCTTTGAGCTGGGCGTGGATGAATACATCTCCAAACCCTTCAGCCCCAAGATCCTTGTGGCCCGTGTGGAAGCGATCCTCCGCCGCAGCGGAGTCGCGGACGCTTCCGATGTGATCTCCGCCGGCGGCATCGTGATGGACAAAGCGGCTCATCAGGTTTCGGTGGACGGACAGGTGGTAGACTTAAGCTTCAAAGAATTTGAGCTTCTGGAGTATTTTCTGGAGAACCAGGGGATCGCTCTCTCCAGAGAAAAGATCCTTAATTCCGTCTGGAATTACGACTATTTCGGCGACGCCCGTACCATCGACACTCACGTAAAGAAACTCCGCAGCAAGATCGGAGACAAAGGGGACTATATTAAAACAGTCTGGGGAATGGGCTACAAGTTCCAGTGTCCCGGTCCCGGAGAAAAATGATCACACATGGGGTGGAAGATGTATACTTACGAAAGAAAAGCACAGTATCACGAAACAGATCAGATGGGGATCATCCATCATGTCAACTATATCAAATGGATGGAAGAAGCCCGGATCGGTTTTCTGGATGAACTGGGGATCGGATATGCCGACATTGAAAAGACAGGAATCGTCTCTCCTGTTGTGAAGCTGAACGTGGAATATAAGAGGCCGGTGTACTTCGGCGACTGCATTGAGGTGCGCGTATCAGTGAAAAACTATACGGGCATCAAGCTTGAGATGGCTTATGAATTCTACAACAAAACGAGAGATGAACTGAGCGCGCAGGCTTCCTCCCTGCACTGCTTTACCAAAGACGGAAGGATCGTCTGTATAAAAAAAGAAATGCCGGAACTGCATGAGAAGATCAGCCTGTGAATGGCAGAAAAGTGACCGGCAGGAGGTAAGGATGTGAACCGGAAGATACGATCTTCTGGAAAAAAGAACAAAAACCGGATGTCATTGGACAATTTGCTTGTTCAATTTTGACATCCGGTCTTTTTTGCTGTATAATGAATTTCGATATATTTTTGGAAAAATATCGTATCCACAGAGACGCCTTTCACAAAGGAGGGATGGATGAAGAACGAAAAGAGCATGGAGAAAGAACTTGAGTCTGACAGCGTTGTAATGGAACCGACACGTGTACGGGTGAAGCTTACGCTTCATAAGCAGGAACGCTTTTTCGGTCCCGGGATCTGCGAGCTGCTGGAAAAGATCGATGAGAACGGATCCATCCAGTCGGCTGCAAAACAGATGGAGATGTCGTACACCAAAGCCTGGAAGATCCTGAACAGAGCGGAGAAGGCCATGGGACGACGTCTGATCGTACGCCTGAACGGAGGAAAGAGCGGTGGAAGCTCGGTGCTGACAGATGAAGGAAGGGCTGCGGTGAAAGCCTTCCGGACAATGGAACAAAAGCTTCAGGAGGAGAGTGAACGTCTGTACAATGAATACTGGAAATGACAAGAGAGCATATTCTCCGGACGGAATGCAGGAGGGCAGTCCATACGCTGTCGGGATCGATATCGGATCGACCTGTGCAAAAACGATCGTGATGGATCGCAAAGGCACCATCGTTTACCGGAACGTCAGACCTACCGGATGGAGCAGCGTGGAGACCGCTGAAGCGATCCGGCAGGACCTGCTCGCCAATCCCCGCCTGAAAGACCTGGGCTGTTCTCTGCCCAGGGGAGGCGAGGATCAGGGGCCGGTACTCCGCTGCGTCGCAACGGGATATGGACGGATCTCGGTTCCCTACGCTGACAAATGCGTGACCGAGATCAGCTGCCACGCGAAAGGCGCCGTACATCTGTTCGGATCGCCTGACCTGAATGTCATTGATATCGGCGGCCAGGATACAAAGCTGATCGTTATTGACAACAGTATGGTAGCGGAGTTTGTCATGAATGATAAGTGTTCGGCAGGAACAGGCCGGTTTCTGGAGATCATGGCAAATTCGCTCTCTGTCACGCCGGCAGAACTGTGTGAAATGGCTTCCCGCGGCAAGGAGACCCATATCAGTTCTCTCTGTACGGTGTTTGCGGAATCGGAGGTGATCAACCTGATCGGCAGGGGAACGCCCCGCGAAGATATCGCGTACGCCGTGGTGGATTCCATAGTACAGAAAGTAAAAGCGCAGTCCGGAAAACTCTCTTTCGGGAAAGGCGCTTTGTGCCTGACCGGCGGACTCTGCGATTTCGCGTATTTCAGAGAAATGTTGGGCAGGACATTCAGGGGAGAGGTGCTTACTTCCCCGGACGCAAGGTTCGCAGGAGCCGTAGGGGCGGCGCTTTACGCGCTGGCTCTGGATGTGCGATTATGAGGTTTAAAAGATTTAAAGGAGAATGAAAGATGGCTGACTATGTAAAAATGTGGGAAGACCTTGGAATGGATCTGGAGACGCACGATCTGCTGTGTCAGGTGCTGCCGACGGCGGTGGGAGACGTGTTCATGACACAGGAGAACCGCCCGAAAGCGATGGATTTCTGGGATCTGGTCATCTCGGAGGTGCACGGCATTCGTCCGGCAGAGCTGATCGAAGAGCAGAAAAAGGGCAGAAAAGTGTTCGGAACCTTCTGCGTGTTTGTCCCCGATGAAGTGATCGTCGCCGCAAACGGGATCGTCACCGGTCTCTGCGGAGGCTCCCAGTTCTGGGTTCCTGGAGGAGAGGCGGTCCTTCCCAAAAACACATGTCCTCTGATCAAGGCTTCTGTCGGCGCAAGACTTGGGCGCACATGTCCCTTCTTCAGGATCGCGGACGTCTATGTGGGAGAGACCACCTGCGACGGAAAAAAGAAAGCCTATGAGATCCTGGGACAGGATGTTCCGATGCTCATCATGGACGTTCCTCAGATGAAACGGCCTAAGGATATCCTCAAATGGAAGGATGAGATCGCGGAATTTGCTGAAAAAGTGGAAGAGATCACGGGAAACAGGATCACTGTCGAAAATCTGAAGGAAGCCATCCGGATCATCAATGAAAAGAGAAAAGCCCTGAAGCGGGTGTACGAAGCGAGAAAATCCGAATGTCTGCCGATCTCCGGACGCGATTCGCTGCTGATGACCCAGATCTCCTTCTTCGATGATCCCGAGCGCTGTGCCCAGATGTGCAACCGGCTGGCGGATGAGCTTGAGGAGAGGATCCGGGACGGCGTTTCGGTGGTCCCGGCGGGGACAAAAAGGATCCTGCTCACCGGTACGCCGCTGGCTGTTCCGAACTGGAAGCTTCATAATATTATAGAGACCAGCGGAGCAGCGGTCGTCTGCGAAGAAATGTGCACCGGCACCCGGTATTTTGAAAACCTGGTGGATGACAGCGGCGAGACGCTCGAGGAGCTTTTCATGGCCCTTTCCGAGCGTTACATGAAGAACAACTGTGCCTGCTTCACTCCCAATCCGGGACGAATCGAAGATATCATCAGGCTTGCCAGAGAGTATAAGGCAGACGGCGTGATCGACTGCAGCCTCAAGTTCTGCGGACTCTATGATATCGAGAAGAAGTCGGTAGCGGAAGCTTTGAAAGCCGAAGGCATTCCGGTACTTTCCCTTGAAACCGATTATGAAGATTCTGATGCAGGACAGCTGAGAACACGTATCGAAGCATTCGTGGAGATGCTGAACGAAAGATGATCCGTTATTATATTCTGTTTGAAAACTATGATCAGGGTCTTGCCCTGCATGATCTGCTCGACAGTGCCGGCGTGGAAAACCGCATCGCGCCGGCGCCTGCCGCGGCCAGGGGAAAACTCTGCTGCGGGATGTCGCTGCTGATCCGTCCGGAAATCATTGAAGAAGCGAAAGAAGTGATCGACAGGCACAATGCAGTATATCACAGCATTGTGCCTGTGAAAGATATGTTGAATTCTCACCGGGACAGATACTGCTGACCGGTATCGTTCTGCCCGGATCCACGGACTCTTACACGGCGTTTATCCTACGATGACCGCCGTGTTCTTTTTTGAAGTATTACGAGAATGCGCCAGTAGTTGTTTCAATGTGCTTCAGCTGCCTAGGACAGGTTCCTCAGAACGGAGCCTGTCTTTTCTGCTGGAAGCATATTTTCGGCAGCTGACATAAA
>CAMOQF010000018.1 GCA_946622645.1 uncultured Blautia sp.
CGAAAGGGGGAGAATAATCAATGGCAACAACTGATCTTGCGATTTTAGCTCTCCTGGGAGGCTTCCTGCTCCTGGTTCTTCTTCGTTTCCCGATCGCTTACGCAGTAGCGATCGCTTCCATCGTCTGTATGCTGATCAAAGGACAGAATCTGCAGGCCATCGGTAAACTGATGGTCGGCGGCATCAGCTCCTTCTCTCTGATGGCAGTTCCGTTCTTCATCACCATGGGCTGTCTGATGGGCAGCGGAGGTATATCAGAAAAACTGATAGACCTGGCCAACTCGCTGGTCGGCTGGATGACCGGCGGCATGGCCATGGTGAATATCGTTGCCTCTTATTTCTTCGGCGGTATTTCCGGCTCCGCAGCTGCGGACACCGCTTCCCTCGGCTCCATCCTGATCCCCATGATGGAAGACCAGGGCTACGACCGTGACTTCTCCACGGCTGTTACCATCACATCCTCCTGCGAAGGCCTCCTGGTGCCGCCCAGCCACAACATGGTCATTTATTCCACCACGGCGGGCAGCGTCTCCGTAGGCGCTCTCTTCCTGGCAGGTTATATTCCCGGCGCTCTTCTGGCTGCCTCCCTGATGGTCGGTTCCTACATTATTTCCAAAAAACGGAAATATCCGAAGGGCGAAAAGTTCAATCTTATTAAGTTCCTGAAACAGCTGAGTGTTTCGATCTGGGCGCTGGCAGCCATCATCATCGTCGTGGTCGGTGTTATCGGCGGCGTGTTTACCGCAACAGAGTCTGCGGCCATCGCCGTTATCTACAGCCTGATCGTCAGCGTATTCATCTATAAAGGCCTTACCTGGAAGGGCGTCTGGAAAGTCCTGGGCGACTGCATCGACACGCTTTCCATCGTTCTGATCCTGATCGCGACCTCCGCTATTTTCGGCAACTGCCTGACACTTCTGCATGTTCCGGATATGGCGGCCAAGGCCATCACAGGCGTCAGCGACAACAGGATCGTGATCGCTCTTCTCCTGAACCTGATCCTTCTGATCCTGGGCTGCATCATGGATATGGCTCCCATCATCCTGATCGCGACCCCCATCCTTCTGCCGATCGCAAAAGACATCGGCATTGACGCGATCCAGTTCGGCATCATGGTCATCCTGAACTGCGGTATCGGTCTGCTGACCCCGCCTGTCGGAAGTGTTCTGTTCATCGGCTCCGCCGTGGCAAAACTTCCCATGGAAAAAGTGGTCAAGGCCACGCTGCCCTTCTATCTCTGCATGATCATCGTGCTGATCATGATCACTTTTATTCCGCAGATCAGCCTGTTCCTGCCGGGACTTCTGATGTAGCAGCGGCAGTTTTATAAACGTTAACAAGAACGGCATATTGTGTTTCGCGTACAATATGCCGTTCTTTTTTCCAACAGCAGGTATGCTGTGCCAGGAAGGAAGACTATGAGAGTATCATTTGACGAACTGAAGAATGAGATCAAACGTGTTTTCATGAAATACGGTCTCAGCGAGGAAAAAGCAGAGACCTGTGCCCGCATCCACACGGAATCCACCTATGACGGGATCTATTCCCACGGCTCCAACCGTGTGCCCCGCTTTGCGGACTATCTCCAGAAAGGCTGGGTCGATCCGAAAGCGGAACCGACGCTCGAAAAAGACATGGGCGCCATCCGGATCTACAATGGAAATATGGGCCCCGGCGTCCTGAACGCGCTTTTCGGCGCGGACCGTGCCATGGAACTGGCGGATCAGTACGGCATCGGCCTGGTAGGCCTTAAGAATACCACGCACTGGATGCGCGGCGGCACCTATGGCAAATACGTCGCTGAAAAAGGCTATGTCGCCATCATGTGGACCAACACGGAAGCGTGCATGCCCCCCTGGGGCGGAAAAGACTGCCGCCTCGGCAACAACCCCTTTGTCATGGCGTGCCCGGGACCGGACGGCGGATCCCCGGTGCTGATGGACATGGCCATGTCCCAGTACGCTTATGGAAAGCTGCAGGTTACAAGACTTGCAGGCAAAAAGCTTCCCTTCCCCGGAGGATATGATAAAGACGGCAATCTGACGGATGATCCGGGCGCCATCGAGGATTCCATGCGGATCCTGCCCATCGGCTACTGGAAAGGCTCCGCCTTTGCGTTCATGCTGGATATCCTGGGCTCTGTCCTTTCGGACGGCGTCGGAGCCGTGGACATGAACGCGGCTGCAAAAGGCAGCTGCGGCGGCTGCTCCCAGGTCATGATCGTCATTGATCCCAAAAAGACCACAACGGCCGAAGCCATGTCCGAGACGGTAAAACGTGCCGTCGAATATATCAAGAGCGCGGAACCCTCCGAGCATTCCGGCGGCGTCAGAGCCCCGGGCGAGGGGATCGAGAAATTTCATAAGGATCACGACGAGAACGGGATCTATGTGGATGATTCCGTCTGGGCCGAGATCTGTGCACTGTAAAACACATTCAATAAGCAACAGTAAAGGAGGATTTGACTATGCAGATCGTTTATGATTTGGGAAATGGAATGAGGCTGATCGACCTTTCCAAACTGGTGGACCCGGCTACCGAGACCAGGAGATGCAAACTGAACCGTTTCAACACCGGCGGCCCGATCCCGGATTTCCATACAAATTTTGATATCATGAGCCATCTGGGCACTCATGCGGAATGCCCCTATCATCATGACGACAACTGGGCGGATGTGACAAGCGTTCCGCTTACGACCTTTGTAGGCCGCGGCGTCTATGTCGACTTCAAAGAGACCGTCGCGCCTTATACACACATCACGGCGGCAGACCTTGACAGAGAGGCGTCCAAGGTCAGAGAAGGCGACATCGTCATCATCGATTCCTCCTACAAGCTGAATCCGTTTACAGCGGACACCAATACCGATAAAGACAAAAGACTCCTGATCGGCGCTGAAAGCGCAGAGTGGTTCAAAGCCAAAAAAGTAAAAGCAGTCGGTTTTGGCGACGGCGTTTCCATCGAAAACTGCAACGAGGATGTGAAGCCCTTCCACGATATCCTGATGGCAGAAAACATTGTGTTCATAGAAGTGCTGAAAAACCTTGAATATCTTGAAAAGGACGTCTTCTTCATGTCCTTCTCGCCGCTTCCCATCAAGGGCCTTGATTCCAGCCCGGTACACGCATATGCAATCGAGGGGATCGCGGAATTCTCCTGAACCAGGATCGAATGAAAGGAGCCGAAACAGGATGAAAATAGCAGTCATCGGCGCGGGCGCAATGGGCTCCATCTATGGAGGCCGCCTGTCGCTTGAAAACGAAGTATATCTGGTAGACACCAATCCGGATGTGGTCCGCACGATCAACGAGCAGGGGATCCGCCTGGAGGAAAACGGAGAAGATGTGGTCTTTCATCCGAAGGCCGTGAATGATACGAAGGATCTTCCGGCGATGGATCTTGTGATCCTCTTTGTAAAAGCGCTTTTCTCGCGCTCCGCGCTGGAGGGCAACCGCACCCTGATCGGGGAGAATACCTATCTCCTGACGCTGCAGAACGGTTCCGGACATGAGGACATCCTGGGAGAATTCGCTCCTCTGGATCACATCATCATCGGAACGACGGAAGACCAGGGGACCATCCTGGGCATGGCTCACATCCGCCACGGCGGCACGGGCGGCACCAATCTGGGCATGCTTTGCCCGGATACGGAAGGAATGCTCCCCAGACTTAAAGAGACCCTGGACAAATGCGGCTTTAACGGAAAGATCCACGAGAACATCCAGCAGCTGATCTGGAACAAGCTGTTTGTCAATGTAGCGCTGAGCGCGGTGACAGCCATCCTGAACGTCAAGATGGGCTTTATCGCGGAAGACCGTTTTGCGGCAGAGCTCTCCAGACAGCTTCTGCACGAAGCCGTTTCGGTCGCAAAGGCGATGGGCCTTGAGGCGGACGAAGACCACCTGTACAAGGAGATCATGGAGACCTCCAAACGGGTCCCGGAGGGCATCACGTCCATCTGCGCCGACCTTTCCAACGGACGGAAGACAGAGGTGGATACCATCAGCGGCTCGGTCGTCCGGGCGGCCAAAAAGGCCGGCGTACCGGTGCCGGCCCATGAATTCCTGGTGAATATGGTCCATGCGATGGAGGACCGTAAGTTTTAGGCAGAGCCGGAAAGGAAACCAAAAATGATCTACGGCAGTATAAACAGTGAATTCTTTGAACAGCAGGCGGCGGTGCTTCCCAAAGTGCTTTGCGAAGCCCTGCATTATCTGAAGGGTCTGGACCTGGCCGCCCATGAGGTGGGACATTTTCCGGTCCAGATCGGCGGAGCCGACATGATCCTGCAGGTGATGGACCTTACGACCAGCCCCAGACAGGAGCATGATCCGGAGATCCACCGGAAATATGTGGATCTGCAGCTTTTTGTATCCGGCGGCCCGGAGGTTTCGACCTTCTTCGTCGACGGGGGAAAGGAGACGGTCCGGGAGGACCTGCTGGATTCGCCCCGCGATATCCTTTTCTATGAAAACAGAGCGGAGACCGCAAAGATCGAAGGCCGCGTCGTTATGGAGCCCGGTTCCTACGCGATCTATTTCCCGTGGGACGTCCATGTACCCGGGCAGTGCGATGAGGATGGAAACAAGGACTACAGAAAGATCGTCCTGAAGGTTCCGATGGCAGCGTGCCTGTAAAAAACAGGATGCCTTCCGAAAACTTTCGGAAGGCATCTTGAACGATACAACGGACCGGAAAAAAGGAGTGCGGCATGAATACTCAGGTGAGAAACAGGATCCTTGTCAGCGGATGCGAGGGAGAGGAAAACGGATATAACACCCAGCTTCTGTATTTTACCTGCTCGTCTCTTACAAGAGACGACAGATATCTCTTTATGATCACAGACAAAGGAGGATCCCCAAACATCACGGCACGGGATCTGACGACCGGCGAAGAAAAGATCCTCACCCACAACCAGAACGGCATCCTGAAAAGCTACGTATATTTTGACTGCCGCCCCGGGAAAGGCCTGGGAAAGGCCAGCGTCTGTCTGGATCCGGACAGGGCCGTCGCTTACTATATCCGCGATAACCTGATCTGCCGGGTCGGCCTTGACGGAGAGGAAAGGGTGCTGTCTTCGGTCCCTGAAGACCGGACCACCGCTTTTACCCACGTTTCACAGGACGGCAGGCTTTTGTGCGTTCCCATGACGGATGGAAGAGCGCTGGATTATGATCCGGAGACAGAAGGAAGCGGTCTCGACCGCCGTCCGGTCTATGACATCGATGGCCGGGTGCAGGCGGAAGGGCTGAACAGCTACCTCTGCGTATACGACACGGAGAGCGGAGAGCTGCTCTACGAAAAGACCGTGCCGAAGTGCTGGATCACCCATGTCCAGTTCAATCCTGCCGATCCGGAGATCATCATGTACAACCATGAATGGCCCTCCTTCGACTGCGGGCTCCGCCGGATCTGGATGTACGATCACCGGAAGGACGAGATCATACGCGTGCGAACGGAAGGGGAGGACACCCTGGGGAACACCCGCGGATACCCGAGAAAAGGCGGCGACTGGGTCTGTCACGAAATGTGGAGCGACGACGGAAAGATCATCATTTACCACGGCGGATATCAGGACGGCCCGGCCATGACCGGACGGTACGAGCTTTCAACCGGCCGGTACTGGGAGATCGCGCTTCCGGACGATTACAACGCCTACGGGCATTTTACCATGGATCACGATATGAACCTGGTCTGCGACGGCTATTTCAAGTTCCCCGGAGATGTCAAGATCGTCCGGGAAAACAGCACGGACAACGGACCGGATCCACACAAAAAGGACGGGGAATACATCAGCGCCGTGATCCCCGACTGGGACGCGGGAGAGCTTTTGTGGATCCCGCAGTGCAGACATAACAGCGACTGGCTTGGGCAGGACGCCCATCCGCACCCCATCTATTCACACGCAGGGGACCGGATCTTTTTCAACGCGCGCAGCGGAAACTATGTGAAGGTCTACTGTATAGATGTACAGAAATAACGAGGAAAAATCATGGATCTGAACACATTGCTGCTGTATCTGATCGTCGCCCTGGTGATGATCGGCCTGCCGGTCCTTCTTGCTAAAAAGACCGGCAAAAATCCGATGGAGCTTCTGTTCGGAGACCGGGTGAACGGTACGATCTTCGGAAAAAAGAAGAAAGACCAGAAGGATGGTTCCGAACAGGAAAAGAAACAGGTCTCCAAAGGAAAAAAGCGTCCTGCCGTTCAGAGAAACAGCAGCAAGCAGGAGTTTATGACAAGCATATCGGAGCTTCTGACTTACGCAAGAAGGCACCGCTTTTACAGCATCATGCCCGGAACGCTGATGCATGGAGAGGACGTCGCGACCCTTGCGGTCGTCATCGTGACCCGGAATTCGGTATTGGGATTTAATTTCTTCGGATACGGCGGTACCCTGTATGCCGGAAGCGGGGAAGATCCGTGGCGGCAGGTCCTTGAGGGGGAAGAAAAGCAGATAGACAGCCCGGCGGCCAAAAACAGAAAACAAAAAGAGATCCTGGATGCCGTTCTGAAGGAATGCGGTTATCCGGCGGTTCCTACAGAGATCTTTGGTGTCTTTACGGCATCCGGGACCATCTTAAAGGATCATAAGAACACCCACTGCTGTACGCAGAAGGCTATGATGGAGCTCCTGAAGGCGAACCGCTTTTTTGAAAACGGAGGCGTAAATCCTCAGGAGGTCGGAAAGGCGCTTGCCTCTCACGTGAAGAAGAAGGACTGATCATCCGGCGTTCTCTTTGCAGATGGCTTCCCAGAGCCCGTTCAGATAGCAGGCGCCGAGAGCGCGGTCGTACAGTCCGTAGCCGGGACGTCCCACTTCATCCCAGATCATGCGTCCATGGTCGGGACGGATGTAGGTGTCGGGGCAGGTGTCGTAGACAGCCTTCATGATCTCGTACAGATCAAGGTCGCCCGTGCTGGACAGATGAGCGGCTTCACGGAAGTGATGGTAGCCAAGATATTTAACGTTGCGCACATGCAGGCAGCCGATCCTGTCCATCTCTCCGAAATGACGGATGATGGCGGGGATATCGTTCTCCGGATTGGATCCGAGAGAGCCTGTGCACAGGCAGATCGCGTTTGCGGGGCTGTCATGGAGGGCGACGATCTTGTCAAAATCCTCCTGGCTGTGGGAGATCCTGGGAAGGCCGAAGATGGGCCATGCGGGATCGTCCGGATGGACGGCCATACGGATACCGACTTCCTCACAGGTGGGAATGATGCCGTCCAGGAAATATTTGTAGTTGGCCCGGAGGTCATCCGGCGTGATCTTTTCATAAAGCTTCAGAGTCTTTTCAAGCTCTGCCAGCCGTTCCGGCTCCCAGCCGGGAAGTGAAAAGCCGTTGGAGCTGTCCGCGGTCTTCTTGACGATCTCCAGCGGGGTCATCTCGCCCAGGTCTTTTTCGTCAAAATAGAGGCTGTTGGAACCGTCTTCTTCGATGACGCGGGCCAGGTCCGTGCGGAGCCAGTCCAGGACCGGCATGAAGTTGTATACGATCACCTTCACGCCGTATTTGGCAAGGTTCCGGATGGTGATCCGATAGTTTTCGATATACTGATCTCTGGAAGGAAGGCCCAGCTTGATGTCCTCATGGACATTGACGCTCTCGATCACTTCGCATTCCAGACCGGCCGCATGAACTTCATCCACAAGCGCCTTGATCTCATCTTCTTCCCAGACTTCACCTGCAGCCTTGTAGTCCAGAAGGCCCATCAGGCCGGACATGCCAGGGATCTGGCGGATCTGTTTGAGGGTGATGTTGTCGCTCTCACTGCCATACCAACGGAATGTCATTTTCATGTTTTTTTTCCTCTCTTCTTAAATTTTTGTTTCATGTTGCATACTAGTATACCAGATGATAAGCTTAAGACAAGAAGTTTTTGACAAAATTTATCGGTACAGGAGGTTTTTTTTATGAAAGATTTTATGGATCGTGATTTTTTGCTGCAGACCGAAACGGCAAAGCATCTTTTCCACACCTACTCTGAAAACCTGCCTCTGGTGGATTATCACTGCCATCTGAATCCTCAGGAGATTTACGAAGACCGCCGCTTCAACGACATAGGAGAGGTCTGGCTGGGCGGAAGAAACCCGGACGGCTCCTACTTTGGAGATCACTATAAATGGAGGATCATGCGTTCCAACGGCGTTCCGGAGGAGAGCATCACCGGGACCGATCATCCTTACGAGAGATTTGAAAAATTCGCGGAAGCCCTGGAGCTCTGCATCGGCAATCCCATGTACCACTGGTGCAACCTGGAGCTGAGAAAATATTTCGGAGTCACCAAACCTCTGAGCAAGAAGACCGCCCGGGAGATCTGGGACCAGTGCAACGACAAGCTTCAGAACGATCCGAACTGCAGCGTGCGCGGTCTGATCCGCCAGTCCAACGTGGCCTACATCGGAACCACCGACGATCCGGTCGACACCCTGGAATGGCACGAAAAGATCGCTGCGGATGAAAGCTTTACCACCATTGTCCGCCCGTCCTTCCGTCCGGACAAAGCCATCAATATCACCAAGGCAGGCTGGAAAGAATATATGGACAAGCTTGCGGCCGTAGTCGGCAAAAAGACTTTTGCAAGCGCGCAGGAAGTCCTGGACGCCATTGAAGAGAGGATCAGATTCTTCAAAGAGCACGGCTGCGTGGCCAGCGACCATGGCATCGATTATGTGATGTTCCGCCCGGCTCCCATGGAAGAGGTGGAAGAGGTCTTCAAGAAAGCCATGGCCGGTGAAGCCATCACCGTGGAAGAAGCCGAAAAATTCCAGACCGCCATGCTCCTGACGCTGGGAAGAGCCTACCGTAAATACGATATCGTGATGGAGATCCATTATTCCTGCCTCCGCAACGTGAATGAACGCATGTTCGCCAAGGAAGGCCCGGACACCGGCTTTGACATGATCGCCCAGAACACCTGCGGCGGCAATATCGCAGCCCTCCTGAACGAACTGGAAAAGACGGACGAACTGCCCAAGACAGTGCTGTTCTCCCTGAATCCGGCCGACAACGAGCAGATCGGCACCATCCTCGGCGCCTTCCAGTCTTCCGAGGTTCCCGGAAAGATCCAGCACGGCCCCGGCTGGTGGTTCAACGACACCAAGAGCGGCATGGAAGCACAGATGCGTTCACTGGCAAACCTGGGGATCCTCGGCAACTTCATCGGTATGCTGACGGACTCCAGATCCTTCCTTTCATATACCAGGCACGACTACTTCAGAAGGATCATGTGCAACATGATCGGCAGCTGGGTGGAGAACGGAGAGTATCCAAACGACGAAGAATCCTTGAAACGGATCGTTGAGGGCATCAGCTATACCAACGCAAAACGGTATTTCGGCTTGTAAGAAAGGGTGAAGATATGAAAAGACTATCCTATCAGACATTGGAAGAACTGGGATACGACGGCTATTTGCTGAAGGAAGCGCCGGAAAAGGTGCTGCAGTTCGGCGAAGGCAATTTCCTGCGGGCTTTTGTGGACTATTTCATCGACTGCATGAACGAGAAGGCGGACTTTAACGCAAAGGTCTGCGTCGTACAGCCGATCGCTTTCGATTTCAGACAGCGTTTCCAGGATCAGGAAAGCCTGTACACGCTGTTCCTGAGAGGTCAGGAGAACGGAGAAAAGGTCAACCGCAAGAGAGTCATCTCCGCTGTCAGCAGATGCATCAACTCCTACCTGGACTACGATGTTTACATGGAATGCGCAGACAATCCGGATCTTCGTTTTATCGTCTCCAACACGACCGAAGCCGGGATCGTCTATGACCCCTCCTGCCAGTTTGAAGACAAACCGGCCAACAGTTTCCCCGGAAAGCTGACGCAGTTCCTGTACAGACGCTGGAACAACAAGCTGCCCGGATTCATCATCCTCTCCTGCGAGCTGATCGACCACAACGGCGAGGAGCTGAAGCGCTGCGTAAATGAATACATCAAACAGTGGGGATTGGGAGATGAGTTCGCGTCCTGGGTCGACAAAGAAAACATTTTCTGCTCCACGCTGGTGGACCGCATCGTGCCCGGCTATCCCAGAAATGAAGCAGAGCAGATCTGGGAAGAGCTTGGATACGAAGACCAGATCCTGGATACCGGCGAAGTCTTCGGCGCGTGGGTCATTCAGGGCCCCCAGTCCATCAAGGACGAATTCCCCTTTGAAAAAGCCGGCCTTCCCATCCTGGTCGTGGACGATGTGACGCCCTACAAACAGAGAAAGGTCCGCATCCTGAACGGCGCCCACACCTCCTTTGTGCTCGGCGCTTATCTGTCCGGTCAGGACATCGTGCGCGACTGCATGAAGGATGAAGTAATCAAAGGCTTTATGAACAAGACCCTGTACGACGAGGTGATCCCGACCCTGGATCTGCCGAAGGACGACCTGCTGAACTTTGCGTCCGCCGTGAGCGAACGTTTCGCAAATCCGTACATCGATCATCAGCTGCTCTCGATCTCCCTGAATTCGACCTCCAAATGGAAAGCGAGATGCATGCCTTCGCTGCTCACCTACGCTGAGCGGAACAACGGAGCGCTTCCTCCCTGCCTTACCTTCTCCTTCGCGGCGTATATGGATTTCTACCGCGCCGGAAAAGAAAAAGGAGAGGGCTGCCTGATCGGAAAGAGGGGAGAAGATACCTTCGAGATCAAGGACGATCAGTGGGTGCTGGATTTCTATTATGATCACCGCGACGATGACAATAAAGCCATCGCGGACGCCGTGATCGATAACGAGCAGATGTGGGGCACCGAGCTCAAGGACCTTCCCGGATTTAAAGAACAGGTGATCCGGTATCTGGATCTGATCGACAAAGAAGGCATGTACAACGCCATGAAATCAATCTGAGGAGACAAAATGAAAATAGCGGTCATCAATGAAAACAGCCAGGCAGCCAAAAACGCTCTTGTCGTCGACTGCCTGCAGAAGGTGGTGGAGCCCATGGGGCACACCGTAGTGAATTACGGAATGTACACGCCGGACGACGCTTGCCAGATCACCTATGTGAAGGCCGGTCTTCTCGCGGCGATACTGCTGAACGCGAAAGCGGCCGACTACGTGGTGACCGGCTGCGGCACCGGTGAAGGCGCCATGCTCGCCTGCAACGTCTTCCCCAACGTCCTCTGCGGCCATGTGGAGGATGTGGAGGACGCATATATGTTCGCCCGCATCAACGACGGAAACGCCATCGCGATCCCCTTTGCCAAAAAGTTCGGCTGGGGCGGTGAACTGACCCTCACCTACATGTTCGAAAAGCTCTTCGGGACCGAGAGCGGAGCCGGCTATCCCCCGGAAAGAGTGGAGCCGGAGCAGCGCAACAAAAAGATCCTGGACCAGGTCAAGGCAGTGACCACCAGGGACATGCTCACCATCCTGAAAGAGATCGATCAGGATTTCCTGCGGGAGACGATCTCGGGTGAACATTTCGCGGAGCTGTTTTATCCGGACTGCCAGGTACCGGAGATCGCAGACTATCTGAAGAGTCTTTGAGAAACGAGGCCTGCTATGGATATCCTGAAAAGTTTTTCGCTGGAAGGAAAGACAGCTCTGGTGACCGGAGCGGCGTACGGGATCGGCATGGCCATCGCGGAAGGCCTCTCCGGCGCCGGCGCCCGGATCGCTTTTAACTGCCGGAAGGAGGAGCACCTGAGCGCTGCTCTGGAATCGTACAGGGAGAAAGGCATCGACGCCCGCGGTTATATCTGCGACGTGACGGAAGAATCGGATGTGCAGGAGCTCATCCGTAAGATCGAAGCGGAGATCGGCCCGGTGGACATCCTGGTCAACAACGCCGGGATTATCAAAAGGATCCCCATGACGGAGATGTCCGTGGAGGATTTCCGCGAGGTGATCGATATTGACCTTACAGCCGCGTTTATCATGTCGAAGGCCGTGCTGCCCGGCATGATCGAAAGAGGCGGCGGAAAGATCATCAACATCTGCTCCATGATGAGCGAGCTCGGCCGGGAGACGGTCTCGGCTTACGCTTCCGCCAAAGGAGGCTTAAAGATGCTGACCCGCAACATCGCTTCGGAGTATGGCGCTTATAATATCCAGTGCAACGGCATCGGCCCCGGCTACATCGCGACGCCCCAGACGGCTCCCCTGCGGGAGCTGCAGGAGGACGGAAGCCGCCATCCCTTCGACCGGTTCATCATTTCCAAGACGCCGGCCCGGAGGTGGGGCGATCCGGAGGACCTGATGGGCGCGGCCGTGTTCCTTGCGTCTTCCGCGTCGGATTTCATCAACGGACATATTCTGTATGTGGACGGCGGTATTCTCGCCTATATCGGAAAACAGCCGTAAAGAGGGAGGAGCTAAGATGTTTGGTTATAATAAAGACGCGGCGCCGACGCCCTGCGAACCGGGCGTGACCCGCAGGATCCTGACCTATGGCGGCAATGTGATGATGTGCGAGATCAGCTTTGAAAAAGGCGCACAGGGGAACATGCATTCGCACGTCCATGAGCAGATCACCTACATCGCCGAGGGTAAATTCCTGTTTACCATCGACGGAGAGACCCGGGAGGTCTGCAAAGGGGACAGCGTCTACATGCCGTCCGGCGCAGAGCACGGTGTCACGTGCCTGGAAGAAGGCAGACTGGTTGACGTATTCAGCCCGATCAGAGAAGATTTTTTAAAGTAGGAGGAGATAAAGAATATGAGCACGATCATTGAACAGTTCAAAGAGATCGGCATTATCCCCGTGGTAGTGCTGGACGACGCAAAGGACGCCGAGCCCCTTGCCAAGGCCTTGTGCGAAGGCGGCCTTCCCTGCGCGGAAGTGACCTTCCGCACCGCGGCAGCCGAAGAGACCATCCGTAAGATGAGCGCGGCTTTCCCGGACATGCTGGTCGGCGCAGGCACCGTTCTGACCACCGAGCAGGTGGACAGGGCCGTCGCGGCAGGCGCAAAGTTCATCGTAAGCCCCGGTTTTAATCCGGAGGTCGTCAGATACTGCCAGGAGAAGAACATTCCCATCACGCCGGGCATCCAGACGCCCACAGAGATCGAAGCGGCTCTCTCTCTGGGACTGAAGACGGTCAAATTCTTCCCGGCCGAGCCCGCAGGCGGACTCAAGATGATCAAAGCGATCGCAGCGCCTTACGTGGACGTGAGCTTCATGCCGACAGGCGGCATCAGCGCGTCCAACGTGCGCGAGTATCTGGCCTATGACCGCATCGTAGCCTGCGGCGGCAGCTGGATGGTCAAAAAGGATCTTGTGGCAGCTGGAGAATTTGATAAGATTCGTGAGATGGTAGCCGAGGCGGCGGCCATCGTGAAAGAGATCAGGGGGTAAATAACGTGAAACTGGATATCAGACCGGCAAATGAATGTAAATATGATGCAGTGAGCCTTGGAGAAGTGATGCTTCGTCTGGATCCCGGCGAAGGCAGGATCCGCACAGCCCGTTCCTTCCGCGCATGGGAAGGCGGCGGAGAGTACAATGTGGTGCGCGGCCTCCGCAGATGCTTCGGCATGAGGACAGCCGTCCTCACCGCTTTTGCGGACAACGAGGTCGGCAAGCTCATGGAAGATTTCATCCTTCAGGGCGGCGTGGACACCTCCTATATCAAATGGATGAAGACGGACGGAATGGGACGCATCTGCCGCAACGGCCTTAACTTTACCGAGAGAGGCTTCGGCATCCGCGGCGCCATCGGCTGCTCGGACCGTGCCAACACGGCCATCTCAAAAGCAAAACCCTCCGACTTTGACCTGGAAGGCCTGTTCGGCCGTGACGGTGTGAGATGGCTCCACACCGGCGGCATCTACGCGGCTCTTTCCGAGCAGTCCTGCGAGACGGTCATCGAAGTGATCCGCACAGCCAAAAAGTACGGCACCATGGTCTCTTACGATCTGAACTACCGTCCCTCCATGTGGAGCGCGATCGGCGGCAAGGAAAAAGCGCAGGAAGTCAACAAAGAGATCGCTAAATATGTGGACGTCATGATCGGCAACGAGGAAGACTTTACCGCCTGCCTCGGCTTTGAGATCGAAGGCAACGACGAGAACCTGAAGGAGCTCAACCTGGACGGCTACCGCAAGATGATCGGAACCGCCGCAAAGACCTACCCCAACTTTAAGGTGGTCGCTACCACCCTCCGTACCGTAAGAACCGCTACCGTCAATGACTGGAGCGCGATCTGCTGGGCGGACGGAGAGATCTACAAAGCAAACGACTATAAAGGACTGGAGATCATGGACCGCGTAGGCGGCGGTGATTCCTTCGCGTCCGGCCTGGTCTTCGGCCTGATGGAGACCCAGGATCCGCAGATGGCGGTGAATTACGGCGCGGCTCACGGCGCGCTCGCCATGACGACGCCCGGAGATACCACGATGGCCAGCCGCAGCGAGGTGGAAGCCATCATGAGCGGTGCAGGCGCGAGAGTAAAGAGATAAGAGGTAGACTTTCATGAAATTAAATAAGATCGGTTTACAAGACAAAAGGGCCTGGACGGACGCCGGATATGCCCTTCCGTCCTACGACAGAGAAGCCGTATACGCTGCGACGATCGAAAATCCGACATGGATCCACTTCGGCGCAGGCAATATCTTCCGCGCTTTCCAGGCGAACGTGATGGAACAGCTGCTGAACAGAGGCGAGATCAATACCGGCCTTCTGGCGGCGGAAGGGTTCGACTACGAGATCGTGGAAAAGCTGTGCCGCAAGACGGATGATTACAGCATCCTGGTCACCTTAAAAGCCGACGGATCGGTTGAAAAGACAGTGGTCGGAAGCATTGTGAAAACCTATGTGCTGGACAGAGAAGCGAAAGAGGATTTTGACACGCTCCGCGCGGTTTTCTGCAGGCCCTCCCTGCAGATGGCAAGCTTCACCATCACGGAGAAAGGATATGCGCTGAAAGATCCGGACGGCAATATGTTCCCGGCGATCCTGGCCGATTTTGAGGCAGGCCCCGCGAAGGCTTCCTCTTATCTCGGCAAGGTGGTCTCCCTTCTGTATGAACGCTATGCGGCCGGAGAGCTGCCCATCGCCATGGTCAGCATGGACAACTGTTCCCACAACGGAGACAAGGTCTATGCGGCCGTGGACGGATTTGCCCGCGCCTGGAATGAACGCGGTCTTGTCCCGGACGGATTTGTAGCGTACGTGAATGACCCGGCCAAGGTCTCCTTCCCCTGGAGCATGATCGACAAGATCACCCCCAGACCCAACGAGAAGGTCACAAAGATCCTGGCGGAGGACGGGGTGGAAGACCTGGATCTGATCGTCACATCCAAGAAGACCTTCCTGTCCCAGTTCGTCAACGCCGAAGAAGCCCAGTATCTGGTGATCCAGGACTGGTTCCCCAACGGACATCCGCCGATCGACAAGGCAGGCGTGATCTTCACGGACCGTGAGACCGTGGACAAGGTTGAAAAGATGAAAGTCTGCACCTGCCTGAATCCGGTGCACACCTCTCTGGCCGTCTACGGATGCCTGCTGGGATTTGAGCTGATCGCCGACGAGATGAAGGATCCGCTTCTTAAAAAGCTGGCCTGGACGGTGGGCGAAAAGGAAGGCCTTCCGGTCGTCGTGGATCCGGGGATCCTTTCTCCGGCCGAATTCCTGCATGAAGTACTGACCAAAAGGGTTCCGAACCCCTTTATGCCCGACACCCCGCAGCGGATCGCTACGGATACTTCCCAGAAGCTCCCGATCCGTTTCGGCGAGACCATCAAGGCCTACCAGGCAAGAGATCCACAGAAGGTGCAGGAGCTGAATGCAGTCCCGCTGGTCTTTGCGGGATGGATCCGTTACCTGACCGGCATCGACGATGAGGGAGAGCCCTTCGAGCTGAGCCCGGATCCCCTGCTTCCGTATCTGGAAAAGAATATGGAAGGGATCGGACTGGGAGAGAACCCGGATCTGGAGGAAAAGATCAGACCGCTTCTGGAAAACCAGACCATCTTCGGCGTCAACCTGTATGAAGCAGGGCTCGCAGGACAGGTGACAGAATACCTGCGCGAGATGCTTGCTGCTCCCGGCGCGGTACGCGCGACACTTCAGAAAGTTCTTGAGGATTAACGTAATAAACATGCCCGGCCGCTTATACGGCCGGGTACAGAGGGATCGTTATGACAAAAGTAATACGGATCAATGAAAAGGATAACGTGGCTGTAGCCCTGCTTCCGGCATCCAAGGGCGAAAGCTTTACCATCGGAGAAGGCGGAAACGCCGTCACCATCACCGTGGCGGAGGACGTTCCCCAGGGCCACAAGATCGCGCTCTGCGATATTCCCGAAGGAAATGACGTGATCAAATACGGATTTTCCATCGGCCATACCCTTTCAGACGTGACGGCCGGCAGCTGGCTCCACACCCACAATGTAAAGACCAACCTGAAAGGGGAAGTCGAATATACCTATGACCCCTGTGTCAAAGAACTTCCGAAGCGCGAGACTGCTTCGTTCAACGGTTATATCCGCAAGGACGGCCGCGCCGCCGTCCGGAATGAGATCTGGATCCTGCCGACGGTCGGCTGCGTCAACGGGATCGCCCAGAGACTGGTACATGAAAACCAGGATCTGGTATCCGGCAGCATCGACGGCCTCTATGCTTTCACGCATCCCTTCGGCTGCTCCCAGACGGGAGCGGACCACGCCCAGACAAGGAAGCTCCTGGCGGCTCTCGCCAACCATCCCAACGCCGGCGCGGTGCTGGTGCTGAGTCTTGGATGCGAAAACCTGACGCATGAACAGTTCGTGGAGGCACTGGGAGACTACGATCCGGAAAGGATACAGTTCCTGACCTGCCAGGATGTGACGGATGAATATGAAGCCGGCCGTGCGCTTCTGGAAAAATGCGCGGCCTTTGCGCAGCAGTTTAAACGCACGAGCGTTCCGGCGGACAAGCTGGTGATCGGCATGAAGTGCGGCGGGTCGGACGGCCTGTCGGGCATTACCGCCAATCCGACGGTAGGCATCTTCAGCGACATGCTCTGCGCACAGGGCGGGACCACCATCCTGACCGAAGTGCCGGAAATGTTCGGGGCAGAGGGGATCCTGATGAACCGCTGCGTCAACGATGACGTGTTCCGGAAGGCCGTGCAGATGCTGAACGGTTTCAAACAGTATTTTATCCGCCATGGCGAGGTCGTCTACGAAAACCCGAGCCCCGGCAACAAAAAGGGCGGGATCACCACCCTGGAGGACAAGAGCTGCGGCTGCGTCCAGAAGGGCGGAAGCGCACCGATCATGGATGTGCTGGAGTATGCGGACCAGGTAAAGACAAAAGGCCTCAACATGCTGACCGGGCCAGGCAACGACCTGGTGTCGGCCACGGCCCTGACGGCGGCAGGCGCTCACATCATTCTGTTTACCACGGGACGGGGCACTCCCTTTGGAGCGCCGGCTCCGACCATCAAGATCGCCACCAACACGGCGCTGTTTGAAAAGAAACCGGGCTGGATGGATTTCAACGCCGGCACAGTCGTCGACGGAGAGAGCATTCCCGATGCGGCCGAACGGCTGATGGACCTGGTGCTCGCTGTAGCCGGGGGTAAAAAGACCTGCTCCGAAGAGCATGGCTTCCGCGAGATCTCCATCTTCAAGGATGGCGTGGTGCTCTAAAAAACTATTGGATTCTTTTCCTGTTTATTGTATACTGAAGAGAGTTTGTATGGCAAGCGCCGGGCGCAGCCCGGCGCTTGCCGCAACGTTTTGTAAGGATACAATAATGAAGAGGGAAGGACATGAACGGAAGTATAAGCAAATGGAAAGGGATGGCCAGGATGTCGCTTCGCGGACGGTTTATGACCGCCATGCTTGCGACCATCGCCGTGCCCCTTATGAACATACTGGCGGGAACCCTTGCAGGGACGCTTTTTCCCGGCAGCGATCTTTTAAGCATCATCCTGGGAGAAGTCTTCTCCTTTGCCATCACTCTGGTGATGTGCATCTTTTCGGTAGGCATGTGCCGGATGCTTCTCAGAATGGCGAGACGGGAGGAGTATTCCTACGGGGATCTTCTCTATTATTTCCGGAACCAGCCGGACCGTGTGATCGCGGCTTCACTTGTGATGGCGCTGATCGCGTGGGTGACTTCGCTCCCGAGCGTGATCTATGACTATGTGACGGTGACCCCGGCGGTCACGGAGGAGCTCGAGCACGTGACTTCCGCAGGAGTGATCAGCGAAGCGTTCCTGAAAACGCAGATGATCTTTCTGCTTCTGAATCTGGCCGGTCTTGTGCTCAACATCATCCTGACGATCCCCTTTGCCATGACCTACTATATCCTGGTGGACGATGAGGAGATCGGCGGGCTGGACGCTGTCCGGCAGAGCTATCGTATGATGAAAGGCCGCTTTGGCAAGTATATTCTGCTGCAGCTGTCGTTTATCCCATGGATGCTGCTGGTGGCCGTAACGTATTTTCTGGTC
This sequence comes from uncultured Blautia sp., assembly GCA_946622645.1. Classification (GTDB taxonomy): domain Bacteria; phylum Bacillota; class Clostridia; order Lachnospirales; family Lachnospiraceae; genus Blautia_A. The sequence goes on from CAMOQF010000018.1 coordinate 18,378, forward strand.
ATGCTGTGGGTGGTACCCTACATGGAGATGACCAATGTAATGTTCTATCGTGAATTGCGAGGGGAGATATAGTGAATATCAATCAGACAATAGCCCGGGAACTGGGCGTCAGAACAGAACAGGTCGAAGCGGCTGTACAGCTGATCGACGAGGGAAACACCATACCGTTTATTGCCCGTTACAGAAAAGAAGTGACCGGAGCGCTGAACGATGAGCAGCTCCGGAATCTTTTTGAAAGGCTGACTTACCTTCGCAATCTGGAAGAACGAAAAGCACAGGTGCTGAACAGCATCTCGGAACAAGGCAGTCTCACACCGGAGCTGGAACGTCAGATCCGCGAAGCGCAGACTCTGGTCGTGGTGGAGGATCTGTACCGGCCGTACCGTCCCAAGAGAAGGACCCGCGCCACCATCGCCAAGGAGAAGGGGCTGGAACCCCTTGCCAACATCATTCTGATGCAGGATCCTGCGACCGACGTGATGAAAGAGGCAGAGCCCTTCGTATCGGAGGAAAAAGAAGTCCTGACGCCCGAAGACGCCGTGGCCGGCGCAAAGGACATCATCGCGGAATTCATTTCCGATCAGGCAGAATTCCGGATGCATATCCGTACCGTCACCATGGCCCGGGGAACCGTGCACGCCGAGGCAAAGGATCCCGACGCCGCATCGGTGTACGAGACCTATTACGATTTTGAGGAACCGGTGAAAAAGCTGGCGGGACACCGCATCCTGGCTCTTAACCGGGGTGAAAAAGAAAAATTCCTGACCGTGAAGATCGCTGCGCCGGAGGACGAGATCCTGCGTTCTCTCCGCAACCAGATCATCCGGAAAGGCAATCCGGAGACAACGGCTATCCTGGAGGAGGTCATCGACGACAGCTATCACCGTCTGATCGCTCCGGCCATCGAGCGGGAAGTGCGAAACGACCTGACCGAAAGAGCAGAGGACGGCGCGATCTCTGTCTTCGGCAAAAACCTGGAGCAGCTTCTGATGCAGCCTCCCATCGCCGGGAAGGTGGTGCTGGGCTGGGATCCGGCTTTCAGGACCGGCTGCAAGCTTGCCGTGGTGGACGCTACCGGCAAGGTCCTGGACACCACGGTGGTCTATCCCACCGCGCCGACCAACGAGCACAAGATCCGACAGGCCAAAGATACCGTCAGAAAACTGATCGAAAAATATCATGTCGACCTTCTCTCCGTGGGCAACGGGACGGCGTCCCGCGAGTCCGAACAGGTGATCGTGGAGCTGCTGCACGAGATCCCGCAGAAGGTCCAGTATGTGATCACCAATGAAGCGGGTGCTTCGGTCTATTCCGCAAGCAAGCTGGCCACGGAAGAGTTCCCGAATTTTGACGTGGGCCAGAGAAGCGCTGCGTCCATAGCACGCAGGCTGCAGGATCCGCTTTCCGAGCTGGTCAAGATCGATCCCAAATCCATCGGGGTCGGCCAGTACCAGCATGACATGAACCAGAAAAAACTGGGAGAAGCCCTGACAGGCGTGGTGGAAGACTGCGTGAACCGTGTCGGCGTGGACCTGAACACGGCTTCGGCTTCTCTTTTGGAATACATCTCCGGCATCACCAAGGTGACGGCCAAAAATATCGTGGCCTACCGGGAGGAAAACGGAGAGTTCATCACCCGAAAGGATCTGCTGAAGGTCGCCAAGCTGGGACCCAAGGCTTTTGAACAGTGCGCCGGATTCTTACGGATCAACGGCGGGAAAGAGCCGCTGGATGCGACGAGCGTCCATCCGGAGAGCTACGAAGCGGCGCGCAAGCTGCTGGATTCGCTGGGATATTCCGCAAAGGATCTCGCCCACGGAGGCATCGCCGGGATCTCGAAAAAGGTGAAAAACACGGCAAAGCTTTCGGAAGACCTGCAGATCGGCGAACTGACGCTGAAGGATATCCTCTCCGAGCTGGAAAAGCCGGGGCGCGATCCCAGAGATGAGATGCCCCGTCCGATCCTGCGGTCGGACGTCCTGGATATGAAGGACTTGAAGGAAGGGATGATCCTGAAAGGGACCGTCCGGAACGTCATCGATTTTGGCGCTTTTGTGGACATCGGCGTCCATCAGGACGGCCTGGTGCATATTTCCCAGATGAGCGACAAATACATCAGGCATCCGCTGGAAGCAGTGAAGGTGGGTGACGTGGTGGAGGTCCGCGTGCTGGGCGTGGATCTGCAGAAGAAACGCATCAGTCTGTCGATGAAGGGGATTCATTAGACAGAAGAAGGAAGGAGGGACTTAAAAAGATGCTCAGGCTCATTGAAGTCAGGGACTTGTTGACCGCGCATTTTGCTTCTTTACAGGAGGGAGCAAAGGTACTTTATAAAACAGATACCGACGGCGACAGTCTGTGGGATCTGTATCTGGAATCGATCCCGGCGGAACATAATCCGATCTACCGGGTCAGAAGATCTTTTGACTGCTCCTCCTGCCGTTATTTTATCAAACGGATGGGACTGATCGTCGCCATCCGGGATCAGGAGGTCCGGACGATCTGGGACTTCGAGACCGGAGACCCGGTGTGGGACGAGGTCCTGAAGAAGCTTTCTTCCTTCGTGAAGGAACACGGCATCAAAGACGTTTTCCTCTCCCGGGCGGATCAGCTGGGAACCATCTACAATATGGAAGAGGATGAGGACGGCGAAGTGATCCGCTGGAATCATTTTTATGTGAAGCTGCCGGCAAGGTTTGTTTTTTCCGGCGGAAATGATACCCGCCAGGCAGAGATCAGTCAGTACCGCGACAAACGAAATGTCTTCAAGCGTGCGCTGGACGAGCTGACGATCGACGCGGTGGAGACCGTTCTGGAGCTTATAAACCAGGGATCCCTGTACCGTGGAGACGAGTATAAGCACATTCTGGAGGAATTCCTGAAGTGTAAAAGACAGTATGCAGAGCTTTCTCCGGAAAAACAGGAACTCTACGCCTGGGAAAAAAGCGTAACGCTGCCGGATCCTGTCGCCAAGGTCCGGAACACCGCGATCGGCACGCTCCTCATCGACGTCACTTCAGAGATGGATCTGGATCAGGCGGTCTCGCGCTATGAAGCCGTGGTCGCGCCGCAGAACTACAAACGCAGCAAGCCCGTCTTTACACAGCAGATGGTGGAAGAAGCCCAGAGGACCATCACGGAGCTCGGCTATCTGGATTCGCTGGAAAGACGGTACGCCAACGCCGATGACATCACCATCAACAACGTCCTGTTCAGCAACCGCGACACGGCAAAACGTCTGCAGGGCGCGGGCGATATCTTTTCCATGATGGCAAGGGAAGCCTCGCAGCAGCCCAGACAGTTTTCCAAAACAGAAGAGATCCCGATCGAAGAGTTCATTGAACATGTCCTGCCCACGGCTACGGAGATCGAAGCCTACGTGGAAGGAAAACATATACCCAACATGATGTCCCTGATCGCCCCGGTGCACAAGGACAGTAAGACCATGTTCAAGTGGAACAACAATTTTTCCTGGGCTTACACGGGCAATGTGACCGACTCGCTCCTCAAGCAGAATGTAAAGAACGCGGGCGGCCGGGTGGACGGCGTTCTTCGGTTTTCCATACAGTGGAACGACCTGGAGGCAAGTCTGAACGACGAAGATGCCCACTGCATCGAGCCGGACAAGGAAGAGATCTGTTATCATCATAAGAAACACAGCAAAAGCGGCGGAAACCTGGATGTGGATATCATCCACCCGCAGAGCGGGATCGCGGCGGTCGAGAACATAACCTGGCCCGATAAGAGAAAGATGCTGCCCGGGAAGTACCAGTTCTTTGTGCACACCTACACGGCCCGCGGCGGCAGAGGCGGTTTCCGCGCGGAGATCGAGTTCGACGGACAGATCTATTCCTTCGATTACGCGCAGAATACAAGGGGCGGCGGGAGGATTCCCGTGGCGAACGTGACTCTGGACTGGAACGGCGGCTTTTCCATCGAAAAGCTCCTGCCGGCGAACGTGTCGAACCGCGAGGTCTGGGGCGTCCATACCAACGAGTTTACACCGGTCAGCATGATCTGTTACTCGCCCAACTACTGGGACGAACAGAACGGGATCGGAAACAAGCATTATTTCTTTATGCTGAAGAACTGCGTCAATCCGGAGATGCCGAACGCATTTTACAATGAGTTCCTGAACGGTGAGCTTTATCCCGCGCACCGGAAGGTGCTGGAAGCGCTCGCGTCACGTATGCATGTGCAGGAATGCGAAGACCAGCTTTCAGGTCTCGGATTCAGCTCGACCATCCGGAATGAGCTGGTCGTAAAGGTGAAGGGAAACACAGAGAGGATCCTGAAGATCAGGTTCTGACAAAAAGGAGGAGACATTATGGCAGATCTGTTCAAAAAGGCAACCAAAAAGAAATACCGTTTTCAGTTCAAAGGTCTCTGCACGGTAGAAGATCTGTGGGATCTGAGCATGGAAAATCTGGACAGCATTTTTAAGAACCTGAAGAAGCAGCAGAGGGAATCGGCGGAGGAATCCCTGCTGGAGGTCGTTTCGAAGGAAGACAAGGAGCTTTCCGAGAAGATCGAGATCGTCCGGGAGATCGTCGCGGACAAACTCGCCGCTGCGGAACGCGCAAGAAACGCGCAGAAGAGAAAAGCAGAAAATCAGCGTATTCTGGAGATCATCGCGGACAAGAAGGACGCTGCTCTGAAAGAGAAGACGATGGAAGAGCTGCAGGCCATGCTGGTGACGGATGAGGAAGAGGACGAATAAGACTTATTCGTCCCATCCCTCATAAAAACGGATCGTGACGCAGATGTTGCGGACGACGTCTCCGCTTAGGAGATCAAGATCCTCCGGATCCGAGACGGGCGGAAGATATGGTTCTTCCTCCTGAAGCTCTGCGGAAAGCCATTCCGAGGCGGCCTGGTTGGCTTCGTCCACGGCTTCCTCCAGCGTTTCTGCGAGGATGTCGATCCCTTCCAGATCGGGGAATGAGGCGCGGTAGCCGTTTTCTGTTTTATGAAAGATTGCGGGGTAGATGAATTTCATGTTGTCTCCTTTTCTGTTCGGTACCAGATGTCTGTGCTGCGGTCAAGGTCCGAAGGGCGTCATGTCCTCTGAAAACAATACATTTTGCGATTATATGATCGGCGGGTCAGGATCCTGATCCGCCGATCCCGTTTTTCTCGCAGACGTCCTGCAGGCAGCAACGGCTGCAGAAGGGCTCTTTGGTCCTGGCCGTACATACCGCGCGGCCATGCATCACAAAGCGGTGGCAGAGGTCGTTGCCTTCTTCCGGAGGGACGATCTTCCAGAGAGCCATCTCCACCTTCTTTGGATCGATGGTGTCGTGCACCAGGCCGATGCGGTTGCAGAGACGGATGCAGTGCGTGTCGGTCACAATGGCCGGCTTTTTAAAGACGTCTCCCATGATCAGGTTGGCGCTTTTCCGGCCCACGCCGGGCAGCGCGAGAAGGGCGTCAAAATCGTCCGGGACCTGGCCGTTGTACTGATCCCGGAGGATCCGCATGCAGGCGGAGATGTCTCTCGCCTTGCTTTTGCCGAGGCCGCAGGGATGGACGATCGCTTCGATCTCTTCCGGAGACGCGTCCGCAAGAGCGTTTACGTCCGGGTATTTTGCGTAGAGATCTTTCACCACGATGTTGACACGGTCGTCCGTACATTGGGCGGCCAGGCGGACGCTGACCAGAAGCTTCCAGGCTTCGTCGTAATCCAGGGTGCAGTCCGCCAGAGGATATTCTTCTTTAAGCCTTTCTATGACGGCGAGGGCAAGTTTTTTGGGATTCATGGGCGGTTTCTCCTGTATATATCTTTCAATTGTAGATCTTGTGCATTCAGCGCCGTCCTTATGAACGGCCATTCTGCGTCTGCTGACTCCGCGTCCGTCTGCTTTGGAATGATTGCTCACACGTCTATCCCTCGGATACCAACGGTGGAGATGGTCTTCTGCAGAATTCTCTGATAAAACTCCATCTCCTCCAGGGTACAGCCGGAATAACCGGATACGAGCACCATATCGGAATCCCGGTATTCCTGCAGATAGTATTCTTTCGCGCCGGACAGCCACTCGCCGATCGCTTCAAAATCCTCCGCTGTATGCAGTTCCCGGATCACCGTTGTGCGGAATTCATAGTCCAGATCTCCGTGGAGAAGACAGGCGGCTGTTTCTCTGACGGCTTCCAGATCCGGATCCGGGACGCCTGCCAGTTTACTGTAATTGGCGGGGGAGGCTTTGATGTCCATCGCCACCTTTTCGATCAGACCGTTCTCTGCAAGCATTCTGACCATCTGCGGATGCGTGCCATTGGTGTCGAGCTTGACCGGATAACCGAGAGCATGGATCTTTTCCAGAAAATCCGGCAGATCAGGATGAAGAGTCGGTTCCCCGCCCGTGATGCAGACGCCCTCAAGGATCCCCTGTCTTTTTTTCAGAAAGGACAGGATCTCATCCTCCGGGATCTGAGGCTGTGACTGTACGTCTGTCACAAGTCCGCCGTTCTGGCAGAAAGGGCAGCGGTAGTTGCATCCGCCCGTAAAGACCGTGCAGGCCACCTTGCCCGGATAGTCCAGAAGAGTTGTTTTATTCAGACCACATATTATCATAATTGACTCCTGCCTTGCGAGGCTTTCTTTTTCATGTTATACTCGTCAGAAAATACCATGCCGTTTTGCTGACAGGTTTCCGCTCAGAGTGTGCGGCATGAAAAGTCCGGGTATTAACGAAACCAGAAAACATGTTGATGAAAATGCTGCCGCCTTGCGGGAAAGGGATCCACGTCAAAGACTCGCATTTTCATTGAACCGAAATTGATGAGAGGGTATCGAATGACCGATCATGAACGTTTTATGAAGGAGGCCATCCGCCAGGCAAAAAAAGCGGAGGCTTTGAACGAGGTCCCCATCGGCTGCGTGATCGTCTGTGACGGACGGATCATCGCCCGAGGGTATAACCGCCGGAATACGGACAAAAATACGCTCTCCCACGCAGAGCTGAACGCCATCCGCCGCGCCGCCAAAAAACTGGGCGACTGGCGTCTGGAAGGCTGCAGCATGTACGTGACGCTGGAGCCCTGTCAGATGTGCGCGGGAGCGCTGGTACAGTCCAGGATCGATGAAGTTTTTATCGGCTGCATGAACCCGAAGGCCGGCTGCGCCGGTTCCGTCATGAACCTCCTGCAGGTGGACCGGTTCAATCATCAGGTGAAGATCACGACCGGCATCCTCGAGGAGGAATGTTCCTCCATGCTGTCCGATTTCTTTAAACGGCTTCGGAAGCAGAAGATCATGGCGGCCGGCCGGGACCTGCCGGATCATAATTCATCAGGCATTGCAGAACGAGATGTCAATGAATAAGAGCGGAGAAGCTCGCGATATTCCTCTGCTTCTTCCAGGGTGGCGCGGCCGATGCGCTGCATTTTGGTAATACCTGTATAGATCGGAAAACCGTGGGAGTCTGTCTGGTCAGAGGACAGGCTCCCGTATATTCTGACCATGTCGCCTTCTTCCAGCACATCTCCATGGATCATGGTCCCGGCTTTGTTGACGATCCCTTCAAAAGGAACTTCTGCGCAGAATATTTCCTTGCTGTCCATATCTACGAAGACGTCTGACTTCAGGACATCCCCATAATGCATACAGATCGCACGAACGGCGGAAGCTTCCTCGCGGGCTTCCTCCTCCTTGACCAGAGCCGCCTGCTGCGCCACGGTCCTCCAGAAAAAAACACAGATCACGGCCATGACAGCGACCAGGACGACCATGCCGATGATAAACTTCCAGTCTCTCTTCATACTCAGTCGACATCCTTGGTGGCGATCACATCCACGCCGGTCCCGGCGACATCTGCCATCAGCACGTCACCGATCCGCACGGGACAGGGGACTGACACGCCGCGGAGAGCGCGGATCACGTCCATCATTTTTCCTTTGGGAACATCCGAAGCTGTTTTCAAAGGGACCATACGCTCCCCGTTTTTGCTGCCGTACACACGGACCGAACTGGTCACGATGCGGGTGGGAGAGGTGACTTCCTTGCGGGCGTATTTGTCGCCGTTGGAGCAGTTGTTGCCTGTCACCAGGCGGATGGTCTTGTCATCGTCCATCAGGACTTCGATCTGGCAGCCGAGAGGACAGCCAATGCAGGTCAGATTTACCGTATTCATCACACATCCTCCTCTATCTTGATCTCAATCGAAGAAAGCTCCCGGTGCTTTTCCAGATGTTTCTGCGTCAGGACCAGATCTTCCATCTCGCCGGGCGCCATGACACGTTTCTTCCGGGTGAGAACCGGCTCGCCGTCCAGGTACAGCACGACGCGGCGGTTGGTCATGACATCTCCGACCCGGAAACGGATCTTCAGCCACGAACCGACCTTGCCCGGATCGATGGTGCAGGGAACGGTATAACGGATCCCGCCGGAGAAGGCGACCGGGATTTCGCGGCCGGCTGCATCCGGCGCGCACATTCCGTCACCGCAGCGCTTGATATAGGCGGCGGCGCTTTCGCCTGCGAGGGCGGCTTCTTCACTGACATAGTCCACCAGGTCATGCACATGCAGCACGTTTCCGGCTGCAAACACGCCGGGGACGGAAGTCTCCAGGGATTCGTTTACCACAGGGCCATTGGTGATGCGGCTGATCTCGGCGCCGAGGCCGATGGTGAGCTCGTTTTCCGGCAGAAGACCTACCGACAGCAGCAGCGTATCGCAGTCGTAATGCTCCTCCGTGCCGGGGATCGGCTTGCGGTCCGGTCCTACTTTGGCGATCACAACGCCTTCGACTCGTTCTTTTCCTTCTATACGAACGACCGTGTGGGAGAGCTTCAGCGGGATGCCGAAGTCGTCCAGACATTGCACGATGTTCCGCTTAAGGCCTCCGGAATAGGGCATCAGCTCGGCGCAGACCAGAACCTTGGCGCCTTCCAGAGTCATGCGTCTTGCCATGATGAGCCCGATGTCGCCGGAACCCAGGATGACGACGCGGCGTCCGGGAAGGTACCCTTCGATGTTGACCAGACGCTGCGCGGTGCCGGCGGAAAAGATGCCGGCGGGGCGGAAGCCGGGGATGTTCAGGGCGCCGCGGCTTCTTTCACGGCAGCCCATGGTCAGGATCATGGCTTTTGCCTTCAGCAGAAGAAGTCCGTCGGTCTCATTGACGGCCATGATCTCTTTGGAGCCGTCTTCCCCCTGCCCGATGGACATGACCATTGTGTCAAGCTTGTATTCGATCTCGCGCTCCAGTACTTTGTCGATGTAGCGCTGGGCGTATTCGGGGCCGGTCAGTTCCTCCTGGAAGGTGTGAAGACCAAACCCATTGTGAATGCACTGATTCAGAATGCCGCCGAGACGGCTGTCGCGCTCGAGGATCAGGATGCTCCGTTCGCCTGCATCGAAGGCAGCAACGGCGGCGGAAAGACCCGCGGGGCCTCCGCCGATGATGATCAGGTTATATTCTATCCTTTCCATGGCCTTTCCCCCTTTCTTATACACGATCCTTGACCAGGCCGACGATCACTTCGGAGTGTCCGCCAAGCTTGGTGATATCCGCTACGTCGATCTTCAGCTCTTCGGCGAGGATGTCCATGATCCTGGGAGAGCAGAAGCCTCCCTGGCAGCGTCCCATGCCGGCGCGGACACGTCTTTTCACGCCGTCCAGGCTCTTTGCGCCGAGCGGTCTGCGGATGGCGTCGAGGATCTCGCCTTCGCTGACCTGCTCGCAGCGGCAGACGATGCGGCCGTAGTCGGGATTTTTCCGGATCAGTTCAGCCAGCTCTTCCAGTGACAGGGCTTTGGGATTGATGAAGCCTTTACGGGTGGGCTTGAAATCGGGATCTTTTTCCAGACCAAGCTTTTCAGCCAGTTCATTCGCGATCTCCTGACCGATGGCCGGCGCTGCGGTGAGGCCGGGGGATTCGATCCCGGCGCAGTCGAAGAAGCCCGGGGCATCGGAGGCTTCGCCGAGGATGAAGTCATGGCGCGCTTCGTGCGCACGGAGGCCGGCGAAACTTGTGATGACTTCGCGGAGAGGAAGATCGTCGAATGCCAGGCCGGCTTTTGCCATGAGGTCGTCAAAGCCTTCCGACGTGGTGTCCACGCCTTCGCGGTCGTCGATGTCTTCCGCCGTGGGACCGATAATGGTGTTGCCGTGCACGGTGGGGCTGACCAGGACGCCTTTCCCGAACTTGCCGGGAACCTGGAAGACCGTGTGCTGGACGTAGCCGCCGGTCCTGCGGTCCAGGAGCAGATAATCCCCGCGGCGCGGCGTGATGCGGATCTTTTCGGCGGAGACCATGTTATGGAGTACGTCGGCGTACACGCCGGCGGCGTTCACGACTGCTCTGGTATGAACAGCGCCGTTTGCGGTCTGCACGATCCAGTAAACGTTTCCGGCTTCGTCTGTCGCCTGGGTCAGGCCTTTTACTTCGGTGTTGAAACGGAATTCCACGCCGTTTTCACAGGCGTTTTCCGCGAAGGCGATGGTGGCGCCGAAAGGACAGACGATGCCGGCGGTCGGCGCGTACAGAGCGGCGACCGGAACATGGCCCACGGCGGGCTCCAGTTCGTGCAGACGTTCCTTGTCCACGATCTCCAGGTCTTTCACGCCGTTCTTTTCGCCGTTCTCTTTCAGGGCTTCCAGCTTGGGGATGTCTTCCTCGCTTAAGGCCAGCACCAGGGAGCCGTTGTTCTTGTAGGCAAAATCAAGCTCTTTGGCAAGCTCCGGATACATCTGGTTGCCGAGGATGTTGTATTTGGCCATGAGAGATCCGTGTGCCGCGTCAAAGCCGGCGTGGATGATGGCCGAGTTGGCTTTGGAGGTGCCGGTACAGACGTCTTCCGCCCTTTCCATCACACAAAACGACCCTTTGTAAGCGGACAGAAAACGGGCAACCGCACATCCCGTCACACCCGCTCCGATGATGACTGCATCGTACATATAATCTGCCTCCTGTGTTGTATTTTGTGATACTTGATTTCTAATATTCAGTGTATCATGTTCCGGCCTACTTATCTACCTGATTTTTCTTTTTGGGCAGTACCGGACGCCGGATAGGAAGCACATGGTCATCACAACTGGCTTCCGCGTCGGGAAAAACGTAAAATGCCCGGCGATCTGCTAAAAGCGCACCCAAAAAGCTCGAACTCGCCTGAG
>CAMOQF010000019.1 GCA_946622645.1 uncultured Blautia sp.
CCCCAAAGGTGGTAGCTTGCTATCCGCAGCTGCCGATTCAAAAAGTCAATAAAATCATTCACCGTATCGGTCGTCAGTTTGCGGCCGATACATTTTTTTGCCAGCGGAACATCATCCGTGATGATATTATCCACATTCCGGTCGATCATGGTGTTGATCGCGTCCCTTGTATTGACGGTCCAGGCGTAGATCTGCTTCCCCTTATTGTGAATGCGGGACACCAGAGCTTCTGAAATGCTGCTGGAGCGGATACTGAAGACGTCCGCATACTCCAGCCGGTAGATATTGCCGTACGCCAGGCCCATCACATAGACCGTCCTGATCTCTTCGTCCATCTGTTTCACTTTTTTGATGGAATCGTAGGACTGGCTTGTCACGACGCACTGCTGCTTGAAATCATACTCTTCGATCAGATCCACGAGAAGCCTTTCCAGATCGGGTTCCCCGGAGGAAGGCTTGATCTCGATATTCAGCCGTATGCCGTTCTCGCGGGCAAATTCGATCACCTCGGACAGCAGGGGGATTTTTTCACCGACAAAGCTGCGGCCGAACAAGGAGCCTGCATCCAGCTTGCTGATCTCATCATAGGTGAGGGACCAGGCCTGCGCGTCGACTCCGGTGGTCCGTTTGAAGTTCCGGTCATGCATCACAAAGATCTGGCCGTCCTTGCTCTCGTGTACATCCAGCTCGATCCAGTCCGCGCCGGATTCCACGGCGCCTCTGAAGGCGGCCATGGTGTTTTCGGGGAAGTAGCGCGAAGCGCCGCGGTGCGCGGTCACTTCCATGGTCTTGATGTATTCGATGTCAAGATTCAGTTCGCCTTTATGGGCCTGATACACGTAGAAAGAACAGATGCCGACGCCGATCAGCAGGACCGCGGCTTCGATCCCGAACAGAAGCCGCCCGTGGTTCTCCCGCCAGGCCTGCTCCCGAGGAGACATGACGCAATGGCGGTTGATGTGCACTTCTTCCAGGGAAGGAAGCGCTTCGGAAGCTTCTTCTTTGTGATGATAGAAAAGGACGCAGACCGCCACGGCGGATAAAGGCGTTCCGATCAGGCTGAACAGAAAGCCAAGCACCGTAAGAATGATCTTCAGGAGGGATACGGACGCTGCGCTCACAATGTAAGCCCTTCGGAAGAAGCGCCCGAAGATCACCACCGCGATGATGCCGAGAGCCAGAAGAAGAATATACAGAAGATAGCAGGCGATCTGCACGGAGGCGATGACAGCCAGATCTTTCAGACGATGGTCTTTTCCGAGAGCGCGGCTTTTCTGAACAGCCGTTTTATACCCGGTGTTTTCCAGAGTGAAATAACAGAAGGAATACAGCCTGTGCACAAACGGCACGGCCAGGATCAGCAGAACCACGAGCACGCCCAGGAAAAAGCGGCTCTCGTTTTTGATGCCGAGCAGCATCAGGCTCGGGAGCGAATACGTGGCAAAAAGCTCCGGGATCTGACTGAAGCAGAAGAAGGGCAGAAACAGATACACAACGAAGAACATCCGCCGGCTGCCTTTTTTGAAGAGGGCTGCCGTATTGCGGATGCCGAACCGGAAGGCGTACCAGGCGGTGGTCTTTTTGTGATGATGAGAGCAATGAATGATGTAGATCACGCTGCTTAAGTCCATGGCGGCAAAAAGGCCGAGCAGGATGAACAGAAGCAGGATCCAGACATACATGACCGGATGACGGAAGAGCTTGCTGACATTCTCGAGCGTCAGGTAACTGAAGCCTGCGATGTGCATGATGAGGTCGAAGGAGCCATACAGAAACGGGATGAAAAGGCTGATCCCCAGCAGCTTGTAAAGAGCTTCAAAACCCCAGAATGCTGCACGGTTAAAGTGCAGCAGTTCCAGGGTCTTTCTTGTTTTTGTCTGTTTTTTGGGCTTCTTGTTTTCTTTCTGCCGTTTCATTGGCATACCTCTGTTGATCTCATTACATGGATTTTCTCTCGGCGATCTCGGCCATCTTGGCGTCGTTAAGCCTCGTGTCGCCGTGGACACGGCTGTAGGAAAGATAACCGTTCATCCGGTCGATCTTTGTCAGGTTGCGGGAACCGCAGACCGGACAGACGTCCATCTCGAGCTCTTCGTGGCCGCAGTCGTCGCAGTAGGCCAGGGAGAGATTGACGCCTTCGTAGTAGCCGAATTTCATCGCGCGGCGGATGAGCACGCGGACGGCTTCTTTATTGTAGCTGATCGGATAGCGGACGTACTGGATCTTGCCGCCGTTGCAGAATTCCCAGAAGCGGCCTTCCAGATCCTGCTTTTCGATGGGAGTGACATCCTCCGTCACGTGACAGTGGAAGCTGTTGCTGACGTAGGGACGGTCGGAGACGCCTTTCACGATGCCGTACATCTTGCGGAACTGCTCTACCTGCAGGCCGCAGAGGCTCTCGGCCGGGGTGCCGTAGATCGCGTAGAGATGGCCGTCTTCTTTTTTGTACTCCGTTACTTTTTTGTTGATGTACTGGAGGACTTCCAGGGCGAAGGCGCCGTCTTCGGCGATGGACTTTCCGTTATAGAGCTCCTGCAGCTCGTTCAGGGCCGTGATGCCGAAGGAAGAGGTCATGGGGGCGAGAAGCTTTCCGATCTTTTCGGAGGGGTCCAGATGACCGCCGTAGAAACCGCCCTCGCAGTAGGCCAGAGGATTGGTGGACGCGCGCATCTGCCCCAGATAATCGTATGTCCTTTTGTGCAGGCCGCGGATCATCTCCAGATAAAAATCGAGCACTTCGTAGAAGTCACGGCTCTCGGAGCGTGCTTTCGCAAGGATCATGGGCAGGTGCAGGCTGACGGCGCCTACATTGAAACGTCCGACAAATACGGGCTTGTCGTTTTCGTCCGCGGGTTCCATTCCGCCCCGTTCATACCAGGGGCTCAAGAAGGCGCGGCAGCCCATGGGACTGATGACCCGTCCGTATTTTTTGTACATGCTGGCGATGTAGCCGTCGCCCGTGAGGGAGAGCCAGTCCGGATACATGGTCCTGGAGGAACAGTCCACGCCGGCTTCGAAGACATCTTCACATTCGCCGCCTTTGCCGTGAAGCTTTTCGTCGTACAGGAATACGATCTTGGGGAAGAGGACCGGTTTTTTATGGCCGGCTTTGCCCTGACCGTTTTTGTGCACCTCGAGAAGAGAGAGGTTGCACATCTTTTCAAATTTGGAGGTGCCGAGGCCGAGGGTCACGGTCACAAAAGGATAGTCGCCGCGGGAAGAACCGACCGTGTTCAGTTTGTATTCGATGCCCTGCCAGCCCTGGTCGAAGTCGCGGCGGACTTTGTCGAGAGCGTATTCTACCGCGCGTTCCTCGCGGCCGGGCCAGGTTTCATCGGTGTATTTCATGTACTCGCGGATATAGCGGTCATAGCTCTTCTGCGCGTAGGGAGCCAGGACCTTATCCACCTCGGGGACGGTAAAGCCGCCGTACTGCTGGGCAGCGGTGCTCAGGATGATGTCCCCCATCACGTCGAAGGCCGTATCCAGAGTCTTGGGCTCGTTGTACCAGACGTTGCCCATCTCAAAGCCGCCGGTCAGGACGGTCTCGATGTCGAAAAGGCAGCAGTTCATGGTATCCAGGCGGGCGGACTGGTCATGGATATAGATATAGCCGTCCTTGCAGGCCTGCAGCTCATTGCGGTTCATGAAGAACTTGCGGTAGAGTTCTTTGTTCAGCTCGTTGAAGATCAGGCTCCGCTTGGTGGCCACGAGGGCGCTGTCGGTGTTGGCGTTGGATTTGTCACCGATATAGCGGATGGCCTGGCTCTTGGTGTAGACGTCATCCATCATGTGGATGAAATCCAGCTTGTAGTTGCGGTAATCACGGTAGCTCTTGGCCACGGCGGGATTGACGCGCTCCAGGGCGCCTTCCACGATGTTGTGCATCTCCTGGATCTGGATCTCGTCCTTCTGCAGGCGCTCGGCCCGTTCCTGGGCAAACTTGCAGATGAAGTCTTTTTCTTCCTCCGAGAAGGTGTACAGAATGCGGGCGGCGGATTTATTGACGGCGGCGATGATCTTCTGCGGATCGAATTCCTCCCGGGTGCCGTCTTTCTTGATCACGTATATCATAATGGCCCCTTTCTTCACAATATGTAGTGGATAAGCCCGTACCAAACCCCAATATATTGGGGAATATACCTGGCTCACTTGAGTATAACACATCTGATCTGAAAAGAAAATAGACAAATCCCCCTTTTCCTGCTATAATGAGCCCAGTTTTTTTGGAGGGAGGCATCATCATGGAAAACTTAAACATTCCCCTGGGGTATCAGTCCGATCTGAACCTTCATGACACCCAGGTCGCCATCAAGACCGTCAAGGATTTCTTCCAGCAGACACTGGCCCAGAAGCTGAATCTGCTGCGTGTTTCGGCGCCTGTCTTTGTAGACCCCCTGTCCGGCCTGAACGATAACCTGAACGGGGTAGAGCGGCCGGTCAGCTTTGATATCAAGGGCTTTGACAAGACGGCGGAGATCGTCCATTCTCTGGCAAAATGGAAGCGCTACGCCCTGGACAAATACGGATTCAACGTAGGCGAAGGCCTGTACACCGACATGGTGGCCATCCGCCGCGACGAGGACCTCGACAATATCCACTCGATCTATGTGGACCAGTGGGACTGGGAAAAGATCATCCGTTACGAAGACCGCAACATGGATACGCTCGTGTACACGGTCCGCGCGATCTACAGCGCGCTCAGAAAGACCGAAAAATACATGGCGGTCCAGTATGATTATATCGAAGAGATCCTGCCGAAAGAGATCGCGTTCGTTTCTTCCCAGGAGCTCGTGGACATGTATCCGGAGCTCACGCCGAAGGAAAGAGAGTACAAGATCGTCAAGGAAAAAGGCGCTGTCTTCCTTATGCAGGTAGGCAAAAAGCTTTCCAATGGAGAGCGCCACGACGGGCGCGCGCCGGACTACGACGACTGGGAGCTGAACGGAGACATCCTGGTGTATTATCCCGTGCTGGATATCGCGCTGGAGCTTTCGTCCATGGGCATCCGTGTGGACGAGGAGTCGCTTGCGTCCCAGCTTGCCGAGCTGGGCTGCGAAGAAAGAAGCAGACTGCCGTTCCAGAAAGCGATCCTCGAAAAAAAACTGCCCTACACCATCGGGGGCGGTATAGGACAGTCCAGAATCTGTATGTTCTTTTTGAGAAAAGCGCATATCGGAGAGGTTCATGTCTCTCTGTGGCCTGAAGAGATGCTGAAAGAAGCATCCGAGAAAGGCCTGCAGCTTCTGTAAAAAATTATTTTTTCGCCTTCTTCGGGGGATTGATCGCAATGCCCCGGCTCTGGTCGCCTTCCGGGTTGACGCCGAACTCATAATCCTTGCCCGGCAGAACCGCATTGAGGATGATGCCTGCGAGAGACGCGATGGCAAGACCCGTGAGGGTGATGGAAGTCTCACCGATCGTAAAGGTGATGCCGGAGGTAAAACCGAGTCCGCAGACCATGATGACAGCCGCGATGATCAGATTGCGGCTGTTTGTAAAATCAACCTTGTTTTCCACGATGTTGCGGATACCGATCGCGGAGATCATACCGTAAAGGATAAAGCTTACGCCGCCGATGATGGAAGCGGGCAGAGAAGTGATGATCCCTGCGAACTTGGGTACGAAGGAAAGCACGATGGCGTATACGGCTGCCAGGCGGATCACGTTGGGATCATACACCTTGGAGAGCTCCAGCACGCCGGTGTTTTCGCCGTAGGTCGTGTTGGCGGGGCCGCCGAACAGGGCTGAGATCGAGGTCGCAAGGCCGTCGCCGATCAGCGTGCGGTGCAGGCCGGGATCTTCGATGAAGTTCTTCTCCACGGTGGCGGAGATGGCGGAAATGTCGCCGATATGCTCCATCATGGTAGCGATTGCGATGGGGGCCATGACCAGGATGGCCGTGATGTCAAACTTGCAGATGAAGAAATCCGGAAGGCCGACAAGGCTTGCGGAAGCCACGTTGGAGAAATCCAGGATGGCGGATCCGTCGGGATTGTGCACGCCGGCCGCGTTCAGGATCAGGGCCACAGCATAGGAGATCACAACGCCCATCAGGATGGGGATGATCTTGAACATGCCTTTGCCCCAGATGTTGAAGAAGATGATCACGCCGAGCGCGATCAGGGCCAGCAGCCAGTTCTGGCTGGCGTTGCCGATGGCGGAACCTGCCAGCGAAAGACCGATGCAGATGATGATCGGACCGGTGACGACAGGCGGAAGAAAACGCATGACGCGCTTTACGCCGACCAGGCGGATCACGAGAGCAAGAATGAGATAAAGAAGACCGGCGATCACGACGCCGCCGCAGGCGTAGGGAAGTTTTTCCCCGTAGGACATGTCTTTGAAAATACCGGTATCCAGATTGGCCACCGTCTCAAAGCCGCCCAGAAATGCGAAAGAAGAACCAAGAAATGCAGGGACTTTCAGTTTTGAGCAGGCGTGGAAGAAAAGAGTGCCGATACCGGCGAAAAACAGTGTCACCTGTACCGAGAGACCTTCTCCATGAAAATAGTTGCTGACCAGGATCGGAACCAGGACAGTAGCTCCAAACATGGCGAACATGTGCTGCAGACCGAGGATCAGCATCTTGGGTATGCCGAGAGATCTGGCATCATAGATGGGACCCGCGTCTTGTTTCGGATTGTTGCTCATAGCAATTCCTCCCTTTCCGTGAGATAGTCTTATGATTACATCGTGAATGATTATACATAATCTTGTTCCGGATTACAATCCCTTTTTTCTTGCATTTGGAAAGAAGGGGGAGTATAATGCCTTTGAAAGAAAATTCTTCGGGGCAGGGTGAAATTCCCTACCGGCGGTACAGTCCGCGAGCCTTTTTTGCAGGCCGATCCGGTGTGATTCCGGAACCGACAGTATACGGAACCTCTGGTTCCTGACAGTCTGGATGAGAGAAGAAATCTGATTCTGTCATGTTTCTCGGTGCCCTGCGTGTTTCTGCAGGGTTTCTTTTTTGGAATTTTCTTTTGCACTGTTCACAGTTTCAGAAAATACCAAAAAGGAGGACATCATGACGAACGAAAGAACCAACAGTATTGCAGCAAAAAGACCCCTGATCACTCCGCGCCACATCGCTTCCATCGGCGTTCTTTCCGCCGCGGCCTTCGTACTGCAGATGTTCGAGATCACGATCCCGCTGGTGCCGAGCTTCCTGAAATTTGACTTTTCGGATCTGCCGGCGCTGATCGGCGCGTTCTCGCTTGGCCCGGTGAGCGGTATGATCGTCGAGCTCATCAAGAACCTGCTGCACACCATGGACTCCGGCAGCTTCGGCGTTGGAGAGCTTTCCAACTTCCTGCTCGGCGCCGTATTTGTCGGCATCGCAGGTCTTGTGTATCGTTATAAGAAAAACAAAAAGGGCGCCCTGATCGGTTCGGTCGCCGGCGCGCTGGCCATGGCGGTCGCTTCTGTCCCCATCAACTGTTTTGTGGTTTATCCCGTTTACTACAACTTTATGCCGGAAGAGACGATCCTCGGCATGTATCAGGCGATCCTTCCGTCGGTCAAAAACATCTTCCAGAGCCTGCTGGTCTTTAACCTTCCGTTTACTTTCGTGAAGGGACTTGCGGACGTCGTGATCACCTTCCTGATCTATAAAAAAATATCGCCGATCCTGAAAGGGAACATCCGATGAAGCCCGGATAAAGACGCCGGGAGAAGAGGTATATTATGGCTGAGATCCACAGCATTACAAAACTGACAGATAAGAAGTTTCTGAATCTTTTTCATGTAAAGGCAACCAGCGTGCATGACACGCCGGTCAACTATTATGTGGCCTCCCGTGCGCATGACGTGGAGGATATGCAGCGCCGGCACAGGGAGAACACGCCTGACGGCGTCATCATCTACAGCCTGTACGGGGAAAAGCATGACAAGGTGGTGCTCATCCGCCAGTACCGGTACACTATAGCGGATTATATCTACGAATTTCCCGCAGGACTGGTCGAAGAGGGCGAGGACTACCATACGGCCGCCATCCGCGAGATGAAGGAGGAAACAGGCCTTCTTCTGAAGCCTCTGACGGTCCGGGACGGCTTCCAGAAGCCCTACCATACTACGGTCGGCCTTACGGATGAATGCTGCGCGACGGTCTACGGTTACGCCGAAGGCGACATATCCACCGCGCTGCAGGAGAATTCCGAGGAGATCGAGGTGGTCCTGGCTGACCGGGAAGAGGTCAGGCGCATCCTCCGGGAGGAAAAGGCCGCGATCATGTGCGCTTATATGCTGATGCATTTTCTGCAGGATCAGGAGCCGTTTGCTTTTCTGAAGACGCTTGAGGAGGAATGATCCGTCACCTGCGCTTTACATAAAACCCGAATTGTGGTATAAAATAGACAAAGCAATCGGTTGGATGAGGAGGTATTTCCTATGAAAAAGAGACAGATATGTATTCTTCTGATGGCATTTGTCCTGGCAGCGGGCGCTGCCGGCTGTGGTTCCGATGATTCATCCTCGGGCGGGAGCTCCGGCAAGGAGACTTCTTCCGAAAAATCTTCTTCCTCCAAGAAAGAGAAAAAAGCGAAGGAAGAGACCGAAGAAAGCGGTGAAACCAGCCAGGGCGAAGTCCTGGAGACAGACGAGACCTATACCTACACGGTGGGCGGCGTCGATCTGGAGATGAACGTGGATCTGGATAAGTATCTGAACACGGAGACCAACATCTTCAACATGACGCAGCTGGCCACGGACCTTGGCTACAACGAGATGATCAAGGATCAGGAGAACAGTTTCGGCGTGCGCCTGGGCAATAATTCTTCCTGGTTTACCGGGACAACGGTGGATATCCTTCTCACCGGCAGACAGGCAGCGACCGATGTGGACGGTGAAGAGCTGACGCCCTACAAGGAACTTACGGTTTCCTGGAAGGGCGAGGAAGAAGGCAGCGCCAAAGTGACGCAGGACGATGTTTCCCAGGCCCGCTACACCATCGGCAAGAGTACGGAATCCGTGAGCTATGAAATGGCGATCCTGACAGCTTACGCCATGAGCAGATCGCGTGCCCAGACGGGAGATCCGTTTGACGGGCTGCTGAGCGGAAGCGGCGGAGCCTACACCATCGCCGGCACGGTGGAAGAACCGTATGACGAGAACGAAGAGTTTGTGGAAGGTACCGTCGAGGAAACGCCGGTGGAGACTGAAGAGACGACCGTAGGCGTCGAGGAGGATCCCCACGGCCATGAACATGAAGAAGCGGGCTCCGAAGAAGCCGCTGCGGATGAAAACGCTGGCTGAGGACTGACAGGAGGAACGATTTGAAGAAAAAAAGCCGAAAGAAAAAGGGGCTGAAGATCTTCCTGGTCTTTCTGCTTGTCCTGTTTGTCGGGGCGATCGCCGGCGGAGGGGTCTATCTGCTGACCATGCGCCAGAGCGGATCTTTCTTTTCAAAATCCAAAGTCAACGGATATGAGATCTCCGGGATGGAACCGCAGGAAGCGGCTTCCATGCTGGAAGAGACATTTGACAGGACAGCCGTCGTGATCAACGAGAAAGGCAAACCTGCTTCGGAAGGGAGCCTTACGGACTTTGGCTACAAG
Source organism: uncultured Blautia sp. (assembly GCA_946622645.1). Classification (GTDB taxonomy): domain Bacteria; phylum Bacillota; class Clostridia; order Lachnospirales; family Lachnospiraceae; genus Blautia_A. The sequence continues at coordinate 9,558 of CAMOQF010000019.1, forward strand.
GTGGACAAGGAGAGCCTGGGCACTGCGCTGGAGCAGGCGATGGAGGACCAGAGAAAGGACCTTGGCAGTCTGTTCAACAGCCTCTCGAGCGGCAGTGTGTTCGAAGTCGAGATCCCGTTTTCCGTGGACGAGGGAGCGCTGTCTTCGTCCGCGTCGGTCTCCCGGCTTGCGGAAGAACGGTATCCCAGCAGGGACGCCTACCTGGACTATGACGCTGAAGCGAACGAATACCGGATCGTTCCGGAAGTCTATGGAAACGAGTTTCCAGAAGAAAAGCTCCGCGCCCTGGTACAGGCAAGGATCAACGAATACACAACGCAGCAGAAGGCCGAAGAAAAGGTGACGGTCGATATTCCGGAGGATTTCTACACGCCTCCCGCCGTCACAGCGCAGGACGCGGATCTGCAGCTTCAGTGCAGCGTATACAACAGCTTCTGCAAGGCAGAGATCGTCTACACCTTCGGAAGCCAGACCGAGACCCTCGGCTGGGACAGGATACAGAACTGGATCGTCTTTTCAGACGGGGCAGGGAACCTGAACGAAGGAGATATCCGCCAGTTCGTGGTGGATATGGAGAACAAATACAATACCCGTTATATCGACCGGGTCTTCCACACCACCTACGGGAACGATGTGGTGATCCCGGCAGGCCTCAACGAATACGGATACCGGATCAACGAGGACGCCGAAGTCCAGCAGCTGATCAACGATATCTACGCCAATACGCGTACCGAGCGGGAGCCGGTCTATTACAGCACCAGTTCCGATTACGGCAATCCCCTGTATTATCACCGGGAAGGCGTGGACGATCTGGCCGGCACCTACGTAGAGGTCAATCTTTCCGCCCAGCATCTGTGGTTTTACAAAAACGGATCCCTTGTGGTGGAGAGCGATATCGTCTCCGGGTCGGTCGCCAAGGGAGCGCAGACCCAGACAGGCGCTTTCCCCCTGGCATATAAAGAAAGCCCTTCCACTCTGGTGGGTTCCAACGCAGCGGACGGTTATCGGACCGAGGTGCAGTACTGGATGCCTTTCTACGAAGGACAGGGGCTTCATGACGCCACCTGGCGCGGCGCCTTCGGAGGCAGCATCTATCAGACCAGCGGGTCTCACGGCTGCGTCAATCTGCCTTACTGGGCCGCGGAACAGATCTATAACAACATTGATGCCGGAGTGGCTATCATCATCTATCAATAACATCAACGGAGGTTTACATGAACAAGAAGAAACTGCTTACAGGCGTGATCGCCTGCCTCACAGCCCTTGCGGGCTTTACCATGACAGTCTGCGCAGAAGATACCTACATGAATGAGCTGACGGGTGAGCCTGTCACCACAGCGGTCATGGGAGAAAGACCGGTCGCCATCATCATCGACAACGAGTCCATCGCTTATCCGCATTTCGGCCTGGCAGAGGCGGATATCGTCTACGAACTGATCAACAGCACGCTCAACGGACATATCACCCGTCTGATGGCTCTCTACAAAGACTATGATCAGATCCCGCAGGTCGGCAACATCCGGAGCGTCCGCCCCACCAACATCCTTCTGGCAGCCGATTACAACGCCATCATCTGCCACGACGGCGGTCCCTTCTACGTCGACCAGTATTTTGACGCTGTCTATGCCAGGGAGCATCTGCCGGGCGGCTTTACCCGCATCAAAAACGGCAAGCCCTGGGAATTCACCGAGTATATCGTAGCGGGCGAGATCACCCAGAGACTCGAAGCCGCAGGCTTCGCCAAGACCTACACCGGACATGCGCAGGAGACCGTTTCACACTTCCGTTTTGCCCCGGAAGGAGCCGATATGACGCCTGCAGGCAATGCTTCCGACTGTTCAAAAGTGGTTCTGCCTTTTGAACACACCGAATCCACTCTGGTCTACAATCCGGAAACCGGCACATATGACTATTATGCCTACGGCGACCTGCATAAGGACGCGGAGGACGGAGAGGTCCTTACCTTCAAGAACGTTTTCATCCAGGAATGCACGTACAACCTGCTGGATGAAAACGGATACATGATCTACAACTGCATCGATTTCGATCAGCCTGGCTACTACCTGACCAACGGCAAGGCGGTTCCCATCACCTGGACAAAAGACAGCGAAACAGGCCTTACCAGATACTATAATCTGGACGGAAGCCAGATCGTCGTCAACCGCGGAAAATCTTATATAACGCTGGTTCCCGATGACAAATGGGACGACCTGGTACTGGAGTAAAAAAGTTTTGAAATACTCTTGACTTTCCGGAGCAAGTGTACTAAACTGATTAAGCGTGTTCATGGGAGCGCCCGTGTCTGTTCCTGTGAAAGGTGAATACCATGCAGGAATAGGAGGTGTAAAGATTGGCAAATATCAAATCTGCAAAAAAGAGAATTCTGGTCAACAAAACAAAAGCAGCGAGAAACAAATCCATCCGTTCTGCAGTCAAGACTTCCATCAAGAAAGTCGAAGCAGCTGTAGAGATCAAGGATAAGGCAGCAGCTGAAGCAGCGCTTAAGGATGCGGTCTCCACGATCAGCAAAGCAACATCCAAGGGCGTTTACCACAAAAATAACTGCGCCAGAAAAGTTTCCCGTTTATCCAAAGCCGTCAACAGCATCTGAAACGGTTTATAAAAAAAAGCAAAGCAGCCACACTACCGTCATGTGGCTGCTTTTTTTTATTGTTCTGTTGAGCTGTATCGGATGAGCATGAGCTCTACGGCCAGAGTGTCCGTAAGATTTCCGGTCTTGACGGCCTCGTCGGCTTCGGTAAAATCCTGTATGGCTTTTTCAAGCTGTTCTTCGGAATAGCTCCGGGCACAGGAGAGAAGGGAGCGTACCGCAAAAGGCGGGAGGCCCAGACGTACGGCGATATCCGGCTGCGGGACGCCTTCCTGCGAGAGTTTCCCGGCCAGATAGAGCTGACGGAACTGGCGTCCGAGCAGATAGAGGATCTTCATGGGCGGCTCTTTCAGCGTCAGAAGATCCTGGTACAGAGAGAGCGCTTTTTGTCGGTTTTTGTCGGAGACGGCCCGGACCATGTCAAACACGCGGTCTTCGATGCGGGTATGGCAGATCTGCAGGATATCGTCCCGGGTCACGGCGTTTTTTCCATAGCAGTAGCCGGAGAGCTTTTCCATCTCCCGGCGGATGGAATTCATGTCCGTCCCGGTCCTTGTGAGCAGGAAGGCGGCGTCTTTGTCCGAGATCGAAAGCCCGCTCTCCTTGAGGTTTTTCCGGATCCAGGCGCGGAGGTCTTTTTCGTCGGGCGTGTCAAAAACGCCGGCCTGTCCTGCGGATGTCACCGCTTTGTACATGCGGCTGCGTTTGTCGACTTCTGTCTCCACAAACAGGAGATACAGGTAGTCCGGCAGCTGCTTCAGATAATCGGCGAGCTCGTCGCATTTGTTTTTGAAAAAACCGGTATCCTCCAGTAAGATCACGCGGCGTTCGGAGAAGAAGGGCATGGTCTCACACAGGTCGATCAATTCTTTCACATTGATGTCTTTCCCGGAGAAACGGGCAAAATTCATCTGGTCATCCTCCGGCACGAGAGCGCGGACCAGCCGGTCCCGGTACTGGAGCACCAGGTAGCGTTCCGTTCCGAACAGAAGATAGACCTGCTGAAAGGTACCTGCATCCAGGTCGGCTTTTATCTTTTTCATGGCGCAGGGTCGGCCTCCTTATGACGCAAAAAATAGCGGATCATGGCGTTTCGGTCTTCTTCGATGAGAGTGCCTTTTCCGAAGAGACCTGCGTTGGTCTCCAGATGATGGCGGAACTCATGCCGCAGGGTATCCCGGATCTGCTGCCGCACGGCGCTGTCAGGGAGGTACTGCATGGTGGCCGCGAAGGAGCCGTAGTACAGGACGATCTGTTTTCCCATGATGGGATCCACCGAATAGGTGCCCAGGATGAAAAGATCGTCCGCGAGCCTGCGGGGATGCATACAGGCGGCCTGGTCCACCAGGACACCTCCGTTCAGCTCTTTATATACATAATCCGGGAGGAGGGACATTTCTTCCTCCACGGCCTGGTCAAATTCTTCCAGTGTCATCATATGGTCTTCCTCATTTCCGTCGATTCCCTTTTATTGTAGACCCATCCCGGACAAACCGTCAAGAGCGACCGGAATACGCCGGTCCTTTCGTTGACATGAAGACGCTTGTCCATGTACAATGGAAGTACAGACCGTTCAGATGTACATACGGAGGAAAGATGAATGAAATACAGAAATGACAAAAACGGCGAGCCCATCTCGATCCTGGGATTCGGATGCATGCGTTTTACCAGGAAAGGGCCCGGGATCGATATCGACAAAGCAGAGCGCGAGATCCTGCTCGCGCTTAAAGCGGGGGTCAACTACCTGGATACGGCTTATGTTTATCCCGGCAGCGAGGCCTGTGTGGGCGAGATCATCAGACGCAACGATCTTCGTGAAAAAGTAAAGATCGCTACCAAGCTTCCTCAGTATCTGATCCGGAGCCGGGCCGGTCTGGACCGGTTTTTCGAGGAGGAACTGTCCAGGCTTCAGACGGATTACATCGATTACTATCTGATGCATATGCTGACCAGCCTGGAGGCCTGGACCAAGCTTTGCGAACTGGGGATCGAGGACTGGATCCGGGAGAAAAAGGAATCCGGGCAGATCAGGAACATCGGGTTTTCCTTCCACGGGAATACGGAAGCATTCTTGAAGATCCTGGACGCCTATGACTGGGATTTCTGCCAGATCCAGTATAACTATATGGACGAGTACAGCCAGGCCGGCCGGCAAGGGCTGAAGGCAGCCGCAGACAAGGGCATTCCCGTGATCATCATGGAGCCTCTGCGGGGCGGCAAGCTTGTGGATCTGCTGCCGCAGAAGGCCAAAGATCTGATCAGGGAGGATCCGGCAGGAAGAAGCGCCGCGGAGCTCGCTTTCCGCTGGCTGTGGGATCAGAAGGAGGTCACATGCGTTCTTTCCGGCATGAATTCACTCAAAATGGTGAAGGAGAACTGCCGGATCGCCTGTCGGGCAAAGGCAGGCGAGCTGACCGAAGAGGACTTTGAGCTGTACCGGAAGATCAAGGACGCCATCAACGAGAAGATCAAGGTGGGCTGTACCGGATGCGGATACTGTATGCCCTGTCCCCGAGGAGTGGATATTCCGCAGGCATTCCGATGCTACAACGAGATGTACACAGAGAACAAAGGGGCCGGAAGAAGGGAATACGCGCAGGTCGTCGGTCTCCGGAAAGAGCCTGCCTTTCCTTCACAATGCGTGGAATGCGGCCGGTGCGAAAAGCATTGTCCGCAGCATCTCAATATCATCGAGGAGCTGAAGAACGCGGACAAAGCGCTGAGACCCATTTATTACAGGATCCCGAACGATGTGGGCCGGTGGTTCTATAACCGGAAGCCGTCGCGCAAGAAATAAGAAACGAAAAAACCGATACGAAAACAGGGCCTGTTTTTTGGAGCCGTTCGACAAAATCTCCCATGGACGTGCTCACAGGACGGGAACTATAATGGACAGCACCAGAGAAAATCCGGTGCTGTTTTTCTTTTGCCGGCGGCAGGCCGGCTGAAGAGAGGAGGGAGAAAGGTGGAGGGGGAAAGATTTGGAATGCTGCGGGAAAGGCTGCTGGAAAAGCTGGATATGTCGCGGGATCTTTCGGACCAGGAGGTGCTTTCGGAGATCGACGGCCTGCTGGAACAGAAGAGCCGCCATCAGACGCTCCGTGAGAGGCTCGCACTTCGAAACGACCTGTTCTGTTCGATTCGAAAACTGGACGTGCTGCAGGAGCTCCTGGAGGATGAAAGCGTGACGGAGATCATGGTCAACGGGCCGGACGCGGTCTTCATCGAACGGGAGGGGAGGATCCTTCGCTGGGATAAATCCTTCACATCGCGTGAAAAGCTGGAGGATGTGATCCAGCAGATCGCCGGGCGGTGCAACAGAGTGATCAACGAATCAAGACCCATCGTCGACGCCAGACTGGAGGACGGCGCCCGGGTGAACGCGGTGGTCAGTCCGGTCGCGCTGGATGGTCCTGTACTGACCATCCGTCGTTTTCCGAAGGAACCGCTTACGCTGGAGCAGCTGACAGCGCGAAAAAGCCTGACAGAGGAATGCGCTTCCTTTCTGCAGAAGCTGGTAAAGACCAGATATACCGCCGTGATCGGAGGAGGGACAGGCTGCGGCAAGACCACCTTTCTGGGCGCTTTGTCGGAGCATATCCCGCCGGAAGAGAGGGTCATCACCATCGAAGATACCGCGGAGCTCAGGCTTCTGCAGATCCCGGACCTGGTCCGCCTGGAAGCGCGGGGCAAAAACCATGAAGGCCAGAAGGCGGTCACCATACGGGACCTGATCCGGACGGCGCTCCGGATGCGTCCGGACCGGCTGATCATCGGGGAGGTGAGGGGGGAGGAGGCGGTGGATCTGCTGCAGGCTTTGAACACCGGACATGAAGGCTCGCTGTGCACGGCGCACGCAAACAGCTGCCAGGACATGCTCTCCAGGCTGGAGACCATGGTCCTGATGGGGCTGGATCTGCCGCTGCCGGCCATCCGCCGCCAGATCGCTTCGGGCATCGATATCCTGATCCATCTGGGACGAAACAAGGACAGATCCAGAAGCGTACAGGAGGTATCAGAGGTGTGCGGCATCAGAAAAGGAGAGATCATTTTGCACCCGTTGTATGTACGGGAGGAAGGGAGGCTTTTACAGGTGGGGGATCTTCAAAACCAGGAGAAGCTGAAACGATGCGGGATGTCTCTGTAGCGGATGCTTCCGATCATGCTCTGCAGTATGATCTTCCGGAGCTGCCGCGTTTTGAGACCTTACGGATCCTGCTGGAAGGGACCGCGCTCATGGCGGTCTTCGATTATCTTTTTTATGAGAGCGCAGCAGGGATCCTCCTGCTGCTTCCCATCCCTTTTCTGTACCTGCGCATGCGCCGCAGGCAGTCTGTGCGGGAACGAAAGAAAAGACTGAACGAGCATTTCAAGGATGCGCTCCAGTCCATGGCTGTCTCGGTGGAAGCCGGATATTCTCTGGAAAACGCCGTTCTGTCCTGCCGCCGGGACCTGGAGAGACTCTATCCGAAGACAGAGGATCTCTGTCTGGAGTTCCGGTATTTTGAACGCCAGCTTCGGTTCGGCGCCGCTCCGGAGCAGTTGTTCCTGGATCTGGGAGCGCGAAGCTCGCTTTCCGACATCCAGAGCTTTGCGAGCGTCATCTGCGCGGCGAAACGGACAGGCGGCGATATCGGCGCCCTGCTGCAGAAATGCGCGCGCATGCTGGGAGACAAGATCGACGTGCAGCGTGAGATCGAGGCTTCCATCGCATCCAAAAAGATGGAACAGACCATCATGAGCCTGATGCCTGCAGCGATCATCGTATATCTGAAGCTGACGAGCCCGGGTTTTCTGGATGTGCTGTACCGGAATCCGGCGGGCATGCTGATCATGACGGTCTGTCTGGCTGTCTATCTGGGAGCCTGGCTTCTGGGAAGAAAAATGACGGAGGCGGCAAATGGTTTTACATATCGTGATCTTTCTGGCGACGGCCGTCCTGGCCGGGTGGCTCTACGCAAAAGGAGCTCTCTCGGGGGACGGCAGAAGAAAAAGAGGTTTCTGCCTGTTCTTACTGACAGCTTTGTCGGGAAACCTGCTGGGACTGACCATGACGATGCAGGAGATGCAGGACCAGAGCGGCTGTTCGCTGCTGATCGAAAAGCAGGAGGACATCTTCAGGCAGGAAGCCTGGATCGTATCCGTAGACGGTGAGGAAGAAGAGCTGGTGCTCCGTATTCCTCCGAAGGAAAAGACGGCGGATACGGAAGCGGTTTTTCCGGAGGAACAGGCCGAAGAACAGAGACAGACGCTGGAAGAGATGACCGAGGCATGGAACCGGACGCTTTCGGATCCGGAGCATTTTCATCTGCCGGCCGCATGGGAAGGAAAACCTCTGACCTGGCGCAGAAAGCCGGAGCACACCGGAGCGTTCCTCGGGATGCTTTTCTGGGGAACCGGGATCCTGCTGTATCTGGCTGCCGTCCGGGAAAAGGACCGGCTCCGGGAAAAAAGAGAAGCGGTCCTGCAGGCGGAGTATCCTGCCCTGATCATGCGCTTTACGCTTTTCCTGGAGGCGGGGCTTTCGGTGCGGAGCGCATTTCAAAGGCTGGCTGCTGATTATGAAGCGCAGGAGATGCGCGCAGGCAGCGCCGTGTGTCCGGAGATCCTGACTCTCTGCCGCGAGATCGAAAGTGGCGTGTCCGAGACCGAGGCATACCGGCATTTCGGTGAACGCTGCGGACAGATCAGGTACCGGACGCTGTCGGCTCTGCTTGCGCAGAATCTCAGGAGGGGAACCCGTTATCTGACGGATGTGCTGGAGAGAGAGGCGATGGACGCCTGGGAGGAACAAAAGCGCCGGGCGCGGGTCCAGGGGGAGATCACATCGGTAAGACTTCTGATCCCGATGCTGCTCATGCTTCTGGAGGTCCTTGCCTTGATCATGATCCCGGCATTTCTGTCCTTTTACAAAAGCGGAAGGGGGTGACAAGGATGGAGAACAAAAAAGAACTGTTCAAAGAATTTCTGGCGGAAGAGGAAGCGGTAGGGGTGATCGAGATAATCCTGATCCTCGTGGTCCTGATCGGCCTGGTGGTGATCTTCAAGAGCCAGCTGACGGACCTGGTCAACACACTGCTTGCAAAAGTCACCAGCCAGAGCGGATCCATCTGATGCGGCGGCCGGTGAAAAAAGCAGGGAGCGTCACCGTATTCATGGCTCTGCTGCTCGGGCTTGTGACAGTTCTTGTCGCCGTCTGCATGCTTTCGGTCCGCACTTCCTGCGCAAGGACACAGATCCTCTGCGGTGCGGATATAGGGCTCTATTCTCTGTTCGGTCAGTATGACCGCAGATTGTTTTCTGAATTTGAGATCCTCGGGATCGATTCCGGCAGCGGAAAGCAGGACAGCGTGCCTTCAGCCGTATACGACGTCTTCTGCCGCTATCTGGAACCGGTGCTGCAGCAGAATTCCCAGGGACTCACACTTCTTTCCGGAGGCTTCAGCGGCCTTACGTACCTGACAGACCAGGATGGCGGGATCTTTGCCGCCCAGGCTGTCCGGAGCACGCGGACCGCGCCTTTCTCATCTGTATTCCGCTCTTCTTACTGCAGCGCGGTCTCTCCCTCTGTCATATTCGGAACAAAAGCCGGAAAACAGGCGCTTCTGACAATCCGTCAACGCGCAGAGGAAGAACTGTCGGACGGCGAAGAGGAGGACATTTCTGATGGAACTGCCATCATGATGGCAGAACAATTCTTATCGCAGGGGATCGCCGTGTGTATCCCTCCGTCTGCACCCGGCAGAACCGGGGGAGATACGGCCGGCGCCCCGCTTCTGTCGGAGAGGGAGCGTCATGGCTCCTTCCCCGTCCTGGCGTCTCTGCAGGCAGAAACTTCCCCTGATTCCGGAAACAGACTGATCCAATATGAAGCCGACAAGCTCGGATGCGTGACGGATCCGGCAGCAGGACAGCTGCGTCTTCAGCTGGAATATGTCCTGTACGGACACAGAACCGACCGCGAAAATCTGTACGAGGAAGCATCGGACCTGCTGACATGGCGGCTGTACCGGAATCTGCAGTCTTCGGGGAGCTCTCGGACAGGACAGAGCGACATGGCTTTGCAGGCGCTTGGAAACGCCTGCCGGGAGACTTTCCGGATGCTTCAGGGAGAGTCTGTGGATGGTCTGACCTGTCGGACATATCTGCAGGCGCGGCTCGGCGGAACGGACCGCAGAACGCTTGTCCGGCGCGGGATGGACATGGTCGAATCCGCCCTGCGGGGGGAAGGCAGACCGCTTTTCAGCCTGGACTGCTGTGTGACCGCGTGCGAAGTCACATTTTCGGTGCGGTCCGCAGGTCTTGTAACCTTCCGCGTCACCAGAGCTTTCGGATATGACATCCGGTGAAACTATTTCGTCAGCAATGCAGGCGCACGCTTCCCGTACAACGCTTTCACAGTGGATGAAGGATGGATGGACAAAATGCAGAAAAAAAAGATCAGAAGGAGAGAGGGTTCTCTGATCACATTACGGCGGAAGGCTTCCCCGGCTGACGACCGCCGGTCTTCTGAAAAAGCCGCGTGCGGGGAGTGTGCGCGTGTGTTGCTGACGTTCGCAAAAAGGGCTGGACTGACAGTGGAGAGCGCCTGTGTGCTGCCGCTGTTCCTGTTCGGCTGCATCACCATGATCACGCTGCCGGACCTGTACAACATGCAGAATCAGCAGCTTTTCTCCCTCTGCCAGCAGGCGAAGGAAGCAGGGCTTTTGTCCACGGGGGCAGAGGACTGCGGCCCGGAGGAGCTGACGCTTACCGCAGACGGTCTTTTCCGGCCGTCGCAGCTTCTGCTCCCTCTTCCGGCAGTACCTCTGCATACATCCGTCTGTGTGCATGCCTGGAACGGGACCGATCTGTTTGGCGGAGAGGGCATAACAGCCGGAGATCCTATGGTCTATGTGGCCGAGACCGGCCATGTGATCCATCAGGATCCGGAATGCAGCTATCTGCAGCTCTCGATCCATGCCGTCTCAGGCTGGTCGGTCTCCGGCATGGTCAACGCATCCGGTGAAAAATACCACGCCTGTGAGAGATGCAGCTATCATCAGACACCGGGTGCTGTCGTTTATATTACGGAGCAGGGAGACCGCTACCATAATCAGGCGTCCTGCAGCGGGCTCAAACGGACCGTCCTACTGGTGAAGGAATCCGACGCGGAAGGCTATCCGCTGTGCTCCCGCTGCGGCCGCTCTCATGGATGAATCACAGATGGAAAGAAAATGGATGATCCTGGTGTTCCTCGCCGTGAATGCAGGGACTGATCTTTACAGTATGGAGGTACGATGTATCTTCCCTGTCTTTTTCTGCGTTTCAGGACTGCTCTACCGGATTCTTCTGGGAGAGCTGCTGCCTTTTCAGATGTTCTGTCTGCTCCCGGGTCTTCTGTTCGCGATGCTGTCCGGCTTGCGGAAGGAGCCGGTCGGTCAGGGAGACGCCCTTGTCCTGTGCGCCCTCTCTCCGATGATGACGCCGGAGGAGATGGCCGGGACATTGGTTCGGGGACTGCTTTTGTGCGGTCTTTTCTCCGCGCTGGTACTGGCGGGAAGCAGAGAGGATCGGGAGTGCCGGATCCCCTTTGTTCCTTTTTTGCTGGCCGGATATCTTGGAGGATGGTTTGTATGAAGCGCAGAGCAAGTATGACGGTGGAGGCGGCGGGGATCTTTTCGGTCGTCCTTCTGGTGATCTTTTCCATGCTGTATCTCTGCCTGTTCATACATGACAAAAATACACTGTCGGCAGCCTCGCGGGAGGCTGCGCTTTCAGGCAGCATGGAAGAAGCATGGCAGGAGGGAAACGGAGAGGCTGCAGCGCGTCTTAAATGTGTGGAACGTTCGGACACCGGCTTTTTTGGGCTTCGGGACGTTTCCTTCTGGATCGCCGCAGGGGAGAGCATCACGGTGACCTATATGGGGACAGGGGCTTCACAGGCGTTTCTGTGGCCTCTTTCCGTGTCGGAGAGCGCAAAGGTGCTCCGGCCGGCACGGGAGATCCGGCAGAAAAAGCAGTATGTGGTAAGAGGGGAGTGACCGAATGTGAGGGCGTCGTATGAAAGAGAGATGAACCGGAACTGGCTGATCCTGGAGGAGGAGCAGCAGGAGATCAGCGGATACACAGTCAGGATCCTGGAGGGGAATATCCTTCCTTCCGTCCTGCCGCTTCGGATGGAACAGGTAGACTCGCAGATCCGGTACTGTTACGATACCACTTCCAGGCAGCCTCTCGCGGAGGTGATCAGAAAGGAAAAGATATCCGGGAGCCTGGTCCGGATGATCATGGAGAGTACGCTCCGCGTCGTCCAGGAGATGCACGACTATCTGCTGGATATCGATCAGCTGCTGCTGCAGCCGGACTATATCTTTACAGCCGCTGGGGAAAGGCGGCTGTATTTCTGCTGTCTTCCGGGAAACAAAAAAGACTTTAAAAGTCAGATGGCGGCTCTTCTGGAGTCGCTTCTGCCGCTTCTGGACCATGAGGATGCCGAGGCGGTCGCGGTGGGGTATCATTGTTACCGGGATGCTGCGGGAGATACTTTTTCCTTTGAGGGGATCCGACGCACTTTGTACAGCATTCCGGTCGGCATTTCGGAGCCTTATGAGGACGAGGCGGGGAGATGGGAGCAGGAGGGGTTTCCGCTTGCTGAAGAAGAAGCGGTCATGGATGTTTTTCTGGGACCGGAGGAGCCGAAGCCGGTCCGGCGCAGACGTTCGCTCGTCAGAATGATCGTGCTGCTGGGCTGCTTTCTGCTGCTGTCGATGCTCTGCGCGGCACTTTATAAGGGACTTTTTCCAAGGATCCCGCTCACCGTCATTTTAACGATCCTGACAGCGCTTACGGCTGCAGGAATGGTGCCGGGGCTTATCATGAGCCGCCGGAAAAACAGGAAAAACAGAAGCGGAACAGAAGATGTGCCGGAGATTCCCGGGGAGGAGATGACGGAGATGTCCGAACTGCCCCTGTCTCAGGAGAACAGTCCGGAAGAAAACGATCTGACGGAGATCGCAGGCGTGCATATGCAGGGGAAAGGAAACCGCCCATGCCTGCGCGCGATCCAGACAGGCCTTGAAGACATCTTTCTGGACCGGGACAGCCTTGTACTGGGAAAACTGCCGGCCACGGCCGACAAGGTCATACCGCGCAGAACGGTAAGCCGGGTGCATGCAAAGATCTTCAGACGGGAGGACGCCTTTATGATACGGGATCTGAATTCCCGGAACGGGACCTACGTAAACGACCGCCTTCTGCAGCAAGGGGAGGAGCATAAGCTCCTCCCCGGTGATGTCGTCCGTTTTGCGGAAGTCAGTTATGTTTATGAGCCCTGATGCTCTGCACGGGGCCGGAATGGCGCCTCTTTACGTGGATCGGTCAGTCTGTTATAATGGGACAAATATGCGCGGATGAAAGGAAGAGGAAGGTTGGAAAAGTATAAAAAATATCTTGTCACAGCGATCCTGATCGTCGCAAACGTCCTGGTCTTTCTGTGGACCGACCTGACCGGAGGCACCGATGATACCATGCATATGGTGCGTGTCGGAGCCGCCGTTCCGGAGCTGATCCTGGAAGAGCGTGAATGGTACCGCCTCGTGACCAGCATGTTTCTGCATTTCGGGATCCAGCATCTGATGAACAACATGCTGATCCTGGGCGTCATGGGAGAACGTCTGGAGGTGGTCGCAGGCCATATCCGGTTCCTGATCATCTATCTGGTCTCAGGGATCGGAGGGAATGTGATCTCTCTCCTGATCTACGACCGGAAGGATGAATACGTAGTATCGGCCGGCGCGTCCGGAGCGATCTTCGGCCTGATGGGGGCCGTGGTCTATATCATGCTCCGCAACAAAGGCCGTATGCAGGACCTCTCCCTCCAGCGCATGGCCATCATGATCGTGTTGTCCGTCTACCTGGGGTTTACGGACAGCGGCGTGAACAACTATGCGCATCTGGGAGGATTGTTATGCGGCTTTCTGGCAGCAGCTGCCGTCTGCCGGCGTCATTTGTAGACAATGTTCTCGACGTAGGTCAGGAAGATGTTGCCTTCTGCTGAGAACAGCTTTCTGCTGTCGTTCATTCCGTAAGGATAGGTCTTGGCCGTTCGGGGATCATACAGCCAGGTGTTGTAATCATCGTAGCCTACGATCACCACTGCCTCCGTGGGACTTGTCTTGGCGATCACCGGCCTCTGCGCGCTGAGTTCATACAGAACGATATCCAGCGAACAGCCGGTCAGGTCGATCACGGTTCCCTCGTCTCCGAGGCCTTCCTGCAGTTCTTCCGGATTGTAGGCGCCTTTGCGGAAGATGGCGGGAATATCCTCGTCTGTCAATGTGATCTTTTCTTTCCGGTTGCCTCGCTCCCAGATGTACTGCTGCGCCCGGTTGAGCACCACGCCCAGCTGCGCATCCGCTCTTCTGACGGCGGCGGAAGCATCGGTCGTCACCATATCCAGCCCGCCTTTGGCATACACATAGAAGATGTTGTCCTGCGGTACGATGGTATCCAGGTCGATCTGCTTGTCATCCACGCCCTTCAGCTTGGCATAGACCGTCATGGGACGGAAGGCGCCCGGCTTTTCCTCCAGCGTCAGGCGGACCAGGATGCCGGTCCGGCTGGTGCTGGTCTGTTCGATGGACACCTGGTTAAGAGAAGCCTTGCGGTTGTTCATGATATTGTCTTTTTTGACGATCGTATAGCCTTTCGGGGTCTTCTCCGCGAGGTTGAATTCCATCAGGGTTCCTTTGATGGCGGTATCCATCACATAATACCCATCCCGGGAGTAGGTCTTTTTGAGCTCCCCGTCAAAGCTTTCGATATACAGCGTATGGATCCCCTCGCGCACATGGCCGTTGGAATCCTCCACGATATCTTCATTTCTGACCTTTCCGTAGATCAGGTCCTCGTTCATGAAGCCCATGGTACGGATCTGTTCGTCATCTTCGGGGACAATGTACCTTGTCTTTCCCGTGTCGAAGAATATTTCTTTGATCTCTCCGGCGTGATCCCCTTCGTCGACCACCCAGGCAGCATGAGCGCTGGTGTCGGAGACGACAAAAAGGCTGGTGTCGATCTTCTCTTCCAGGATCTTATATTTATCATTGTTGATATCCACCTGGTACAGCTTCTTCGCAAACAGAAGAAACAGCTGGTTGTCCGGGTTGACGTAGGAGAGCGTCCCCATATCCTCATTCAGAAATTCCGCGGATTCCGTGCTGGGGATAAAGACCTTTTCCACCACCACGTTCTGGTCGCAGATATAGTGATACACACAGATGCCGCTGTATCCTTCGTGGATGCCCCGGTTCATGTAACCGGACAGCACAAAGTCGACGTCGCCGTTATCCGCCACCCGGATGATCTTGATCTTGTGATCCGTCCGGCAGTCCCTGAAGTCGCTGCCGTCGTCCCGGCGGAAGCTGAATACGCGGACCATCTTTCCGTCTTTCGGACGGTAGGTCCACAGTTCTCCCTCCTGAACAAAGGCCATGATGGTGACGTCGTCGTTCAGCATGTAGGAGACATCTCTTTCACGGATGCCCAGGATCAGGCCGTTGTCCGTGATCGAGTCATCGCTGGGACGGAAGACCTGGTTGGTATGCCGGTAGAATTCCAGCAGCATGATACGGGTCTCGGTATAACGCATGCGGTAGAATTCATCCACATTGTAATAATCCGTCTCGCCCGAGTTGCTGCGGGCCGAGATCTGGTAGCGGATCGAAACGCTGGCTGTGGTCTCGTTGATATCCTTGATCAGCGGGACCCCTTTCTGCACGATCTGGGGTTTGAGCTTGCCCCAGCTGACCTCCGAAATGCTGGAGGAGATGGAGATGTTCGCAAAGTTGGTCGTGGAACCGGTATTGCCCGGCTCCAGGTAGATCGAAAGGTCGTCGGCGGTCCGTTTGTCCATACACATTTCGTAGAAATTGCGGACAAAAGCCACATAATGGCCGGCATTCAGGTTGGAGCGGTTGATGATCCGGGTATAGTAATAGACCTCTCCCGTATCCGTATCCAGTGTGATCTGCATGGAATACTCCTGATTCATGCGCAGGTCGCTTGCGATCTCGATGGAAGCGGTCAGGTAATTATCGTACTGCTTGAGATTCTTGACCTTATAGTTTTCGATGACCTTGCTGCCGTCCGACGAACGGATCTCGTATGAGAGGGAATATACTCTGGAATTATATGCATTGATCATAAACGTCAGGTTTTTGGTAGTATCCAGGGGCGTCACGCTGTCCCGGGTAAAATCCACCTGCATCTTCTGACGGTATCCGTACATCCTGTTGGCCAGTTCGCCGTTCAGCTGCACCATCACTTCCGGAAGCGTCGGATCGTTCATGTCCGAACGGTCGTCGGTGGTCTCGCTGTTCAGCATCATGGAAGTGGTGACGAGGCCTATGATAAAACAGGCCAGCAGGATCAGGACTTTTCGTACTATTATTTTCATTTTACAACTGTCCTATCAGTCCCATGGTAAGATTGCTGCTGTGCATGGCAGCCTTTGCTTCAAACGCCGGGTAATCCATCACGGCGCTTCCGTCGGCTTTGTCGGAGATGGCGCGGATCCCCAGGAAAGGAACGCCGTTTATGAAAGCGGTCTGCGCGATGGAGGCGCCCTCCATCTCCACGGCAAGGCCGCCGAAGGTCTTTTTGATGTCATCTTTGACAGCCTGATCCGATACGAACTGGTCTCCGGACAGGATCCTGCCCCGGAACACCTGAATATCCGGATTGACGCGGCGGCAGACCTGTTCGGCAAGCTCAATGAGAGCAGGATCCGCCGCGAATGAGAAGGCTTCCATCTGCGGGATCTGTCCCCGGGCGTAGCCGAAGCCGACTGCGTTCATGTCATGATGCACCAGATCGGTGGACAGGACGATGTCCCCGATGTTGATCTGCGGGTCCAGACTTCCGGCGATGCCGGTGTTCAGAAGAAGGTCGACCTGAAAAAGATCGATCATGATCTGGGCGCAGACGGCGGCGTTCACCTTTCCGATGCCGGACCTGGCCGCCACCACGGGATGCCCGTCCAGGGTGCCTTCATAAAATTCCGTCGATGCTTTGTGCACAATACGCACATCCTGCATGGACTCCTGCAGTTTTCTGATCTCAGGCTCCATAGCCCCGATGACTCCGATCCGCTTCATATAGTCCTCCATCAGATATCCTCCCGGTCCCATTTGTCGCAGAGGGACTGGACTTCTCTGGCAAATTTTTCAAGATCCTTGTTCGGCGTTCCCTCGTTCTTTTTGATCACGGTCAGGAGCCTCTGGCCCACGGCAAGAAGCTTCTGGAACGCCCTGGCGGCCTTCTGGGCCTTGGGCGAAGTATCCTTCTTCTCGAGGCGGATGCCCTGGGCTTTCGTGATAAAGGCGCCTGTCTTCAGGTCGAAGACGGTTCCGCTGAAGGGAGCGTACGCATCCAGCCCTTCTTCTTCACGGAGCCTGTCCGCAAAGACTTCGGTCACAGTGTCTTCCCCGTGGGTGACGAAGACTTTCTTCGGCCGGGGTGAAAAAGCGTTGATCCAGGTCAGAAGACCGTTCACATCCGCGTGTCCGCTGATCCCGGGAAGCTGGACGATCTCCGCGCCGACCGCGACTTCTTCGCCGAAGAGCTTTACCTCCGTCGCGCCTTCCAGCAAGGATCTGCCGAGAGTCCCTACGGCCTGGTAGCCGACGAACAGAATGGTGCTGGCCGGATTCCACAGATTGTGTTTCAGATGATGCTTGATACGGCCGGCGTCGCACATGCCGGAAGCCGAGATGATCACCTTGCTCTCGTCCACAAAGTTGATGGCTTTTGAATCATCGCTCGTGATGGACGTGCGCAGGCCGGCAAAGCCGATGGGATTGATGCCTTTCCGGATCAGCTCCATGGCATCCTCATCGTAACAGTCATAGGGATGCTCCGAAAAAATGGTGGTCGCCTCGTTCGCAAGCGGGCTGTCCACGTATACCTTAAATCCATCGTGACCGTGCACAAGGCCTTCTGCCTTGATCTGGCGGATAAAGTAGAGCATCTCCTGGGTACGGCCGACGGCAAACGACGGGATGACCACATTGCCGCCGCGGTCGAAGGTCTTCTGGATCACGGCAGCGAGAGCGGAAGCATAATCAGGCCGTTCTCCATGGGAACGGTCGCCGTAGGTGGATTCCATCACTACGTAATCCGCTTCTTTGATATAGCTTGGATCTCTGATCAGGGGCTGGTCCGTATTGCCGATATCCCCTGAGAAGACGATCTTTTTCTCCGTGCCTTCTTCAGAAAGCCACAGCTCTATGCTTGAAGAGCCCAGCAGATGGCCCGCATCCACAAAACGGATCGAGATCCCGTCAGCCAGGGTATATTTTTTGTCATACTGACAAGGAGAGAACTGACGAAGGATGCCCAGCGCATCCTCCATGGTATAAACCGGGACATAGTCTTCTTTGCCCTGTCTTCTGCCTTTGCGGTTCCGCCATTCGGCTTCAAACTCCTGGATGTGCGCGCTGTCACGCAGCATGATGTCGCAGAGATGGCTCGTGGCGTCCGTCGCATAGACCGGTCCGTGAAATCCTTTGGCATACAGGGCCGGAAGATTGCCGGAGTGGTCGATGTGTGCATGTGTCAGAAGAACAAAATCAAGTTCACCCGGAGAAACGGGAAGCTCTTCATTCCGGTAGAGATCGGGACCCTGCTCCATCCCGCAGTCCACCAGAAATCGTTTTCCTGCCGCTTCCAGATAATAACAGCTGCCGGTCACCTCGTGGGCCGCTCCAAGAAACATTAT
>CAMOQF010000020.1 GCA_946622645.1 uncultured Blautia sp.
TTTTAGGCTCCATGGTCAAGTGGTTAAGACACCGCCCTTTCACGGCGGTAACAGGGGTTCAAATCCCCTTGGAGTCATTTCTTATTAATATTCTGGTGCCATAGCCAAGTGGTAAGGCAAAGGTCTGCAACACCTCTATCCCCGGTTCAAATCCGGGTGGCACCTCTTTAAAGGTTCTGCGTTATGCAGGACCTTTTTTACTGGACGAAATGCCTATGAAGGACTATAATACTGGTAGGTATTCTGTACAAGGGGGGAGACAACTATGGAAGACAACGGAACCGTAAAAGAAAAGGGCAGTTTTCAGCGCAAAGTAGTAAACTTTCTGAAGACCGAGCTTGCTTCCGCGATCTTTTTTATCATCGTCGGTCTGTTTTTGACGATCTTTCCAACAGCGACTGTCTATGTGATCTGCAAGGTTGTCTTCGGCCTTCTGCTGATCCTGACAGGGCTGTACAACATCTTCATGTATTTGAGCGAAAGAGCCGAGACTACCGTGTTCAATATGCTGTCCGGTGTGATCGTGCTTGTTCTGGGCCTGTTCCTGTTCAATAATCCGCAGATCGTGGTCCGGCTTATGCATCAGCTTCTGGGAGCCCTGATCCTGATCGACAGCGTATGGCTTTTACGTCTCGCTTACAAAATGAAAAAAGCGTCAGAGGACAACTGGAAGTTCTGCATGGTCGTCGGTATTATCTGTGTCATACTCGGGATCATCATCGTAGTCAATCCTTTTGCAAAAGTACGCACAACGGTCATTTTCTCCGGCGTTGTTTTTTTGATCAACGGAATCGTGGATGTAGTGATCTATATCGTATTCCGCAAAGATAAAAAACCGGCTGCGGCCGATATAACTGGCGGGACAAGCCTGACAGTCCCGGAAAAAAAGTGGCAGAAACCAACCATGCCCTGGAAGAAAGATCCTTCAGCGGAAAGCAGTGATATTCCAAAAGACGATCATAAAGAAGAACCGCTGCAGGAATGGAAGGACTGAACATCCCGGAGGTAAGATCGTGAAAGAAAACCATCCCTGGTATTCAGTCGTCAGTCTGTCCGGCGTTTACGAAGAGTATCCTTTTGATGAAAAAGAAGCAGAGAAGATCGACTGCCGTGACCTGCCGGGAACAAACTGTTACTGTGATGACGAAGCCCGGCGGATTCTGCTCCAAAGGCTGCCGCGCCTTTCGGAAAGCAGGTTCCATCTGCTCGATTCAGGGAACTATCATTATCTGAGCGCATTGTGGATCAGCCGGATACAGGAACCGTTCCGGCTGATCGTTTTTGACAATCATACGGATATGCAGCCTCCCGCCTTCGGGGGGCTTTTGTCCTGTGGAGGATGGCTCGCCGCATCGATCGAGGAGAACCTTTTTCTGGAAGATGTGATCCTCATCGGCCCTGATGAGGATTCTTTTTTGCAGACAGATGAGCTTTTTCGAAAAAAAGTACGGTTCATAAGCAAAGAAGCTCTCTCTGACGTCAGGATGCATGCTGAGGATCCTGACAAAAGCCTGATCACGCTGTTGGATCATGCGATGGAAGCGCAGGATCACAAAAAGAACCCGGTCTATATCTCCATCGATAAGGACATCCTTTCTTCAGAAGAAATGTTTACGACCTGGAGCCAGGGAGATCTGACAGTGTCAGAACTTCTTCTGATGACAGAGCATATTCTGGATACGCTGCAGAAAGAAAAAACAGCTTTGCTCGGAGCTGATATCTGCGGTGAACCGGATCCGGATCAGTCTCTCTGGATCCCGAAAAGCCGGGAGATCAACCAGCGCCTGCTGGCACTTTTTCACGAAAGAGAGTAAAAATATCATTACTTGACTGTCTGTTATGATTGCATCCAATGGAATTGGATGGTATTATGAATATATTGCATACAGAGTATGACATACTGAAAAAAACGGAAACGGACCATTTAAAAGATGCTGACAGCGACTAACGGTTTTATTTTATTCCTCTTGATCAGCCTGATCATTTATTATGCAGTCCCGAAAAAATGGCAGTGGATCGTTCTTCTGGCCATCAGCTGGGGATACTATATCCGGACAGATGCCCTTGCGGCTTTATTCCTCCTGTTTTCCACCGTGACTGCATATGCCTGCGCGCTCTTTACAGAAAAGACGATCCAGAAGGCGGAAGATAAAAAAGAGGGAAAACGTACCGCCCGCAAGATACTGATCGCGGGCATGCTGTTGGAATTCGCCGTACTGGCGGTCCTGAAATACAGCGGGTTTGTACTCGTCAATATAAACAAACTTTTTAAAGCGGGGATCTCGGTGCCGGAGCTGCTGCTCCCCATCGGAATATCCTATTATACATTCCAGACGGTGGGATATCTTCTGGACGTGTACTGGGGCAGAACAGAGGCGGAAAAAAACTTCCTGCGTTTCTCTCTGTTCGTTTCCTTCTTCCCGCAGCTTGCGCAGGGACCGATCGGGCGCCATAAAACCCTTTCGCCACAGCTTTCGGCAGGCCATGCGTTCTCTTTCGACAATATCAGATGCGGCCTGGAAAGGATCCTTTGGGGCCTGTTCAAAAAGATGCTCCTTTCCGACTGGGCGGCTGTCTTTACACAGGCGGTCTTCGGGAATCCCGACCAGTATTCCGGGGCGGTCATCATTGGTCTTTTACTGTATACGGTACAGCTGTACGGCAGTTTTTCCGGCGGCATCGATGTTGCGCTGGGGATCGGAACGATGTTCGGGATCAGGCTGGATGAAAATTTCCGGCAGCCCTTTTTTGCCACGTCCCTTTCGGATTTCTGGACGAGATGGCATATCACCCTCGGGACCTGGATGAAGGACTATGTGATGTATCCGCTGACCCTCTCCCGGTTTATGAACCGGCTGGGAAAAAAGTGCCGCAGGCTTTTCGGAAAAAAGAAGGGAAGGCTCATCCCCATCTGCATCTCCAATCTGATCGTCTTCTTCATCGTGGGCATCTGGCACGGACCCACCTGGGGCAATATCGGATGGGGCCTGTATAACGGCGTGATCATCGCTTTCAGCAGCTTCTTTGCATCCTCTTATCTGACAGCAAAGGAAAAGCTTCATATAAACGACAAGGCGGCATGGTACCGCTTCTTTATGATGTTCAGGACCTTTGTTATCATCCACATCAGCTGGCTTTTTGACTGCGCCTCCTCCCCGGGAGAAGCCTTTAAGCTGCTCGGGTATTCGGTCACACGCTTTGCGCCGGCCGAGCTGCTTACGATCTCTTCGGGAAAGCAGGGGACCGCTTACACGCCCTATGCGCTTCTGACCATCGGGATCGGTTGTCTGCTTCTGCTCGCCGTCAGTATTCTGAAGGAGAAAGGAAAGCGCATACCGGACATAATGGGCAGTCTTCCGCTTCCGGCGGAATTTGCGCTCTGCATGATCCTTCTCATCTGTATTCCATTGTTCAGTCCGATGGCGACGGTAAGGGGGTTTATCTATGCGCAGTTTTAAAAAAGCCGCGAAGGCCCTCCTGTGCCTGCTGATCCTGCTTCTGGTGCTGAAGCTTCTGGATCTGGCGCTCTATCCCTGCACCTATACCAGGAACGATCTCCACACATTGTCCACAGAAGACAGGGATGTGATCCTGCTTGGCACATCCAATGGAAAGATGAACATCGATCCGGATGTCCTTCTGTCGGGCACCGGGCTTACCGGGCATAACATGTGCGCGGGAGGCGAGTATCCCATCGATTCATATTACCTGGCGAAGCTGGCTGTCGAAAAACAGGATCCGCGGATGATCCTTTTTGAGCTGGATCCTGCGTATTTTATCGAGGAGAAAGAGCCCGGCAACAATTATCTTCTGTTCTATCATGAATTCCCGCTTTCCGCGGCAAAGCTTTCTTATACGGCGGACGCCCTCCTGCAGGAGGATTTCCGGCTTTTGTTCTTCCCGTTCTACGAATATCCGCTGAGCGTGGAGCTTCCGAGGATCGGGACCACCTTTATGCAGAAGATCACCGGGGATTATGACACGGAAAGGCTGAAGAACAGCCAGCAGATCTATCATGAAAACGGATTTATCGAGAAGCTTCCGGTTCCGGTGGATCACTTTCCGCCCTATTCGCCCACCCTTTTCGAAGAAGACAAGGTCATAGAAGAGAGCGTGGGATATCTGCAGAAACTTGTGGATCTCTGTAAGGAGAAAGGCATACGGCTCGAAGCGGTCTCCACGCCCCTCCCGGGCGGCGCCTATTTCCGGGACCAGGCGTATTTTGAAGCTGCCTGGGACTATTTCGGAGCGTTTTTCGAAAAGAACGGAGTTCCGTTCTACAATTTCAACAGAGAGTATTTTGATGCATTTTCTCATGGAGACGATGTCTATGTGGATTATGACGGCCACATGAACGGGGACGCGGCCAGGGCCTATTCGCAGGTGCTTGGACAGATCCTTTTCAGCGGCATTAATTGACGGCGGCAGACGGCGGCTGTCAGAAAGGAGGAGCTTATGGAACAGCTGATCGAGATCCTGGAGGATATCCATCCGGGCGTGGATTTTGCAGCAGAAAAGAGTCTGGTGACAGACGGTATCCTTAAGTCTTTTGACATTCTCACCCTGATCTCCGAGATCGACGCCGAGATGGGCGTGGAGATCCCCGTGGAGGATGTAACGCCGGAGCATTTCGAGTCGGTGGAAGCCATCCTGCAGCTGATAGAGGCGTCGGGAAAAGCATGAATACGGTACTGGATTTTCTGGAAAGATCGGCAAGGCGGTCCGGAGACAGACCTGCCTATGAAGATGAACGTCAGGTGCTGACGTTTGCACAGACAAAAGAGCTGTCCGAAAGAGCAGCCACCGCTCTCTGCGGCGCGATCGGTTCGGACAAGAAGCCGGTGGTGGTCTATCTTGCCAAAAGCACAGCCTGCATCGTATCCTTTTTTGCAGCGGTCAAGAGCGGCAATTTCTATTGCCCCCTGGATACGGAGATGCCCCTGGAGCGGGTGAAGATCATCATGGAGCAGCTGAAGCCTGCAGCGGTTATCACGGATCTTTCAAACCGCAACAGCGCAAGGGAATTCTGCGGGGAAGCTGTCCTTCTTCTGTACGAGGAACTGACACAGTCGGACATCCGGGCGGAAGAGCTTTCTTTGATCAGAAGCCGCATCACGGAGCTGGATCCGCTGTACGTGCTCTTTACCAGCGGCTCCACAGGCGTGCCAAAAGGCGTTCTGCTGAACCATCGCGTGGTCGTAAACTACATGTTCTGGCTGGACAGGACTTTTTCTTTCTCGGAAGAAGACGTTTTCGGCAATCAGGCGCCGTTCTATTTTGATATTTCGATCCACGACATCTATGGGGCGGCTTTCTTCGGGGCAAAGATGGTCATTATTCCGCGGATGCTTTTCGGTTTCCCGGCCAGACTGATCGATTACCTGAACGAGAAAAAAGTGACCACTTTCCTCTGGGTCCCTTCCGCGATGGGCATCATCGCCAGGCTGAAGGCTTTCAGGGCGGCAAAACCGGCATTTCTGCGGCACGCCATGTTCGCGGGAGAGGTTTTCCCGCGGCGTCAGCTGGACTATTGGGTTCAGAATCTTCCGGACGTGCAGTATGCCAATCTCTACGGTCCGACGGAGACCTACGTCTGCACCGCTTATATCATGACAGGCGAAGAGAAGGAGGGCGAACCGCTTCCCATCGGAAAGCCAGTCAGCAATACGCAGGCGCTGATCCTGGATGAAGAGGGAAAACCCGTACCGTACGGCGAGACGGGAGAGCTCTGTATCCGGGGCAGCTGTCTGGCTATGGGATACTATAACAATCCGGAAAAGACGAACGCCTCCTTTGTGCAGAATCCGCTGCACAGCCTGTATCCGGACAGGATCTATCATACGGGCGATCTGGTCCGGCTTGACGGGAACGGAGATCTGATCTATGTATCCCGCAAGGATTTCCAGATCAAACACATGGGCTACCGGATCGAGCTCGGAGAGATCGAAAACGCAGCCAATCTGATCGAAGGGATCGAAAACTGTGCCTGTACGTACCGGACGGACAGACAGAGGATCGTTCTTTTTTATGACGGGAAGGAGATCCCCCAGGATGAGATCTTAAAAAGCCTGGAGAAGCGCCTTCCGGAATACATGCTCCCTGGGCAGATCATCTACCGTGAAGCGCTTCCGCAGAACGCAAACGGCAAGATCGACAGAAAAGCCCTGGAACAATAACTTGCAGGAGAGGAGAAAGGAAAATGAAAAAAGCGAAAAGGCTTGTGGCATTGATCCTGGCGCTTGTGATGGCTGTTCCGCAGACGCTTGTCTATGCCGAGGAAGAACCCCAGACTGAAACACAGACCGAAATACAGACCGGCTGGGTACAGGAGGGCAGCGCGACTTATTACCTGGACGCCGGCGGAGCCAAGGTGACCGGATGGCGTGTGATAGACGGACAGAAGTATTACTTCTCCCCTGCCCGGAACGGAGCCATGGCGAAGGGACTCTATAAGATCGGGAAAAAACGTTACTTTTTCAAAGCCAGCGGAGCGTTGACCACCGGCGGATGGCTGACGATCAGGAGCAATAACAGACGGTATTATTTCAAACCGGATGGCAGTGCTGTTTCCGGAACGGTGGCGATCGGCGGAAAGTATTATCATTTTAATCCTTCCACCAACATCATGCACACAGGCTGGCGGACCAACAACAATCATCTGTATTATCATGGGACGAACGGGGTCCGGAGGACCGGATTCCAGACGATCGACGGCAAACGGTATTACTTCAACAGTCAGTACGGTTACATGTATACCAAATGGAAGACGATCGACGGAAAAAGGTATTATTTCGGGACGGACGGCGTCATGCGCACCGGCCTTCAGAAGATCGGAAACGCAACCTACATCTTCCAGACGGACGGATCCTTGATCAAGTCGCAGGCGGTCTATAAATACGACGGGAATTTTTACCGGATCGACGCCAACGGGCTCGCGACACAGTTCGTAAGGACGGTGGATGTCCTGGCATGCCGCAGGCTGGAGGCGTGCGGGTATGATCTCCGCAGGGCATTCAACTATGCCGCTTCCATCCCTTACCGCGTGACGCCCCAGACCATTCCGGCCGGCTACTCCCAGGCGCAGTACTACGGGGAATACGGTCTGAAGAACGGTTATGGCGACTGTTACGTGATGGCCTGCATCTTCTATTCGATGGCCCACATCCTGGGATACAGGGTACGGTTCATCAAGGGCGGAGTGCCCAGCAGAAGCGGCTACGTCAGCACACATGGCTGGGTGGAGATCGAGTACACCAAAGGCATCTGGAGTGTCTGCGATCCTAACTTTACCTACAATACCAAGAGGAGCGGATATATGATCTATTATGGCATGCCCGGCACCTGGCGGTACATCAACAACAGACGTGTGGACCAGAACTATAAAGAATGACAGGAGAGAAGATTATGAGGAAAAAAATCGTATCCGCAGCAGGCGCGCTGCTGATGGCAGCCATGATGGTATGCTCCGTTTTCGCGGAGGGGACAGATGATCTCAAGACCATCGGAACCAGGGAAGAGGGCGCTTATCAGATCGCGCTCACCAATGCGACCGGACGTGATATCAGCGCCTTTAAGATCCGGACGAACGACGTACTGGAATTTTCAGAGAATCTGATGGAAGAGGGAGATATCTTCGCAGCCGATGAGACAAGATTCTTCTTCTATAAGACGGAAGATGAGCCGGAGCTTTCGGACGAGGAAGAGACAGAGCCGGAGGAACAGGACGAAGAGGTTTCCGATGAAGAGGTTTCCGACGCAGAAGAGGATGCTGCAGACGAAGAGCAGCAGATCGGATACGACCTGCAGATCACGTTCGCGGATGACCAGAGCACCGCTGAGATCAACGCGTTTCCTTTTGACCATATCGCGGAAGGACAGATCTGCGCGGCAGACGGCGTAGCGTTCCTGATCTACACGGATACCGAGACCTTTGAAGAAGTGAATACGAAGGAATTTGCACTGTCCATCCTGCAGCAGGCGCAGGATGCCGTCCGCCAGGCGGAAGAAGCGGCAGCGGCTGCCGCGGCACAGCCTTCCTATTCGGAACCGAGCTATTCAGCTCCCAGCTACACGGCCCCCAGTTACACAGCTCCGTCCTACACGGCTCCGACCTACACGGCGCCTGCCGGCGGAGGAGACGACACCTGCATCGAAGACGGACTTTTCTGGTGATTGATACGACTGAGATATGAAGAACGAACTTCTGCACATCGGCCCGTATACCGTTTACGGTTACGGGCTGATGTTGGGACTGGCGGTGATCGCCGCCTATGTGACAACCGAATATCGCGCCAGGAAGCTGAAGCTCAGGTACGAGCATGTGTTCGGTCTTGTATTGTGGTGCGCTGTATCCGGTCTCCTTGGAGCCAAATTGTTGTTCCTGATCACCGAATGGAAGGAAGTGCTGCAGGATCCCATGGAATATCTGGTGCACTTCGCGGACGGGCTTGTGGTCTACGGAGGCATCATCGGGGGCATCTTCGGCGGGTATCTGTACTGCCGCCGCCATCATCTGCCGTTCCTGCGGTATTTCGATCTGGCGATGCCTTCCATCGCGATCGCGCAATGCATCGGGAGGATCGGCTGTTTTCTGGCAGGCTGCTGCTACGGGATCGAGTATGACGGTCCTTGTTCGGTCACCTTCAGGGAGTCGGAATTTGCACCCAACAACATCCCGCTTTTTCCGACGGAGATGCTGTCCAGCATCCTGAATCTGCTGCATTTTTTTATCCTGATCCTGGCTTCCAGGCATACAAAAAAAGACGGCCAGGTGGCCGCCTTGTATCTGGTCCTGTACGGGACCGGACGTTTTATCATGGAATTTTTCAGGGGGGATCTGGAACGGGGCTCCGTAGGAGCCCTGTCCACCTCTCAGTTTATCTCGCTCTTTATCGTCGGCGCGGGGATCTTTATTTTCTTGATACAAATCTCGGCAGACCGTCTTCACCGAGGGGAACCTCCACGGTTCCCTGGATGAGCGGGGAAGCGTAGCGGATAAAGTCGTCGCTCACATCTGTTCCGTCCGCAGTGATCCATTCGGCGGGCACAGGCTTTTCTTCATTACAGATCTCGTTCACATCCTCCAGCCCGCATTCCATCGCGCACTTTCCGTCTTTTTCGACACGGATGAAGGAGACCATCTTTCCGGTCTCCCCGGCGAGGGCCGCGTTCACGCCAAAACGGCCGGCCATGATGGCTTCCTGCTGATCGGCTCTGGAAAGCATGGCGGCGGAACAGCGCTGGCTTACGTTGAACTCCACGGAGCGGGCTTTTACGCCAAGCTTGGAGCGGACAAGGTTTTCCAGATATTTGCCGCAGCCGGCCAGCATCTTGTGGCCGAAGCTGTCGGTGCCGACGGAGCTGTCGTATTCACAGATGAAGGTGCCGTTCTTGTCGTGGATGCCTTCGGAGACGCAGACGACTACGTTGCAGTTCTTTTCCAGGCATTCGCCGACTTTTTTCAGGAAGGCATCCTGGTCAAAGTTCGTCTCGGGAAGATAGATCAGCATGGGGTTGTCGCCGGCCGTCTTGCGGGCCAGGGCGCCGGCTGCGGTGAGCCATCCGGCGTGCCGTCCCATGATCTCAAGGATGGTGACGGATTTCTTTTCGTACACGTTGGCGTCCAGGACGATCTCGCGGACCGTCTCCGCCACATAGCGGGCTGCGCTGCCGTAGCCGGGCGTATGGTCGGTGTGGATCAGATCGTTGTCGATGGTCTTCGGCTCGCCGATCACGCGGATATCGCTGCCGATCTGCGCGGCGTAGCGTGAAAGCTTGCTGACAGTGTCCATGGAATCGTTGCCGCCGATGTAGAAGAACCAGCCGATGTTCAGTTCTTCAAAGCGCTTGAAGATGGCGGGATACACGGGGTCTTGCAGGGATTCCGGTAGTTTGCAGCGGCAGGAGCCGAGATAAGCCCCCGGTGTGTGGGTCAGGTCTTTTAAGCTGTCTCCAGGAAGAGCTTCTTTAAAATCAAGGATCCGGCCTTCCAGGAAGCCTTCGATGCCGTTTACCATGCCATAGACGGTGCCGATCTCTTCGGGGTGCGCGTATCCTTCCGTCACGACGCCGTACAGACTGCTGTTGATGACCGCTGTGGGACCGCCGGACTGGCCGACGATCAGATTCTTCTTGCTCATTTTAGATCCCTCCGTATGATTGTTGCCTTTTTCTGTATAGTATCACAAAAAGTGATGGCTTACAACCGGATATAAATGTGTTATAATGGTTGAAAATCAGATTTACAGCATGATCCGCGGACAGGGATATAATGATCTGCAGCTATATATGAACAATCTCAGGAGGTTTTTGGTATGGCACGTGACGAATACGAAAACGACCGGCCCCGGAAAAAGAAAAAGAAAAAAAGAACGGCAGGCGACGTGATCCTGACTCTCATTCTGATCGCCGCGATCGGCGTCTTCTGCTATGCAGGCTACAATCTGATCCACATCTATTTTGAATACAAAAAGGGCGTGGATGAGTACAATGATATCGCCAACATGGTGGTGACCGAAAAAACGCCCGACGCACCGGCTGAGGCAGGCAGCCCGGATGAAGCGGAGGAGGGCGAGACGGTCACGCCTCCCATGGAGATCGATTTTGATACTCTGAAAGCGACCAACGAAGATGTGATCGGATGGATCTATGTGGAAGCCATTCCCAGCATCAACTATCCCGTCGTGACAGGACGGTTCGAGCCGGGAACCGAAAACAATGTGAACCCGGACTATTACTATCTGCACCGCACCTATCAGGGCACCTACAACTTTGCCGGCACGATCTTTGTCGACCATGAAAACGCTTCGGACTTTATGGACTGCAACACCATTGTATATGGCCATAATATGAAGAACGGTTCCATGTTCGGCATGTTAAAGCACTTTGTGACAGATCCCGAAGTTTACAAAAAGAGTAAATATTTCTGGATCTTCACGCCGACAAAATCCTGCCGCTACGAGATCATCTCCGCTTATACGACGGGGGTCATCAGCGATACCTACACGCTGTTCAAAGGCCCGGGCGATGAATTTCTGGAATATCTCCACAAGATCGTCGGGTATTCGGAGCTTGCCGAAAAGACAGATCCTTCGCTCCTTACGGTCAAGGACCGCGTCGTCACATTATCCACCTGTACCGGCGACGATACCACGCGTTTCGTGGTGCAGGGAAAACTGATCAATTCGATCCCGAAGAGATGAGGGATCCCCGGGAAGGAGGCAGAACATGAGCCAGGAGATCGAAAAGCTGCAGAACCTGATCGATACGCACGACAATATCGTCTTTTTCGGCGGAGCGGGAGTATCCACCGAGAGCGGCATCCCGGACTTCCGGAGCCAGGACGGCCTTTACCACCAGAAGTACGACTATCCCCCGGAGACCATTCTGAGCCACACCTTCTTCATGAAGATGCCGGAGGAGTTCTACAAGTTCTACCGTGACAAGATGCTCTGTGATACCGCAAAGCCGAACGCGGCCCATCTGAAGCTTGCCGAGCTGGAAGCGGCCGGAAAGCTGAAAGCCGTGATCACCCAGAACATCGACAATCTGCATCAGATGGCCGGGAGCAAGACGGTCTACGAGCTGCACGGCTCCGTTCACCGCAATTACTGCATGCGCTGCGGAAAGTTTTACGGCTTCCGGGAGATCAAAGAATCCACAGGCGTCCCCCGCTGTGAATGCGGCGGTATCATCAAACCGGACGTCGTCCTGTATGAAGAAGGCCTCGACAACGCCACTATCAACGCTTCGGTGGAAGCCATCGCAAGAGCGCAGGTCCTGATCATAGGGGGGACTTCTCTCGCCGTCTATCCGGCAGCAGGCCTGATCGACTATTTCCGCGGAGACGCGCTGGTCGTCATCAACATGGCGCCGACGCCGAGGGACCGCCAGGCGGATCTTCTGATCAAAGAACCCATCGGGAAGGTCCTTTCGCAGATACAGGTGAAATAAGTAGAAAATTACAAAAAAATATTCTTTACAGAAAGAGCAGGGCGTGTTATAATATCCATCCGTGGACTATTTTATATCCTTGCTCTTTGTTTTTGCAGAGGGCCAACAGACCATAAGGAGGTTATTACAGACATGAACAAGTATGAATTAGCACTGGTCGTGAGCGCCAAGCTGGAAGACGAGGCCCGTGACGCCGTCGTCGAAAAAGCCAAAGGCATCATCACCCGTTATGACGGCACGATCACGGAAGTGGAAGACTGGGGCAAAAAAAGACTGGCCTATGAGATCCAGAAGATGCATGAAGGCTTTTACTACTTCATCCATTTTGAAGCTCCCTCTGCCGCACCGGCCGAGATCGAAAAAGATGTCCGTATTATGGACAACGTGCTGAGATACCTGGTCGTTAAAAACGAGGACTGATCCGGTAATGACAATTAAGTGCACCATTAAGACTCATTCAACGATCATACTGTAAGAGAGGAAAAACGAATGAACAAAGTTATTTTAATGGGACGCTTGACAAGAGACCCTGAGGTCAGATACTCCACAGGTGAAAACGCGCTGGCCATCGCCAGATACACACTGGCGGTCGACCGCAGATTCCGCCGCGACGGCGAAGCGACGGCTGATTTTATCAACTGCAAGGCGTTTGGACGCGCCGCCGAGTTTGCCGAAAAATATCTCCGTCAGGGGATCAAGATCGCTGTCACTGGCCGTATCGAGACCGGCAGCTACACAAACCGCGAAGGAGTCAAGGTGTACACCACCGAGGTGGTTGTGGACGAACAGGAATTTGCAGAGAGCAAAAACGCTTCGGAAGGCTATCAGGCTTCCCGGCCGCAGAACAGCATGCCGGCGCCTTCTATGCCGATGCCTTCCATGCCGGAACCGGACAGCTCCGGGACCGACGGTTTTATGAACATCCCGGACGGGATCGATGAAGAACTGCCGTTCAATTGATGACCGGCTATCAGATGAAGGAGGAAAACCATCATGGCTTACAACAATAGAGGCGAAAGACCGGATTCTCCCATGAAGAGGAGAGGCGGACGCAGAAGAAAAAAAGTCTGCGTATTCTGCGGCAAAGAGAATAACGAGATCGATTACAAGGATGCAGCCAAGCTGCGCAAGTATGTCTCCGAACGCGGCAAGATCCTTCCCAGAAGAATCACCGGCAACTGCGCAAAGCATCAGAGAGCCCTGACAGTGGCTGTCAAGAGAGCCCGTCATCTTTCCATTATGCCTTATATTCAGGAATAAGATTTCCAAACCCGGGAAACCGCGTTGCGGCCGCCCGGGTTTTCTGTTATAATGGATACCGGAGTGTGGTTTGCCATGAAAGAAAAAATCAAACTGCGCGGCCATCTTCGCAGATATCTGAGGTGGCCGTTGTATTTTCTGGTCCTTCTGGGGATCCTGAATATCGTTGTATATCATCTGGATGTTCGCGCCGGCGTTGCCGTGACCATCGGGATCGCTTTGTATGCCCTGATCGCAGCGATCGTTCTGAAATTCCAGAGCCCGGCCGTCATCAATGACCTGACGGCCTATGCGATGGAGTACGATTCTCTTGAGAAAAAGATGCTGAACGATCTGGCGCTTCCCTATCTGATCCTGGATATAAACGGAAAAGTGATCTGGGCCAACGAGAACGCCAGGAACCTGATCGGCAGGAAAGATCTGTATGGAAAATACGTCGAAAGCTTCTTCCCGGCTGTCTCCAAAGGGAGGCTTCCCTCCTGGGAGAGCGGAGGACGTTCCGAGGTCATCGCGCCTTACGGTGATTCGATTTTCCGGATCTATATGACGCAGTTGTCCCTGAAGAATGTACTGGAACGTTCGGGGATCGTGCATGAGGTCGATTTTGATAAGAACCTGGTGGCCATGTATCTGTACGATGAGACAGAGCTGCGCGAATATATCCAGAAATATGAGGATGACAAGACAGTCTTTGCGCTGGCTGAGCTGGACAACTACGATGAAGCTCTGCAGAGCGTGGAAGACGTGCGCCGTTCTCTCCTGATCGCGCTCATCGACCGGAAGATCACCCGGTATTTTGCCGGGTTTGATGGCCTGGTCAAAAAGCTGGAAAAAGACAAATACCTGATCCTGCTGAAGAATTCTTCGCTGGAAGCTCTGAAGGAACAGCGTTTCCACATCCTGGACGAGGTGAAGACGGTCAACATCGGCAACGAGATGCCGGTGACCATCAGCATGGGCATCGGCGTTCATGCGCCGGGTTATCTGCAGAATTACGAATACAGCCGCATTGCCATCGAGATGGCGCTGGGACGCGGCGGCGACCAGGTCGTGCTGAAGGATGGAGCCACCATCAGCTACTTCGGCGGCAAAGCGCTCCAGATGGAAAAGAATACCCGTGTTAAGGCCCGTGTCAAGGCACAGGCTTTGAAGGAGTTCATCAGCAGCAAGGAAGAAGTAGTGGTCATGGGCCACAAGATCACGGATGTAGATGCCCTCGGGGCAGGCATCGGTATCTATCGTGCCGCCAAGTCCCTGGGAAAAAGCGTCCATATCGTGGTCAACGATCCAAGCGCCTCCATACGGCCGCTCATGACGGAGTTCCGTGACAACCAGGAGTACGAGCCGGATATGTTCATCGACGGAGCCAAAGCGCGGGAGATCGTAAACGACAACACCGTGGTCGTCGTGGTGGATACCAACAAGCCGAGTTACACCGAGTGTCCGGAGCTCCTGGAAAGGACCAGAACCATCGTGGTGCTGGATCATCACCGCAGAGGCAGCGAAGCGATCGAACAGGCTGTGCTTTCCTACGTGGAGCCTTACGCATCCTCCGCTTGCGAGATGGTGGCGGAGATCCTCCAGTATTTTTCGGACGATCTGAAGATCCGGAATCTGGAAGCAGACTGTATGTATGCCGGCATTATCGTGGACACCAACAACTTTACCACCCGATCCGGCGTCAGGACCTTTGAAGCGGCCGCCTTCCTGCGGAGGTGCGGCGCGGATGTGACGAGAGTCCGCAAAATGCTGCGGGATAATTTCGCGTCCTATCAGGCGCGGGCCGAGGCAGTGCGGAGCGCCCATATCTATAAGGGCAGCTACGCCATCGCCAGGTGCCCGGGCGAAGGGCTGGAGAGCCCTACCGTTGTCGGCGCGCAGGCTGCCAACGAGCTTCTGAATATTGCCGGCGTAAAGGCGTCCTTCGTACTGACGCCGTTCCGGGATGAGATCTATATCAGCGCAAGGGCGCTGGATGAAGTCAATGTGCAGGTCATGATGGAAAAAATGGGCGGCGGCGGACATCTGAACGTGGCCGGGACCCAGGTGAAGTGTTCCATCGACGAGGCTGAAGAAATGCTGCGGAATACCATCGACGAATTCGTGCAGGAACAGGAAGATATCTGATCAGGGAGGCATATCATGAAAGTAATTCTTTTGGAAGACGTAAAAGCACTGGGAAAAGCAGGTGAGATCGTCAATGTGAGCGACGGCTATGCCCGCAATCTGATCCTGCCCAAAAAGCTGGGTGTGGAAGCGACGCCGAAAAACCTGAATGACCTGAAGCTGAAAAAAGCCAACGAGGAAAAAGTGGCGCAGGAAAATCTGGATGCCGCAAAAGCCATGGCAGCCGATCTGGAAGGCAAGGAAGTGGTCCTGACCCTCAAGGTGGGAGAAAACGGCCGTTCCTTCGGCTCCATCTCCAGCAAGGAGATCTCGGAGGCGGTCGCAGAGCAGCTGAAGATGGATATCGATAAGAAAAAGATCCAGCTTTCCTCCCCCATCAAGAATCTGGGGATCGTGAAGGTGCCGGTGAGGCTGCATCCCAAGGTGACGGCTGACCTTTCCGTACGGGTGGCAGAGGAAGCATGACCGGGAGGAGACCATGGAAGAAGCGCTGATCAAACGGATCATGCCGAACAGCATAGAGGCGGAACAGTCGGTGATCGGCTCCATGATCCTGGACCGCGACGCCATCCTGGTGGCTTCGGAGCTGATCACGGGAGAGGATTTTTATCAGAAGCAGTACGGCATCGTCTTTGACACCATGGTGGAACTGTTCAACGAAGGCCGCCCGGTGGATCTGATCACTCTGCAGAACCGTCTGCAGGAGAAGGATCTTCCGCCGGAGATCAGCAGCATGGAATATGTGCGGGAGCTTCTGGGCATCGTGCCCACCTCCGCCAATGTGCGTTATTATGCTGAGATCGTGAGCGACAAGGCTGCTCTCCGCCGGCTCATCAAAGCGAGCGAAGAGGTGGCGGACGCCTGCTACCTGCAGGCGGACAGCACGCAGGCGGTCATGGAAGACGCGGAGAAAAAGCTCTTTAAAGTCCTTCAGCGAAAGTCCGTCGGGGATTATGTCCCGATCCGGCAGGTGGTCCTGAACGCCATCGACAACATTGAAAAAGCATCCCGCGTAAAAGGGACCGTAACGGGAATTCCCACCGGATTTGACGATCTTGATTACAAGCTGTCCGGACTCCATAACTCAGACCTGGTGCTTGTGGCCGCCAGGCCTTCCATGGGCAAGACGGCTTTTGTCCTGAACATAGCAAGGCATATCGCCACCCACAGGCCTGAGACGGTGGCGATCTTCAGCCTGGAGATGAGCAAGGAGCAGCTGGTCAACCGTCTGCTTGCGATGGAGTCCCATGTGGATTCTCAGAATCTGCGGACCGGCAGTCTTGGGACGGATGACTGGACCAGGCTGGTGGAAGGCGCCAACATCATAGGAAGGACCAGCCTGATCATAGACGACACCCCGGGCATCTCCGTCGCGGAGCTCAGGTCCCGCTGCCGTAAGTACAAGCTGGAGAACAACCTTGGCCTGATCATGATCGATTATCTGCAGCTGATGAGCGGGAGCTCCTCCCGTTCCGATTCGCGGCAGCAGGAGATCTCGGAGATCTCCCGTTCCCTGAAGGCTCTGGCCAGAGAGCTGGAGGTGCCCGTGATAGCGCTTTCCCAGCTGAGCCGTGCCGTGGAGCAGCGGCCTGATCACCGGCCGATGCTTTCGGACCTTCGTGAATCCGGCGCCATTGAGCAGGATGCGGATGTGGTCATGTTCATCTACCGGGATGATTATTATCACAAGGATTCTGAAAAGAAGGACATCGCCGAGATCATCGTAGCCAAACAGAGAAACGGCCCGGTGGGAACGACGGAGCTGGTATGGCTGCCTCGCTACACACAGTTTGCAAACAAAAAAGCATAAAAAATCCCCGGCATTTCTGCCGGGGGATTTTTTATGCTTTTTTTCAGCCTGCACTGATCGCTTCAGTGGGACATACAGCTGCGCAGCTTCCGCAGTCAAGACAGGTATCAGCATCGATTACATAATGCTCGTCTCCCTGGGAGATAGCGCCGGCGGGGCATTCAGCTTCACAGGTGCCGCAGCTTACACATTCGTCAGAAATAACATATGCCATGTTCATAACCTCCTTATTTGATAATCTGTATAAAAGATACCATACTGATTCTAATCTATCTGGTAAAAAATTACAAGTCTTTTATAAAACTTTCATAAATAGAACTTTGCAGTCAGGACAGTGATCAGACCTGACGGAGAAGAGACAGGGCGTCGACAGACACGAGGTCTCCGTGCTCTTTTAAGAAAGCCTCGCCCGCGGGGGTGAAGGGACTGCCTTCACCGTACTCCTGCAGGAGATTGCATATTTTGTTGAAATCCTGGGGAGAAGCGCCGTCCTGGTGAAGCACAAGGTGATAGGCTCCTGTTCTGGCGTCGCGGTAGAGCGTATTCTGCCCCGCGGTATCCCCGGGCAGGCTGTGAGAAGCCCGGATCACGTCGTCCAGCGTTTTGAAGACAAAGAGACGGATAAGGTCGATCTCCTTGTCCTGGGCTTCCGTGTCGGACCGGGTGTCCCTGGGATCGCTCTTTTTTTCGGTGAGGAGCTTGCGCGCCTCCTGGATCTTCTGGAACAGGTCCAGAATATTGTCCGCTCCGTCCAGCTGGAAGATGTCAGGTGTCTGGCTGCCTTTAAAGGGGGCGAACTTGGAAAAGCGGGTATCCAGCTCTTCCGGATCCTCCACCTTGGTGATGATCAGGATGATGCTCTCGGTGCTTAAGGGGATCGCCTCGATCATCAGCGGAATATTGTCCACCTCAAAGCCGACCTGGATCCGGGCCTGCTGGATCATGTCGCGGAAAAGCTCTTTGGCCTTGTCGGTGCCGTAGGCCAGCTCGCTCAGGCGGATCTGATGATCCTCAAGGTCCTGCCGGTTCAATGTGCAGCGGATCTGATTGTCGTTGATCTTTTCTATCTTCATATTTGTTTCCCTTACGAGATCATAAATGAAACATTCACATGTATGGTTGAATTATTATACCGTAAATGGAAGATTCTGTAAAGAAAAATCATAAAAAAATGTCCCCTGTCTTGCAACTTTCCGGGAAAGCGTTTATAATAAAAACAGGAGAAAGCGGTTGCGAAAAGCCATCTGCTCAAATCCAGGCAGCTAAGACAACCTTCTTTTATCCGGATTTCAGAATATCTTTCTTTCAAGTGTCCTATTCAAGTCCGCGGCGTTCTGCCGCAAGCGTTTTGTTCCCCAGGACAACCTTTTCACGGCTCTTTCTCTTTGTATACAGGTGCACTGATCCGGCCTGTTGGTTTGAAAGGAGGGAAGCTCCCAAGGGATCATAGAATAGTTCATGCGTATGTCCTGACCGGCCTGGTGTCAGGAG
Organism: uncultured Blautia sp.; assembly: GCA_946622645.1. GTDB lineage: Bacteria > Bacillota > Clostridia > Lachnospirales > Lachnospiraceae > Blautia_A. Next base: position 18,641 of record CAMOQF010000020.1, read on the forward strand.
GACCGGCGCAGGGGTTGCCGTTGGTTTATTTCTGCGGCAGCCGGTTTCTGCATATGCCCGCAGTGCCTGCGGCGGTCTTTCATAAGCATGCGCGGGAGCCTCTTTTGAAAATAGTGGCATTTTTTTCGGAATGTGCTATAATGATTTAGTATATGTCCAGAAAACAATGGTTTTGAAAGGATATTTATTATATGCGACGTAAACGAAACAGACGAAATCCGGCGATCATCGTCGTCCTTCTGATCATCCTTGTAGGTGCGGCAGGCGCGGTGAGCTGGTATATGGACCGGCATACGCCGTCCAAGGAAATGATGGATCTGACGGAATACTACGGTTCCGCCGGGGAAGGGCAGGCAGTCCTGATCCTGAACGATATGATCCTGGATTCCCGGGCTGTGCTGGGCAATCCTTCCGCGGAACTTGCAGAGTGGAACCTGTATCTCCCGCTGAACGCGGTGACCGAGCATCTGAACCAACGTTTTTACTACGACGCGGAAAACAATCAGATCCTGTATGCGACGCCATCTGAACTCACGACGGCTTCCATCTCGGAACAGGCCGGCACAGACGCCTGGAACCGGGACGGGACTGTTTATCTGTCCCTTGCCTATGTCCACCGCTTTACCGACATGGACATCGTGTTCAACAGTGACCCTGACCGTGCGGCCATCCGCAGCCGGTTTGAGAATGTGAATACCGTGACCAGCATGGGCGAGACCGCTGTCCGCAGGCTTGGCGGCATCAAAGCGCCGATCCTGACATACGTCCCCTACGGGGAAAACATGGTCCTCCTGTCCGAGCTGGAAAACTGGTACGAGGTAGCCACCCGCGACGGCTGCATCGGCTATGTAGAAAAGAGAGACACTTCGGACCCCTTTACAGCCACGGAGGAGCGCGCTCAGGTCGTGGACGACTATACCTACAATACGCTGGATTACAAGGTGAACCTGACCTGGCATCAGGTATTCGTACCGGAAGCGAATGCGTATTTCGCAGATATGACCGCCTATATGGGAGGGGTCAACGTGATCTCGCCCACCTGGTTTTCCATGAAGGACAACGCCGGGAATATATCAAATATTTCCTCGGCGGATTATGTGGCGCAGGCTCATGCAAAGGGCCTGCAGGTCTGGGCGATGGTGGACAACCACAGCACGGAGATCAGTTCTTTTGAGATCCTCTCTCACACATCATCCCGCCAGAACCTGGTGCGCAATCTTGTCAGTGCCGCGCTCGGCGTCGGAATGGACGGCATCAACATCGACTTTGAGCTTCTGAGCGAGGAGACAGGAGAGCATTTCCTGGAATTTCTGCGGGAGCTCTCCATCGAGACACACAAAAACGGACTGATCCTTTCCGTGGACAACACGGTCCCGGAGGAATACACCAGCCATTATGACCGTGCCGAGCAGGGCAGAGTAGCTGATTATATCATCATCATGGGATATGACGAGCATCATGAGGGTTCCGAGACGGCCGGTTCGGTCGCTTCCCTTCCCTGGGTGGAAAACGGCGTGCAGGGGACCATCCTCGAGGTGGAGCCTTCCCGCACGATCCTGGCCATTCCCTTCTACACCAGACTGTGGAAAACACAGAACGGCAGAGTGACCAGCGAAGCGATCGGCATGAACAAGGCTTCGGAGCTTGCAGCGCAGAACAACGCCCAGATCTACTGGGATGTGAATGTCTTCCAGAATGTGGCTTCGTATGAGAGAGACGGCATTTCCTATCAGATCTGGATGGAGGACAACCAGTCCATCGCGGAAAAAGTGAAGCTGATCCCCAAATACGCGCTGGGAGGCGTCGCTTCCTGGAGCCTGGGCTTTGAGGACAGCAGTATCTGGTCGACAATTCTGGACAACCTGCAGGGATGATCCGTTTTCGGGATCTCCCGGAGAAATATTATGGCAGCGATCTGTTATCTGCTGGCAGCCACCCTGACCGGGCTTGAGCTGACCGGCATCCTGTTTGATGACAATACAACAAGGGGCGGAGCCGTAAACGGCATCTGGCTGAGGCTGTCGGCCGCCTTCGGCTGCGGCGTCCTTCTGATGACCTGGACGCTGTATCTGATCGCCTGGTTTCTGCATGTGCAGTGCAAGGAACAGGATCCCCTGCTGTATGCCAATATCCTGGTGCTTGGCTTTACGGCGGTATTGCTTTTCATCCTGTGGAGGAGAAGAGCGGTCCGCAAAAGCGTCCCGGGCTGGGCAGACGGCTGGATCCGTGACAAAAAGCTCTTTGCCGCAGAATGCGTTCTGTACGGCCTGCTGTTCCTTTTCATAGCCTTTACCATGAGCTATGTCTTCCACCAGACAGGCAATGAGCTCAAATCGGGATTCTCGGTCTTCGGAGACTATGCACCGCATACGGCCATGATGCGCTCCTTCTCGAGAGAAGCCAATTATCCCACCCAGTATCCGCATTTTGGCGGACAGGATGTAAAATATCACTTTATGTTCCAGTTCCTGGTGGGCAATCTGGAATATCTGGGACTGCGGCTGGACGTCGCGTACAATCTGGCAGGCACGCTCGCGCTGGGAGCTTTCCTTGTGATGGCAGGGCAGATCGCTCTGCGGCTTTCGGGGCATTTCCTTTCGGCGGTGCTGACGGCCCTCTTTTTCTTCTTTCGCAGCGGGACCGCGTTTTTCCGTTTTGCTGCGGAGCATCTGCAGGCGCACGATCTGTTGAAGACGCTGGCCTCCAATACGGCTTTTATCGGCTATACGGACAAGGAGACGTGGGGACTCTGGAATTACAATGTGTATCTCAACCAGCGGCATCTGGGCTTCGGCCTTCTGCTGATGGCGGTACTTCTATGGGTCTTTCTGGATCTGCTGGACAGTGCCTGCGATTCACAGTCGCAGGGTCTCCAATGGCTGAAGGAGCGCTTCTTCAGCAAAACGGCCTGGAGCTTTGACAGGCCGGAGAGGGCGCTTTTATGCGGCCTGGTCCTGGGTCTTGCTTCTTTCTGGAACGGGGCTGCGGTGATCGGCGCACTGCTGATCCTTTTCGGGATCGCCATCTTTGCGGACCACAAACCGGATCTCGCCCTCCTGGCGGTGGTGACCGTGGTCTTTTCCGTGCTGCAGACAAAGATCTTTATCCGGGGGGATGCGGTGTCCGCAAGCTTCTACTGGGGCTTTATCAGCATGGATAAAAGCTTTGGCGGCGTCTGGTGGTATCTGATCCAGATCACAGGCATTTCGCTCGTGGGCCTGCTGCCGGCTGCCATTCTGGCAAGGCGGAGGGAACGCTGCCTGATCGCGGCCGTGTTCATCCCCGTGCTGTTTTCCTTCACCATATCGCTCACGCCGGATGTGACCGTCAATCACAAATATATCATGATCGCTATGGCGGTGGCGGCCGTTTTATGGGGCGTTTTCCTGACCACGCTGCTGAGGGGCAGGTGGTATACCAGGCTTCTGGCCGTCGTACTCGCTGTCCTCATGACGGCGACCGGCTTATATGATTTTGTGGTGATCATAAAAGACAATGACAAAAACCACCGTACCACCGTCATCATGGACAGCCCGCTGACCGCATGGCTCAACGCGCACCTGACCGCGGAGGATCTGATCCTCACGCCGGAATATGCGATGAATGAAGTCAGCATCTCCGGCGTCATGATGTATCTGGGCTGGCCTTACTACGCCTGGTCTGCCGGGTACGACACATACGGCAGATCCGCAAAAGCCATCGAAATGTACACGACGGATTCTTCCGAGAGGCTTCAGGAGCTGGTGTCGGAGGAACGGATCAACTACATTCTCTATGAAGACAATATGACACTCGAGGAACACGACTGCCGGGAGGACGTGATCAAAGCGACCTATCCCCAGGTTTATGTGACAGAAGACGGGAGGATCAGGATCTATGAAGCAAGAAAGCCTTTACATCGTGATGCCGGCCTACAATGAGGAGGCTAATATCGCAGCTGTCATCAGGGAATGGTATCCTGTGGTGGAGGAAGCAGGAGGAGACAGCCGTCTTCTGGTCGTGAACGACGGAAGCAAGGATAAGACCTATCAGATCATGCGTTCCCTCCGGGAACAGTATCCAAGGCTTCTGACGCTGAACAAAAAAAACGAAGGGCACGGTCCGACTGTGCTCAGGGCTTATAAAAAGGCGCTGGACGCCGGGGCTGACTATGTCTTTCAGACGGATTCGGACGGCCAGACCAGGCCGGAGGAATTCAGGCAGTTCTGGGAAAGAAGAGAGGAATGCGGGCTCGTGATCGGCTACCGCAAAGGCCGACAGGATGGTTTCTCCCGCGTGTTTGTGACAAGGGTGCTGCGTCTGGTCATTTTAGCCATCTTCCACGTCTGGGTCAAGGACGCGAACACGCCCTTCCGTCTGATGAAGGCGGAGGATCTCAGACAGGTCCTCTCCCGTATCCCGGATCAGTTTTTCCTGCCCAATGTGCTGATGACGGTGAGCTATCATAAGCATAATATGGGGGTGACCTACATTCCCATCACCTTCCGCCCAAGGCAGGGAGGCGTCAATTCGCTCAATTTTAAGAGGATCTTCCGGATCGGAAGAGAAGCTCTTGGAGATTTCTGGAGGCTCAGAAAAAAAATCTGATTTGTCTTTAGAGGTGAGATAGATGGAACAGCTTACAAAAAAGGATCTGTTGTTTCTGATCCCGTTCGTCCTGCTTGCGTTCTTGTCAGGAGTCCTGCTGAAAGGGGATTCCTTCAGCTTCTGGGCATTTTATTTTGGCGCGCTCATCCTTGGAGCCTGCGCCCAGCCGCTGACCGGCCGGCTTTTCAGCCGTTTTGACGACAAGGGGTGGTTCTTTTCCAAAATACTGGCCATCCTTATCAGCGGCTTTACGGTCTGGTTCCTGGTTTCGTGCCGTGTCATTCTGTTTTCGACAGCCACCTGCATTCTGGTGACGGCCGTCCTTGCCGGCGTCTGCATCTGGTTCGGCGCGGTCCGGAAGAAAGATCATACATCGTTTCTGCCGACGGCCCATCTGCGCCTGGTCATTTCGGAGGAACTCCTGTTCCTCGCTGTCTTCCTGATGTGGACCTATCTGGCCGGGTTCAATCCGGCGGCTAACGGGACCGAAAAGTTTATGGACTATGGCTTCATGGAGGCCATGATGCGCAGCACTTCCATGCCGGCGACGGACCTGTGGTATTCGCAGGGACCGATCAACTATTATTACGGCGGACAGTATTTTGCGGTTTTTCTGACCAAGATCACCTTTACGCGGGTGGAGATCACCTACAATCTGATGCGGATGTTCATAGCCGGCTTCGCGTTTGTCCTGCCGTTTTCGCTTGCCCGTCAGATGATCACCGACCAGCTCCGGAAACGCGGAAACGAGCGTACCGGCCTGGAGGGAGGACTCTCCGGCACGGTGGCCGGTCTGGCGGTATCCATCACCGGAAACATGCACTATGTGATCTACGCCCTGGTGATCCCGTTCATCAATAAAATAAAGGGGATCGAAGCCCAGAGCTCCTACTGGTTCCCGGACGCCACCCGTTATATCGGCCACAATCCGGACGTGCCGGACAAAACGATCCACGAATTCCCCTGCTATTCTTTTGTGCTGGGGGATCTGCACGCCCATGTGTGCAATATCATCTTTGTACTGCTCCTGCTGGGGATCCTCTATGCTTACATGGTCAATACCCGTGAAGAGAAGAATGAGGAAAAAGGCTTTCTGTTTATCCTGAAAGAGCTTTCTTTCCCCCATATCCTGCTTGCCTCCCTTCTCCTGGGGGTCTTCCAGTGGACCAATTTCTGGGATTTCGTGATCTATTTCGTGGTCACCGGCGGAACAGTGCTGTTTGTCAACATCGTGCGTTTCCCCGGCAGGCCGTCCCGTGTGCTGGCCGCCACGGCGGTCCATGCAGTCGAGATGGCTGTGGTATCGTCCATCGTGATCCTGCCGTTTACGCTGCAGTTCAAGACCATGGTCCAGGGGGTCGCCCTCGCGCAGAATCATTCGCTTTTCTATCAGCTGATGGTGTTGTGGGGGCTTCCGACTGTCGTGTTCATCCTGCTTCTGATCGTGATCATCGGGGACAGCCGGCAGAACAAAGAGGCCAAAGGGCTGTTTGCTAAGATGCGGGCCGCTTCTTCCCCGGATCTCTATGCCGTCATCCTGGGGCTCTGCGCCATCGGACTGGTGGCGATCCCGGAGATCGTGTATGTCCGCGATATCTATGAAGCCGGCAGCGCACGGGCCAACACCATGTTCAAGCTGACCTACCAGGCCTATATGATGTTCGGCATCATGATGGGATACGGCATCTTCCGTATTCTGCTTCTGGCCAGAAAAATGATCTTCCGGATCGCGTCATGCATGCTCCTTTTCCTGCTGGTCATGACGGCAGGCTATTTTGGAAAGTGTGTGAGCTCCTGGTTCAGCGGAGTTTTCGATCCGGACCGCTACCAGGGTCTGAACGCGCTTGCCTATCTGGAAGGGACTCTTCCGGAGGACGCGTCGGGGATCCGCTGGCTGAAGGCAAACATAACCGGAAGCCCTGTCGTGCTGGAGGCAAACGGCGACAGCTACACCACATTCGACCGTGTATCGGCTTCCACCGGACTTCCCACCGTTCTGGGCTGGTATGTCCATGAATGGCTGTGGAGGGGCGATACGGCGGATCTGAACGTAAAGAGCGCGGATGTGGAGAGGATCTATACCTCCGAGGATGAGAAGGAGGTCCGGAGGCTCCTGGCAGCCTACGACGTTTCGTACATTTTTGTTGGTTCAAAGGAAAAAGAAAAATACAGCGACCGCCTGAACAGGGATCTGCTGTACGGCCTGGGAGAGATCGTTTTCGAGGATCCCGGCTGGGGCACCTTTATCGTGAAGGTTTGAAAATGAAGACAGAGATCATCAGAATATCGAGAGACAGACCGGAGGCGGATGTGATCGCGCGGGCCGGACAGATCATCCGGAACGGAGGGCTGGTGGCGTTCCCCACCGAGACCGTGTACGGGCTGGGCGGAAACGCCCTGGACAGCAGCGCCTCCCGGAAGATCTACGCCGCCAAGGGGCGGCCGTCGGACAACCCGCTGATCGTCCATATCGCGGATATGGCGGATCTGTATAAGATCGCAGAGACGGTCCCGGAGGGAGCTGTGAGGCTGGCCGAACGTTTCTGGCCGGGCCCTCTGACCATGATCTTTCCCAAAAAGGAGATCGTTCCCTCGGAGACGACGGGAGGCCTGCAGAGCGTCGCAGTCCGTTTTCCAAGCGACAGGACGGCACAGGCGCTGATCCTGGCGTCAGGCGGTTTTATCGCGGCGCCAAGCGCTAATCTTTCCGGAAGGCCCAGCCCTACGGAAGGCGCTCATGTGATCCAGGACCTTTCCGGCCGGATCGACATGATCCTGGACGGGGGCCCCTGCGGGATCGGCCTTGAATCCACTATCGTGGATTTTACCGAGGACAGACCGGCCATCCTGAGACCGGGCTTCATCTCCCTGCCCATGCTGCAGGAGATCCTGCAGGATGTGCGTGTGGACCCGGGACTTCTGCCGGAGGAGAAGGATGCGCATCCGAAGGCCCCCGGCATGAAATACCGTCACTATGCTCCCAAAGCGGAGATGCTGATCGTGACCGGCACCCCGGAGGAGGTAGTGGCCGAGATCAGAAGAAGAGTCCGTCAGGATATCCAAAACGGCGTATCGGCGGGGATCATCTCTTCCGACGAGACCAGGGACAATTATCCGGAAGGAATCGTCGAATGCGCCGGCAGCCTGCAGAACGATGAGGAGATCGCAAGGAGCCTGTACCGGATCCTGCGCTCCTTCGACGACCGCGGCGTCGGAAAGATCTACTCGGAGGCGTTTGACACGCCGAGGCTCGGACAGGCCATCATGAACCGGCTTCTGAAAGCGGCAGGTCACCAGGTGGTGCCGGGAAAGGAGAAAAAAGACATATGATCAAAATGACACCCAAGCGCCAGGGCTATCTTTCCTGGGACGAATATTTTATGGGAGTGGCCATGCTTTCCGCCATGCGCTCCAAGGACCCCAATTCACAGGTGGGCGCGTGCATCGTGAGCCAGGACAACAAGATCCTCTCCATGGGCTATAACGGGTTTCCGCAAGGATGCTCCGACGATGAGTTCCCCTGGGCAAGAGAGGGAGAGCCCCTTGATACCAAATATGTCTATGTGTGTCACAGCGAGCTGAACGCGATCCTGAATTACCGGGGCGGCAGCCTGGAGGGCGCAAAGCTGTATGTGACGCTGTTCCCCTGCAACGAATGCGCCAAAGCGCTGATCCAGGCCGGGATCAGGACCGTGGTCTACGACAGCGATAAATATGCCGGAACACCCGCCAACACGGCGTCCAAAAGGATGCTGGACGCGGCGGGGGTCCGCTATTATAAATACAACCGGACCGGGCGGGATATCCGCTTTGAAGTCTGACGACAGAAAGGAAAGAAGACATGGCTAAGGAGAAAAAACTGGTAGAATCCATCACCTCCATGGAGGAAGATTTTGCCCAGTGGTACACAGATGTTGTCAAGAAAGCCGAGCTTTGCGGCTATACCAGCGTCAAGGGATGCATGGTCATAAAGCCCGCCGGCTACGCCTTGTGGGAGAACATTCAGGCGGAGCTGGACCGCAGGTTCAAGGAGACCGGCGTCCAGAACGTCTATATGCCGATGTTCATTCCGGAGTCCCTTCTTCAGAAGGAGAAGGACCACGTGGAAGGCTTTGCTCCCGAGGTGGCCTGGGTGACCCACGGAGGCCTGGAGCCTCTGCAGGAGAGAATGTGCGTCCGTCCCACTTCCGAGACTCTGTTCTGCGACTTTTACCAGAAGGATATCCAGTCTCACCGGGATCTTCCAAAGCTGTACAACCAGTGGTGCTCTGTGGTGCGCTGGGAAAAGACGACCCGTCCTTTCCTTCGTTCCAGAGAATTCCTGTGGCAGGAAGGGCACACCGCCCATGCGACCGCGGAGGAAGCGGAAGCGCGCACCATCCAGATGCTGAACGTCTATGCGGATTTCTGTGAAGATTTCCTGGCCATTCCGGTGGTACGGGGCCGCAAGACCGACAAGGAGAAATTTGCCGGCGCGGAATCCACCTACACCATCGAAGCGCTCATGCACGACGGAAAAGCGCTGCAGTCCGGTACGCGCCACAATTTTGGCGACGGTTTTGCGAAAGCTT
>CAMOQF010000021.1 GCA_946622645.1 uncultured Blautia sp.
AATTATTCAATTCTTCACATAAAACGTGCCCGGAAAGGGTGGGGTCCGGGGAGGGGAAAGCGGGCTTCGTCACTCCGAGCGCTTCCCCTCCCCGGGAAATCCCCTGCCGTCTGCGAAAGACTTCCGACGAAAGCCGCCACCTCCCCGTCAGGGGCGCCGCCCGCGTAGGGCCACCTCCCGGCAGGGGCGCTGTCCGCGCAGGACTCCCTGCGAAAGAATGGATAACATAAATAAATTACAAAAATTTTACATAATAATTTCGCAAGATATTGTTTGTGTCGGATATGTTAACTACAAGAAGTTGTAAAAATGAAGGAACTGAGCGGGTTTTGGGCAGATTTGGGCAAAAAATAGTTGTTGATTTTATGTTAAATCGATATTATAATACTCCCATAAGAGAAACATTTTGTTACGAAATGTTACAATTACGTTAACAAAGAGTGGGAGAAGGGTAATGGAAAGAGAGATCAGGGAGTTTATTTCGTTTTTGCACAACACAAAAAGAACCTCCTATAATACGGAGGTTTCTTACCAGAGAGACCTTAAGAAGGCTGCCGGTTTTCTGCAGGGGAGAGGCCTCTCGAGCTTCACGCAGGTGAGGGAGAGAGATCTGGAGGAATATCTGCGCTATATGGAGCAGGAGAATTTCGCTTCCTCCACCATTTCACGCAGCGTGGCTTCCATCAGAGCGTTATTCCATTTTTTTTATAAAGAGCGGTGGATCGAATCGGATCCATCAGAAGCTTTAAGACCCCCGAAGGTGGAGAAGAAGGCTCCTGAGATCCTGACTGTGACTGAGGTCGAGCGTCTGCTCCGCCAGCCGGATACTTCCACGGCCAAGGGGCTTCGCGACAGCGCAATGCTGGAGCTTCTGTACGCGACCGGTATGCGTGTCAGCGAACTGATCCATCTGAGTGTGCAGGATGTCAACCTGCGGCTTTCTTATGTGACCTGCCATGCAGATCACAAGGAGAGGGTCATTCCGATCGGTTCCATCAGCAGAGATGTCCTGGAACGCTATCTGAAGGAAGGCAGACCGGCGTTTGTCCGCGATGCTTCCGTAGGCGCGCTGTTCACCAACTGCTCCGGGAAGCCCATGAGCCGTCAGGGGTTCTGGAAGGTACTGAAGGGTTATGCGGATGAAGCCGGTATCCAGCGTGACATCACGCCGCACACACTGCGCCATTCATTTGCAGTGCACATGCTCCAGAACGGGGCGGATGTGCGCAGCGTACAGGAGATGCTCGGTCATTCTGACATTTCCACCACACAGGTTTACCTGAATATGAATGTCTCCCGCATGCGCGATGTTTATATGAAAGCACATCCCAGGAGATAAGAGTCAAGGGACGGTTCTCAGCGAATCGTCCCTTGCTTTATACACGTCAGCAAATTTATGAGACACTGTGAAGCGTCCTCAATACTCATACGGAATGGCGATTTGAATCTGCTGCGTATGCGATCCGCGGAACCGCCACTCGAATCAGGCCGCTGTTTTGCATACGGAATGGTGATCTGAATCTGGTGCGTATGCGATCTGCGAAGCCGCCACTCGAATCAGGCTGCTGTTTTGCATACGGAATGGCGATTTGAATCTGTTGCGTATGCGATCCACGCAGTCGCCACTCGAATCAGGCCGCTATCTTGCATACGGAATAGCGATTTGAATCTGTTGTGTATGCGATCTGCGGAGCCGCTGTTCATTCAGCACATTTCCGCGATGGTATACAGCAGCTTTTCGGAATCTTCCCAGCCGAGGCATGGATCGGTGATGGATTTGCCGTAGATATGATCTCCGCCGATCTTCTGAGCTCCTTCCACCAGATAGCTCTCGATCATGAGCCCTTTGACCAGACGGTGGATCTTGGCGTCGACCTTGCGGCTGTGCAGCACCTCCCGCGCGATCCGGATCTGCTGTTCAAACTGCTTGTTGGAGTTGGAATGGTTGGTGTCTACGATACAGGCCGGATTATGCAGGTTCTTCTGCTCATATTTATCCAGAAGAAGCTTCAGATCTTCATAATGATAGTTGGGGATGGCTTCACCGTGCTTGTTCACCGCTCCGCGAAGGATCGTGTGGGCGAGCGGGTTTCCGGTGGTTTCCACTTCCCAGCTGCGATAGACAAACCGATGAGCACCCTGCGCCGCGACGACGGAATTCAGCATGACCGAAATATCTCCGCTGGTCGGATTCTTCATTCCGGCGGGGACATCCATGCCGCTTACGGTCAGCCGGTGCTGCTGGTCCTCAACAGACCGGGCGCCCACTGCTACGTAAGACAGAATATCCGATAGATAGCGGTAGTTTTCCGGATAGAGCATCTCATCCGCGCAGGTGAACCGGCTTTCGCGGATCGCGCGGATATGCATTTTACGGATCGCCACAAGCCCGGCCAGAAGGTCGGGCTTTTTTTCCGGATCCGGCTGGTGCATCATGCCCTTGTAGCCTTCCCCCGTGGTGCGGGGCTTGTTGGTGTAGACCCGCGGAATGATCAGCACCTTGTCCGCGATCTGATCCTGCACTTTGCGAAGCCGCATCAGATAATCGCAGACTGCGTCCTCGTTATCCGCGGAGCAAGGCCCGATGATCGCAAGAAAACGATCGCTCTCCCCTGTGAATACGCGCCGGATCTCGGCGTCCTGTGCTTTTTTGAGTGCCCTGATATCTTCATCGATGGGATATTTGTTGCGTATCTCCTCCGGTGTCGGCAACTTTTTGACAAAAGTGAATCCCATAGCTGTCTCCTTTCTCTGTCTGACCCATATCAATTACCGCACTATTATATAGGATAAACCAGCTGCTGTCCAGTAAGTCATGGGCGAGTTATGGAGTCATGGGGTTGGATCAGGACTGTTGAAAAAGTGGCCGTGCCTCAGATGCCGGTTTATAGTATCTGGCCGTTCCTGATGATCTTCCCCTTTGGCATGTTCTTGCAGCAGGCATATGTATTTCCCGCTTTTGCCTTAATGCGTATGCTTGCTGAGACATATCACCACAGAATTGAGCTCTCTTTTGCATACGGAACAGCACTTTTTGTCTGTTGCGTACGAGACACGGGACTCGGCGAAAAAAAATCATACTAAAATAGTATGGATTTTGCTCTGGATGATTGACAAACCAGGGGGAAACTGATAAAGTGTGGATGTACAAATGACAGAGTGCCCGGCACTCTTTTATATATCAGAAAAGAGGAGACGAACAATGAAAAAGCTCATCTATCTGGACAACGCTGCCACGACCCGCACATCCGACGAGGTAGTGGAAGCGATGCTGCCGTATTTCGGTACATACTACGGCAACCCGTCCAGCATCTACGATTTTTCTGCGGAGAGCAAGCAGGCCATCACCGATGCACGGGAGCAGATCGCGCAGGTCCTGGGCGCCAAAAAGGAAGAGATCTACTTCACCGCCGGCGGCAGCGAATCCGACAACTGGGCTGTCAAAGCCACTCTGGAAGCCTACGCTTCCAAAGGAAATCACATCATCACCACCAAGATCGAGCATCACGCCATGCTGCATACCTGCGAATATCTGGAGAAGGTCCGCGGCGCGAAGATCACCTACCTGAATGTGGATGAGAACGGTCTTGTTTCTCCCGAGGATGTCCGCCGCGCCATCACCCCGGAGACCATCCTGATCTCGGTCATGTTCGCCAACAACGAGATCGGCACCATCGAACCCATCCGCGAGATCGGAGAGATCGCCCACGAAAAAGGTATTCTCTTCCATACGGACGCCGTGCAGGCTTTCGGCCAGGTACCGATCAATGTGGACGAGATGCATATCGACATGCTTTCCTCGAGCGCCCATAAGATCAACGGACCCAAGGGCATCGGCTTCCTGTACATCCGGAAAGGCGTCAGGATCCGTTCCTTCATCCATGGCGGAGCGCAGGAGAGAAAGAGAAGAGCCGGCACCGAGAACGTTCCCGGCATCGTTGGCTACGGCGTGGCCGCCAGACGGGCTGCCGAGACCATGGAAGAACGTGCCGCCAAAGAGATCGCCGTCCGGGATCACATGATCAGCCGTATCCTGAACGAGATCCCCTATTCCCGCCTGAACGGCGATCCGGTGCGCCGTCTTCCCAACAACGTCAACGTCAGCATGGAATTCATAGAAGGTGAATCCATGCTGCTCATGCTGGACAGCCTCGGCGTCTGCGCATCCAGCGGGTCCGCCTGCACTTCGGGCTCCCTCGACCCCTCTCATGTACTCCTCGCCATCGGTCTTCCTCATGAGAAAGCCCACGGATCTCTCCGTATGACCCTCAGCCAGGAGACTACCCTGGAGGACGCGGACTTTGTGGTGGACCATCTGAAAGAGATCGTAGAGAACCTCAGAGCCATGTCACCGCTCTATGAAGACTTTATAAAGAAAAACCGTTGAGAAATCATTTCTGTATTCGGTTCATCTGCGGAATGACCGGATCGCCACCATCATTCAGGAGGATAACATGTACAGTGAAAAAGTAATGGATCATTTCCAGCATCCGCGCAACATGGGTGAGATCGAAAACGCCAGCGGCGTAGGCACCGTCGGCAACGCAAAGTGCGGCGATATCATGCGGATGTTTCTCGATATAGACGATGAGACACACATCATCAAGGAATGCAAGTTCAAGACCTTCGGTTGCGGCGCGGCTGTCGCGACCAGCAGCATGGCCACCGAGCTGGTGAAAGGCAAGACCATCGAAGAAGCCCTGGAGATCACAAACCAGGCCGTCATGGAAGCCCTCGACGGACTTCCCCCCATCAAAGTGCACTGCTCCCTGCTGGCGGAAGAAGCCATCCACGCTGCTCTCTGGGATTATGCCCAGAAGCACGGCATCACCATCGAAGGTCTCCAGAAGCCCAAGAACGACATCTCCGAAGGCGAAGAGGACGAAGAATACTGATGGATGTGAAACGACCGTAAGAGGTATATGACAGATGCAAGGATTAACCTCCCAGGAAGTACGGACACGGATCGAAAAAGGGCTGGTCAACAAAAACGACCAGCCCATCACCAGGACTTATAAGCAGATATTTCTGAGCAATCTTCTGACGTTTTTTAACTTCCTGAATATTGCTCTTTTTGTGATGGTGCTCATGGTCGGCTCTTATAAGAACAGTCTCTTTCTCGGCGTGATCGTATGCAACACCGCCATCGGCATCATCCAGGAGATCCGCGCCAAAAAGACCATCGACAAGCTGGCGATCGTGACCCAGTCACAGACCATCGTCATCCGTGACAACCAGAAATGGAACATCGCCACGGACAAGCTGGTGCTGGATGACCTGATCATTGTCAAAGCGGGCGACCAGATCCCCGCGGACAGCCAGATCTTAAGCGGCACCATCGAAGTAAACGAATCGCTCCTGACCGGTGAGTCCGACAACCTGGTAAAGACAAAAGGGGACGAACTCTACTCCGGCAGTTTCTGTACGGCAGGGGAAGCCCAGTGCCGCGTGATCCATGTCGGTTCCGACAATTATGCTTCCAAGATCACCAGCGAAGCGAAAGAATTCAAACGTCATCATTCAGAACTCCGCGGCTCACTGAACGCCATTCTGAAGGTCATCAGTATCGTCATCGTCCCTATGGGCGCGCTTTTATTCTACCGTCAGTATATCGTCGCGGGGGAATCTTTCAAGAACTCCGTCGTCAGTACGGTGGCCGCAGTCCTGGGCATGATCCCGGAAGGACTTGTGCTGCTCACCAGTATCGCCCTTACGCTGGGTGCGATGACCCTGGCCAGAAAGAAGACCCTGGTGCAGGAGCTCTACTGTATCGAGACCCTTGCCCGCGTGGACATGCTTTGCCTCGATAAGACCGGCACTATCACGGAAGGCACCATGAAGGTGGAAGACGTGGTCCCCTATCCCGCAGGGAATGATGATCCGCCCCTTTCGGAGATGGCCGGGACCGATCTGAATGCCGGAGCCGGTCCGGAGAGCGACGAAGGCACGAGCGGAGAGGACAGCCCTGAGGTCGGCGCAATGCCGGAATCCGGTGAGACTTCGGAAAACGGGAATATACCGAAAGTGATTATCCTGCCGGATACCAGAGCCGCAGCGGAAAGCGTTTCAGCTCCTGCCCAGGCCCCCGCCAATGTGCCGGCCCTGCCGCAGCTTCCCATACGTCCCGTGCTTCCTCCGGAAGAGATCGTCGAGGAATCGACGGACAAGGACTTCTTTAAAAAGCCCGGTCCCTTTGCAGGGAAAAGCCTGCTCACCGTGGAAGAGATCGAACGCATCATGGGCAATCTGATGGCCGCCACAAAGGATCAGAACGCCACGGCGGAAGCCATCCGCAAGCGCTTTCCTGCCAGAAACGACATGCAGGCGGCCTATGTGATCCCGTTTTCTTCCGACCGTAAATACAGCGGAGCCTCCTTTGAGGGGAAAGGCACCTACCTGATCGGCGCGGCTCAGTTTCTGTTTCCGGACGGGAGAGAGACTCTGAAAATGCGCTGTGCGAACTACGCAAAAGAAGGACTGCGCGTGCTGGTCCTTTCCCACAGCCCGGTCGTCGCGGCGGACAATGAAGTTCCGGACGGCCTGGTGCCGGAAGCGCTGATCGTGATCACGGACGTGATCCGGGAAGAAGCGCCCGCCACCCTCCGTTACTTCCGCGAACAGGGCGTAAGCCTCAAGATCATATCCGGCGACGATCCCGTCACCGTGGCGGCCATCGCCAAACGTGCCGGGCTCCCGGACGCGGACCAGTTCATCGACGCAAGCCTGATCAGAACCGGGGAAGAGATGCAGAAAGCGGTCCGGACCTACAGTGTCTTCGGCCGTGTGACCCCGCAGCAGAAGAAGGAGATGGTCCTGGCTCTGAAGGGAGACGGACACACCGTAGCCATGACGGGCGACGGCGTGAACGACGTTCTTGCTCTGAAAGAGGCGGACTGCAGCATCGCAATGGCGGCCGGAAGCGACGCCGCCAAGAACATCGCGAACGTGGTGCTGCTGGATTCCAACTTTGCCTCCATGCCGCACATCGTGAACCAGGGACGCCGTGTCATCAACAACATCCGCACGGCTGCCTCCATGTTCCTCATCAAGACCATGTTTTCCGCCATGCTGGCCCTGATCACCATCTTCGCCTCGGAGATGTATCCGTTTGAGCCGATCCAGATGTCCCTGATCAGCGCGTGCGCGGTCGGCATTCCGACCTTCCTGCTCGCCCAGGAGAACAACTTTAACCGGATCGACAATACTTTCCTGCGGCATGTGTTCCTGAACGCGTTTCCATCCGCGCTCACGATCACCGGATGCGTGACCATCATCATGATCGTCAGCCGGAACGCGTATCATTCCGCGCATATGCTGGGAACTGCCTGCTTCCTTGTGACAGGCTGGAATTACATGGCCGCCCTCAAGATGGTCTATGCGCCTCTTTCCAGATACCGCAAGATCGTGATCTACAGCATGCAGCTGATCTTCTTCACGGCTGCCGTGGTCGCTCAGAAGCTCCTCGGCCTGACCGGCCTGGAGTTCGGCATGATCATCCTGGTGTTCGTGCTGATGACCTTCTCGCCGCTGCTCACCGAAGAAGTCACGAATTATGTCCGCAAGCTCTATTTCCGTTCCATCGACGGAAAAGACACCTGGATCCACCGGCTCTACCGGCGTGTGTCAAAATAGGAATATCATGACTGTCAGGACCCCGTTGCGCAGCGCAATGGGGTCTTGCTATTTGAACGGGATGCTTGGTATAATAGAAAGACGGAGGAATCTGATTATGCATTCTTGCTTCTTTGACAGCCACATGCACTCGTCGTTTTCCGTGGACAGCGAAGCCCCGATGGAGGAGATGATCCTGCAGGCCGCTGCGGCCGGGCATCCCGGGATCTGTTTTACGGAGCATCTGGATCCGGATTATCCGGAGACCCCGGACGGAGCAGATTATTCAAAACTGGACCTTCTTTCCTACAGAGGGACGCTTACTTTTCTGCGTGAAAAATACGCAGGAATGATCCGGGTCAACTACGGGATTGAGCTGGGTCTGCAGCCTCATCTGGCCGGGCAGTTTGCGTCTCTCACAGAAAGCGAACCGTTCGACTTTGTGATCGGCTCGTCCCATGTGCTGGACGGAGAAGATCCCTACTATCCGTCTTACTACGAAAACCGCAGGGAGGAGGATGTCTACCGGCGGTATTTCGAGTATGAGCTGGAAAATATCCGCGCATTTCCAAAGTTTGACGTATACGGCCATCTGGACTATATCGTCCGGTACGGTCCGCAGAAGAACCGGAATTTTTCTTACGAAGCCTATCAGGACGTGATCGATCCGGTCCTGCGGGAGCTGGTATCCCGCGGCATCGGCCTTGAGATCAATACGGGAGGCCTCTCGAACGGCCTGGGAACGACCAATCCCTGCCCGGATATCCTGAAGCGTTACCGCGCTCTGGGAGGCGAGATCATCACGACCGGTTCCGACGCCCACCGTCCCGAAGACATCGGACGCCATTTCGACCTTGCAAGGGATATCCTGCTGGACTGCGGCTTCCGGTACTGCACGGTCTTTGAAGAACGGCGCCCCGTATTTATCCCCATTTCCTAGGAACTGTCAACCTTTTACCAAACGGAGGAATCAATATGTCTGCATCCAGAAAATCATCCGAATCAGCCAAAAAGCATGTACCCGCCAAAAAAGCCAGGGCTTCCGCAAAAGCCGCGCCGGTGAAAAAAGAAACGGCTGACCAGATCTATCAGCAGAGGTTTGACCGTTTCTACGATGAAATGAAATGGCTGTACTTTGAACTCTACCCGGACAACCCTTACGTACAGATGCACTTTGACGATCTGTGCGCAGAGATGAAGAAGTATTACAGCGACCGTCCGACCGCGCTTAAGAATTCCGACAAAAAACGGGAAGCGGACCCGAACTGGTACAAACGTAACGATCTGTTCGGCATGATGATGTATGTCAACGCTTTTGCCGGCACCCTGAAAGGGCTGGAGGAGAAGCTTCCGTACATCAAGGAATGCAATGTGAACTACCTGCATCTGATGCCGCTCCTTTCTTCTCCGGAGGGACGCAGCGACGGCGGATATGCCGTGGCGGACTTCCGTTCGGTCCAGGAGGAACTGGGCACCATGGAAGACTTTGCCCATCTGACCGCCGCCTGTCACAGAAAAGGCATCAACATCTGCCTCGACTTTGTGATGAACCACACGTCGGAAGACCATGAGTGGGCCGTACGCGCGAGGGCAGGAGAGCAGGAGTATCAGGACCGTTACTTCTTCTTCGATAATTTTGACATTCCGGCAAAGTATGAGGAGACCTGCCCGCAGGTATTTCCGACTACGGCCCCGGGCAATTTCACCTGGCTGGAAGACGCCGGAAAGCATGTCATGACGACGTTCTATCCGTATCAGTGGGACCTCAACTACCACAATCCCATCGTGCTGAACGAGATGATCTTCAACATGCTCTTCCTGGCCAACCAGGGGGTGGACATCGTCCGGCTGGACGCGGTCCCCTATATCTGGAAGGAGCTCGGCACCAGCTGCCGCAATCTTCCGCAGGTGCATACCATCGTCCGCATCATGCGCATGATCTGTGAAGTCGTCTGTCCGGGCGTTCTCCTTCTGGGAGAAGTCGTCATGGCGCCGGACAAAGTGGCTCCTTACTTCGGCACTCCGGAAAAACCGGAATGCCACATGCTTTACAATGTGACCACCATGGCTTCCACCTGGCACACTGTCGCGACCAAGGACGTCGCTCTCCTGAAACGTCAGATGGACATTCTTTCGTCTCTTCCCCGGACCTGCATCTTCCAGAACTATCTGCGATGCCACGATGACATCGGCTGGGGGCTTGACTACGAGTTCCTGAAAGCGTTCGGCATTGAGGAAGCGGCTCACAAAAAATTCCTGAACGACTTTTTCACAGGACGTTTCCCGGGCTCTTTCGGACGCGGAGAGCTTTACAACGATGATCCGAGGCTGAAGGACGCAAGGCTTTGCGGTACCACCGCCTCCCTCTGCGGTGTGGAGAAAAACGGTTTTGAGGGGAACGATGCCGGCGTGGATCTTGCCATACGCTATATTTTGACGCTGCACGCGTTCATGTTCTCCCAGTCCGGTATTCCCGTTCTGTACAGCGGCGACGAGATCGGAATGCTGAACGATTACAGCTACAAAGAAGATCCTCACAAAGTGCAGGATTCGCGTTATCTGCACCGCGGCGATTTCCGCTGGGACCTTGCCGAAAACCGTAAGGATCCCAAAACGCTGCAGGGCAAGCTGTTCCCGGCTCTCCTTCGCCTGGAGAAGATCCGCGCCTCTCACGAGATCTTCAACGCGGACGTTCCGCTCCGGACCATCGATACCTGGGACAAATCCGTCCTGGCGATCGTCCGCCAGAGCGAAAATGACAAGTTCGTAGGGGTTTATAACTTCAGCGGAGAAGACCGCGTCGCATGGATCAACGAAGACGACGGCATGTACACCGACCTCTTCACAGGGATCCAGATGGAAGCCAGAGGCGTTCAGATCCCTGCCTTCGGAGCCCGATGGCTTCTCCACAACAAGAAATAACCGGAAAAGAATGACTAATAAGGAAAATATACTTGAATTTTAGCGCCAAATCCGCTACAATACCCATAGGTCGGCGTACGCCTATCTGCGTATGCCCGAAACCCCAAACCTAACTCAATACAGGAGGAATTTAACATGGCAGTAAAAGTTGCAATCAATGGTTTTGGTCGTATCGGTCGTCTTGCATTCCGTCAGATGTTCGGCGCAGAAGGATTTGATATCGTTGCCATCAACGATCTTACCTCTCCCAAGATGCTCGCTCATCTTCTGAAGTATGACTCCACACAGGGCACCTATGCCAAGGCTGATACCGTAGTCGCTGGTGAAGATTCCATCACCGTAGACGGCAAAGAGATCAAGATCTATGCCATCCCGGATGCTAACAATGCTCCCTGGGGCGAGATCGGCGTTGATGTTGTTCTGGAGTGCTCCGGATTCTACACCTCCAAAGCAAAAGCAGAAGCTCATATCAATGCAGGCGCAAAATATGTCATCATTTCCGCACCGGCAGGCAATGACCTTCCCACCATCGTTTACAATGTCAACCATGACAAGCTCACCGCTGATGATCACATCATCTCCGCAGCTTCCTGCACCACCAACTGCCTGGCTCCGATGGCAAAAGCCCTTAACGACTTTGCTCCGATCAAATCCGGCATCATGTGCACCATCCATGCATACACCGGCGATCAGATGACTCTGGACGGCCCGCAGAGAAAGGGTGATCTCAGAAGATCCCGCGCAGCTGCCATCAACATCGTTCCCAACAGCACCGGCGCTGCAAAAGCGATCGGCCTTGTTATCCCGGAACTGAGCGGCAAGCTCATCGGCGCTGCACAGCGTGTTCCCACCCCGACCGGTTCCACCACCATCCTTACCGCAGTGGTAGAAGGCAATGTGACCAAAGAGCAGATCAACGAAGCTATGAAGGCTGCTTCCAACGAGTCCTTCGGCTACAACACGGATGAGATCGTTTCCAGCGATATCGTCGGTATGAAGTACGGTTCTCTGTTCGATGCCACCCAGACCATGGCTCTGCCGCTCGACAACGGCACCACCGAGGTTCAGGTCGTTTCCTGGTATGACAACGAGAACTCCTACACCAGCCAGATGGTCCGCACCATCAAGCACTTCGGCAAGCTTCTCGGCGCTTGATCTGTCAGACGACAGGTAGAATATTGACCTGAAAAGCCTAAGGGGTCCGGTCTAAATTGGACCGGACCCCTGTTCTATTAAAGGAGGAAAAATATTATGGGACTGAACAAGAAATCCGTTGATGATATCAACGTTAAGGGCAAATATGTCCTGTGCAGATGCGACTTCAACGTTCCGCTCAAGGCCGGCGTCATCACCGACGACAACCGTATCGTGGCAGCTCTGCCCACCATCAAGAAGCTGATCGCGGACGGCGGCAAGGTCATCCTTTGCTCCCACCTCGGAAAGCCGAAGGGAGAGCCCAAGCCCGAGATGTCTCTGGCTCCCGTGGCAGCACGTCTGTCCGAGTTGCTGGGCAAGGAAGTCGTTTTCGCGGCAGATCCTGAAGTTGTAGGCCCTAACGCAAAGGCTGCAGTTGCGGCTATGAAGGACGGCGACGTTGTTCTCCTTGAGAACACCCGTTACAGAAAAGAAGAGACCAAGAACGGCGAAGCTTTCTCCAAAGAGCTCGCTTCCCTCGCAGAAGTGTTCGTAGACGACGCGTTCGGTACCGCACACCGCGCACACTGCTCCAACGTCGGTGTCACCGAGTATATCGACACCTCCGTTGTCGGCTATCTGATGCAGAAAGAGATCGACTTCCTTGGCAACGCTGTTGAAAATCCGGTTCGTCCCTTCGTGGCGATCCTGGGCGGCGCAAAGGTTGCCGACAAGCTGAACGTTATCTCCAACCTGCTTGAAAAATGCGATACCCTGATCATCGGCGGCGGCATGGCTTACACCTTCCTGAAGGCAAAAGGCTATGAGATCGGCAAGTCCCTTCTGGACGAGACCAAGATCGACTACTGCAAAGAGATGATGGACAAGGCCGAGAGCCTTGGCAAGAAGCTCCTTCTTCCGGTCGACACCGTCTGCACAGACGAGTTCCCGAACCCCATCGATGCTGAGATCGCAACCGTAGTCGTGGATTCCGACAAGATCCCAGCCGACAAGATGGGCATGGACATCGGACCGAAGACGATCGAACTGTACGCAACCGCAGCCAAAGAAGCCAGGACAGTCGTCTGGAACGGACCGATGGGCGTTTTCGAAAACCCGATCCTTGCAGCAGGCACAAAGGCTGTAGCCCAGGCTCTGGCTGATACCGAAGCGACCACGATCATCGGCGGCGGCGATTCCGCGGCAGCTGTCAACCAGCTGGGATTCGGCGACAAGATGAGCCACATCTCCACAGGCGGCGGCGCTTCCCTTGAATTCCTGGAAGGCAAAGAGCTTCCCGGCGTAGCAGCAGCCAACGACAAATAATTATCCCTTTGAATAAACGATAGAGGAGATCATCGATGAGAAAAAAGATTATTGCAGGAAACTGGAAGATGAACATGACCCCGACGGAAGCAAAGGCTCTGGTCGAGACGCTGAAACCGCTTGTGAACAATCCGGAAGTGGACGTTGTTTACTGTGTGCCGGCCATCGACATCGTACCGGTGGTGGAAGCCGTCAAGGGCACCAATGTTGAAGTCGGTGCCGAGAACATGTACATCGAGGAGAAGGGAGCCTACACAGGCGAGATCGCTCCGGCCATGATCGTGGACGCGGGCGCGAAATATGTCATCATCGGCCATTCCGAGAGACGTGAGTACTTCAAAGAGACAGACGAATTCCTGAACAAAAAGGTGAAAAAGGCCCTCGAACACGGCCTTACCCCGATCCTCTGCTGCGGTGAGAGCCTGGAGCAGCGGGAAGCAGGCGTCACCCTCGACTGGATCCGTCTTCAGATCAAATCTGACCTTCTGGGCGTCACGGCAGAACAGGCAGCCGGCATCGTTATCGCCTATGAACCCATCTGGGCCATCGGCACCGGCAAGACCGCTACCTCCGACCAGGCAGAAGAAGTCTGCGCGGCCATCAGAGAACTCATCGCTGAGATCTACGACGCCGACACAGCCGAAAAGATCCGCATCCAGTACGGCGGCAGCATGAACGCAGGCAACTGCGCTGAGCTTCTTGCGAAGCCCAACATTGACGGCGGCCTGATCGGCGGTGCAAGCCTTAAAGCAGATTTCGGCAAGATCGTAAATTACAAAGAAGCATAAATGACATAACAAAAAACAACCGCCGGCGTGGCGGTTGTTTTTTTGCTGCCTGCACGCCTGACGGCGCGACGCAGATATCTGCTTTATGTTTCTTACAGCTTGTAGATCCTGAGACCGTCGAATTTCTTGATGAGCTTCAGCATGCTGTTGAAGGGCTCGTAGTCTTTTCCCTGTTCGGAAGGCGGGAGCTGATTGTAATGCACCGTGACCTCTTTCAGCGAGGGATTGCCGTTCATGGTCAGCTTGTGCATGCGGAACTGTTCGCGAAGGGTCTTGCGGGCAGCGTCTTCGCTTCCCCAGCGTTCGATGTACCCGGAGGGCAGATCGACGTTTTCGTACAGTGTCCCGTATTCCCAGGCCATGGCAATGTGCTCGCGGATCCACCGTTCATGCTCCATGGGAGCAAAGACAGAGGTCTGCTCCTCATTGAATTCCGTGATCATATCGTAGTCCACCGGACGGTCGGTGTAGAAGCAGCCCAGAGCATCCAGGTATCTGGCAAAACTCTTGGCCTGGTTGATGTTGGAAAGCTGGTACTCCAGAGAGAGATCTTCAAACTCTTTTTCGAGCACTTCGGTGGGCGTTTCTTTTTCCTCTCCCTGGTGGGAATAACGGCCGTTCAGGGCTACGGCAAAATCGTACAAGTGGAGGAAGTTGCTGGCGGAGAGGTAGGTGTGCTTGCTTGTCCGGTCGACGGCACATGTGTCCGGGACCACCGTCAGAGGGATGTCTGTCGTATCAACGATCTTTTCGATATCCACGGTGAAACGCTGCTCTTTTTCCGCCATATCGCTGTAGGCTTTCAGGCGGGGCGCGTCACCGGCTTCGCCGCCGTCCTCCCATTTTTTGTATTCGACTTTGAAGTCGTCGATCTTTTCCTGCTCTTCCTGATCGTAGTAGTACTCCGCACGGATCGAGTTGTTGGCAAAGTCGAAACTGGCAGCCATGGGATGCAGCTCTGTCCGGGAGTTGCGCCCGTAGGCCGTGCGGTCCCAGCACTGCAGCTCATCGCAGAGCATCAGCAGGAACGCCAGAGGATGGATGTCCATCGGAAGCGGAGCCTTTCTCTTTTTATCGTCGTCCGACTTGTAGAAGGAGATGGCGAACTTGTAAAGGCTGTTGTGCAGAAGGATGGCCGTGAGGGCGTCCAGGTGTTTGTCGCCGAGGCAGTCTGTGCCCAGGGAGTTTTCCATCTCGTGATAGAGCCGGGCCGTGCTGAAGTAGGCGTGATCCATAAAGTAGCCGAAGGTTTCGGGTGAGATGGGTTTGTCATGGATCTTTTTCTGGATATACTCTCTGGTGAACTGATAGGCGTTTCCCAGCCGTCTGGTGACGCCGTAGGAGAAGAGATCCTCCGTGGTCCTGAAATCCTCATGGTAGAGATCACTGAAATGCGCTCTGGCTTTTTCGGAGAGCTGGATCGTCTTGTCCACGTCGTGGTAGGCCATGAAGAGGCTGCCTTTTCCACGCTTTTTCCCGGCGACTTCGTAATAGGAAAGGACCTGCTCGAAGGGGATCTCGAAGGGATAGCCGATGTCGTGGAAGAGGGAGGTGAGTCCCCAGTATTCCAGGAAACAGCAGGCAGCTTTGTGATCTTCCTCCTGGTTGTCTTCTGACAGGTCAAAACCGTAGAAGGTTTTGAACGCCTTCCGGTAGGCGCTGTTGGATTCGTAGATGGCCAGACCCAGGGCAAACACATAGACGGAGTGGGAATAGTGATCCCGGTGCTTCATCAGAAGAGAGCTGCCGTTGGATTCGAACTCTGAAAGAAGCTCCACCATCTTTTTAGACTTGCCGTAGTGGCCGAAGAACATCTCCAGATAACTGTAGTAGATGGTGTAAGCGTCCTCCGCCACGCCGGAGTCGATGAATTTTTCCAGTTCCCGCTCCAGACACAGGCGGTTTAAGTCCATCTGCATGTTGTAAGGGATCTGGCCGAAGGTAAAACTGGTGCCCTGAAAGTCACCGTTCTGCTCGTTTTCTTCTTTCTTCGGATCGAACAACAGCCCCTCACAGCGCTCGTGGAGAAAACGGAGCGCCATGGATTTCAGGTCGGTCGCTTTCTCCTCAAAATGCCAGGCCGGCTGACGGGGACCTATGTCATGGTGAAAAAGGCCGGTATTTCTATCTTGCATGGTTTGCAGCGCAGTATATGCCATATCTCGCCTCCATAATGTAGATGACTCCTTGCTTCTGGTATTATTATAACCGAAGGATATATACTCCGCAACCTAATTTAGGGGGGATTGCAGACCTATGGACATCGACTGATATATGTGTTATAATAGAGCGATCAATGAAGACGTACCGGCTTCTGCTGATCAGATGCAGGCGGCCGGTACGGGAGGTTAATGTATCATGGACTTTGTAGAACTCCTCAAAGTGATCCTGCTCGGTATCGTTGAAGGCATCACGGAATGGCTGCCTGTCAGCAGTACCGGACACATGATCCTGGTGGACGAATTTATCCATTTAAACGTGACGGAACAGTTCCGGGAGCTTTTTCTGGTGGTGATCCAGCTTGGCGCCATCCTGGCGGTCATCGTCCTGTATTTCCCAAAGCTTTGGCCTTTCTGCATCCGTGAACTCTCCCCGCAAAGAAGACGTGAGATCAACAGACTCCCCGGCTGGCAGCGCCCTGCCGTCACCTTTGCGGAACGTTTCTGCGACAGGGAGAAGTGGATCCTGTGGTTCAAGATCCTGGCCGCCTGTATTCCGACCATCATCATCGCGCTTCCGTTCAACGATCTGATCGAAGAAAAATTCAACAACTATATCGTGGTGGCCATCGCGCTCATCGTATACGGCGTTGCATTCATCTTCATCGAACGGTACAACAAGACGCGCCGTCCCACCACCCGGAGCCTTGAAAAGCTTTCCTTTAAAACGGCGCTGATCATCGGCGTCTTCCAGGTCCTCTCGGTGATCCCCGGGACCAGCCGGTCCGGTTCGACCATCATCGGCGGTATCCTGGCAGGCACCACCCGTACGGTCGCGGCGGAATTCACCTTCTTCCTGGCGATCCCCGTGATGTTCGGAGCAAGCCTTCTGAAGCTTGTCAAGTTCGGCCTTCACTTTACCGCGGCGGAAGCCGTCTATCTGACCGTCGGCTGCCTGGTTGCCTTTATCGTGTCCATCATCGCCATCAAATTCCTGATCGGCTACATCAAAAAGCATGATTTTACAGCCTTCGGCTGGTACCGCATTGCACTTGGCTTACTGGTTCTCATCTACTTTGTGATCAAGACCGCTGTCGCGTGACAATAGGAGTCCATCATGGCAAAGTATATTATGGCCCTTGACCAGGGCACCACAAGCTCCCGCTGCATCCTCTTCGACAAGGAAGGGCATATCTGCAGCATCGCAAAAAAAGAATTCACACAGTACTATCCCAAACCCGGCTGGGTAGAACATGACCCGAACGAGATCTGGTCCTCCCAGATGGCCGTGGCGATGGAAGCCATGAGCCAGATCGGCTGCGACGCCGAGAGCATCGACTCCATCGGCATCACCAACCAGCGCGAGACCACCATCGTCTGGGATAAAAACACCGGCAATCCGATCTGCCCTGCCATTGTCTGGCAGTGCCGCCGCACGGCCGATATGATCGACCGCATCAAGGCGGACGGTTTTGACAAGATCATTCAGGAACGCACAGGCCTCATCCCGGACGCCTACTTTTCCGCCACAAAGATCCGATGGATCCTGGAAAACATCCACGGCGCCAGAGAAGCGGCCGAAAAAGGCGACCTTCTGTTCGGGACGGTGGACACCTGGCTGATCTACCGCCTCACAAAAGGCGAGATCCATGTGACCGACTATACCAACGCCTCCCGCACCATGCTCTTTGACATCCATAAAAAAGTGTGGGATACGGAGATCCTGGACTATCTGGGCATCCCCGCATCCATGCTCCCGCAGGTCCGCCCCAGCAGCTGTATCTACGGCTACACCAGCGAGCAGATCATCGGGGGAAGGATCCCCATCTCCGGCGCGGCAGGAGACCAGCAGGCGGCCCTTTTCGGACAGTGCTGCTTCGCTCCGGGAGACGTCAAAAATACCTACGGAACAGGCTGTTTTCTCCTGATGCATACAGGCAATGATCCTGTGACCAGCCATCAGGGACTTCTGACAACCATCGCCGTCAACCCGGACGGAAGCCCGGGCTACGCGCTGGAAGGGAGCGTCTTTATCGCGGGCGCCGCGATCCAATGGCTCCGGGATGAGATGCAGCTGGTCACTTCAGCCGCCGAGACAGAAGAGTACTGCAATTCCGTTCCCGACACCAACGGCGTGTATGTGGTGCCCGCCTTTACCGGCCTCGGCGCCCCTTACTGGGATCCTTATGCCAGAGGCGCAGTGCTTGGCCTCACCCGCGGCGCAGGAAAAGCGCACTTCATCCGCGCGACCGTGGAATCCCTGGCCTACCAGGTCTGTGATCTGATCAAAGCCATGGAGAAGGATTCCGGCCATGCCCTGAGTTCTCTCCGTGTAGACGGAGGCGCAAGCGCCAACAACTTCCTGCTGCAGTTCCAGGCGGACATCCTCGACACGGATGTGCTCCGCCCCAGCTGCATCGAGACCACGGCCCTCGGAGCCGCCTATCTCGCCGGTCTCGCCACCGGCTTCTGGAAAAACGCGGATGAGATCCGTCAGAACTGGCAGCTGGAACGCACCTTTGAACCCGCCATCGGCTATCAGAAGAGAACGCATCTTCTGTCCGGCTGGCAGAAAGCCGTCTCCCGCGCCAAAGACTGGGAAGAACTATAACCCTTCCAAGGAGCATTTCATGAAAAAGGCAAAATGGTCGCTTCTGTTATCCGTGATCCTGTTATTGACAGCCCTCTCCGGATGCTCTGCAAGCGATATTGAACAACAATTGATGCGTGCAACGCCGACGCCCGCTCCAGAGGTGACGGAAGTCCCTGACCTGGTGGAAGCCGAGACAGGCCCCGTCTCTGCCGAGACGTCTTCCGAACCGGAAGCCCCGACGCCTGCGCCGACCAGTACGCCCTCGCCCAGGAAGATCGGCACCAAGACCGCCGTGTCAAAATATATCTTTTTGACCAATTCACTGGACAACGCCATCCGTGAGATCTATCTGACGCTCTACGGAAACGCGGACTGGGGCAAAAACATGGTAGCCAGCGAGACCACCATCCGTCCCGGCGAGACTGTGCAGATGTTCTTTGACGAGCCTGCCTCTCCCAAGGACCTTTACAACATGAAGGTGGTGGACCGGGAAGGCAATATCTGGGCGATCTATGCCTTTGAGCTGAGCGATATGGACAGCTGTTCCATCCAGCTGATCGGAAGCGTGGCATTCCTGTTCTACACAAGCCTTGCGACCGGCAAGCAGACCAACACCATGTACGGGGAGCGCCTGGCCAAGACTTACGACTACAGCGCCTTCACAGCCTCCGCGGCGGAAGACGACCACGAAGGCGATTTCAACTACGGCTATTATGACACCTACGGCAACTGGGTAAAATACGAGGAAGGCGACAGCACATATCAGGAATTTGACACGGAAACCGGCGATCAGACCGCCGGAGAAGAGACCGGCCCGGAAGAATCCGAGCCGGTCATTACCTATTATGATGATCAATACGAAGGAAACCCGGCTTACGGCTACTACGACGAATACGGCAACTGGACTTCGTACTATTGAGCATATATCGGATCCTGCAGCAAAGAGGAGGTCTGTTTTTGAAAACAATGAAAAAGTCTTTATGGATCATAGCTGTCCTGATCTTTACGTTGTGCATGGGCTTTTCCGCACATGCACAGGAACAATATGATTCAACATTTCAGGTTTATTTCAGCGGAATCGACAACCGGGGCGATCTGATCCCGGAGAGCCGCACGGACGCAAACATCATCATCACGGTCAACACCGACACCCGGCAGATCCTGTTGGTCCATATCCCGCGGGACTACTTTGTCGAGCTGGCCGGGAGCAACGGATACAAGGATAAGCTGACCCATTACGGCAATTACGGGATCCAGACCCTTCTGGATACGGTCAATCAGTTCCTGGGGACTTCGATCCCCTGGTATATCCGCTTCAACTTCGGAGGCTTTGTGCAGTTTATCGACGCCATGGGCGGCATCGATGTGGAATCGGAGTACGAATTCTCAGCCGGAGACTACCACTTTACGGCCGGCCTGAATCACCTGAACGGCGATCAGGCGCTTGTCTTTGCCCGGGAGCGGAAGTCCTTCTCGACCGGCGACCGCCAGCGCGGCCGTGACCAGATGCAGCTGATCAAAGCTGCGGTCAAAGCGTTCTCAAACGGAGAATTCCTGCGCAGCCTTCCCTCCTTCCTGAAATCGATCCGCGACTGCCTTGAGACGAACGTCCCCTACACGGTGGCGCTGGAGCTCGCCGGTGCACAGCTTATGGACGACCGGCCATGGAACGTGGTCATGTACGGCCTGAACGGGACGGACAGCACAAACGGCTCCGCCTATGTGATGGAGCCGGACATGAACACCGTGGAACAGGCTAAGCGCCTTATGGAGAGGGTCCTCGCAGGTGAATCTCTGGATCAGAATGCAGACGCCGTCGACACCGATATTGCCAGCGCGAGGGACTATCAGAGCCCGGATCTGATCCGGCAGGTACAGACTGCGCTTAACGCGGCAGGGTATGACTGCGGTACGCCCGATGGAATCATAGGGCCCATGACACAGAACGCGGTCAGGGCATATCAGGCTGCGAACGGCCTGGAATCAGATGGAAAGATCAATATGGAGCTCATGAACGCTCTGGGGATGGGGTATTAATACCGGCCATCCCCTTTTTCGTTCCGTCAAAAATATACAAAAAAACGGTTGGAATTTACATGGAATCAGACATCTTTTTCTGGTACTCTTATTTCATCAAAGCGTATCCCGGTTTATCCGGAGAGAAAGGGAGGTTTGACATATGTTGAAAAAATGTTTGGCAGGAGTCATTGCCTGTACAGCTGCGATCGCCATGACCGCCACCGCATTTGCTGCGGACACCACCATTACCCTGATGGCCAGCCAGGACTGGGTAAAGGACGCCGAAATGGAACTTGGGAAAAAGTTTGAGGAAGAGACAGGGATCCATGTGGATTACCAGATCGTCCCCGCTGACCAGTACCAGGATCTGCTCCTCACCCGTCTGAACAGCGGCGAAGGCCCGGACATTTTCGGCACACAGTCCGGTTTCGCAATCGACACCACCTACAACGTCAAAGAGAACGCCGTGGATCTGAGCAACGAAGAATGGGCAGATGCCTACAGCGTCTTCTCCAAGGAGCAGACCTCCGTGGACGGCGTGAACTATGGCCTGACCTATTTCGACACCACGACTGATTACTATATCATTTACAACAAAAAGCTGTTTGAGGCAGCCGGCATCACGGAAGTTCCCACCACTTTCGAAGCTTTTGAAGCAGCCTGCGACGCTCTTCTTGAGAGCGGCGTGACCCCGATCTATGAGCCGGTGGCTGACGGATGGCATCAGACCATGCTGTGGACCGGCAACGCCCAGGTCCTTGACAAACTGGATCCCGGCATCATCGACAAGCTGAACAAAAACGAGACGACCTTCGCCGAGAACGAGAACATGAAGACGATGCTCGAGCAGCTGAACGATCTGGCTCAGAAGGGCTATTTCGGCGACAACTACATGAGCGACGAGTTCGCAAGCGCAGAGGGCTACATGGCTTCCGGCGAGTTTGCAATGTGTGAACTGAAACCCGGCGCCATCGCAAGCATCGTAGCCAGCGACATGAACACCGAAGGCTACACCGAAGACGACTTTGGAATGTTCCTGCTTCCGCTCCTGGACAACCAGTATCTGAACGTGCATCCCTGCGGACCGTCCAGATTCATCTACTCCGGCAGCAAGAACATCGACGCTGCAAAACAGTATCTGGCTTACATCGTTTCTAAGGACAGCGTACAGTACCTGATCGACAATGAGCCCACCATCGAGAACCTTCCGATCGAAGTCGGCCAGACACCCGCTTACAGCGAGACCACCAAGGCTTTCCTGGACAGCTTTGACGATGAGCATTCCGGAATGGTCCTTCAGGATGTCGTGACATACTTCAACGAACAGTGGATGGATATCTCCGCCAATATCGCGGCTATGTTCATCGGCGACATGACTGCTGAAGAAGTTCTGCAGGCAATCGACGAAGGAAGAGCTCAGCTCGCAGCTGCAGCAGGCGACGAAGCCTGGCAGTAATCCGGAACAGGACCAGAACATAAGATAATAAAAAGAGAGAAGGAGACAGATGGCTGTCTCCTTCTCTTATTTGTTTTTGCGAAAAGCGGAGGGGTTCTCCCCGGTGGCCTTTCGAAAGGTCTTGCTGAAATGAAATTGATCCGGGTAGCCGACCTGCTCGCCCACGGCGGAGATGGGAAGGCTGGTATCCAGCAGAAGCCGTTTGGCCTCCTGGATGCGGATGTTGGTCAGATATTTGAGCGGAGAGATCCCGACATAACGGCCGAAAAGCCGGGTCAGATACGCAGAGTGAAAGCCCATCTCGGAAGCCAGCACGCCGATGTCGATATCCTCCATATAGTGTTCCTGCATATAGCGGATCGCCTGCTGTACGGATTCTTCTCCGGACAGGGAGGTCCGTTTTTCTTCCGGAAGCTCGTAGAGATCGTTCAGGACGGTCCGGGCGCGCCCGAGCAGGTCGTCCAGCGCTTCTTCGCCCACCGGTTTCAGAAGATAGTCGAACGCTCCGTACCGGAGAGATTTCTGCGCGTATTCAAAATCGGCGTAGCCGGTCAGGATCACGGTGATGATGTGGGGATATCTTTCATGGATCCGCCGGGCAAGCTCCAGGCCGTCCATCACGGGCATGCGGATGTCGGTGATCACCATCTGAACGGTATGCTGTTCCAGAAGAACGAGCGCTTCCTGCCCGTTTTCCGCCTCTGCGATCACTTTAAAATCTTCACTGTCAAGATTGTTGAAATGACGCTGCAGGGACTGGCGTATGTAGAATTCATCATCCACGAGGATGACCTGATAGTAGGGCAGTGGTGTTTTGCTCATTGTACTCTCCCTATGTCTGACCGGGCGGAATCAGGCCTCTTGTGTCCGTCTGCCCGGATATTTCAGCTGGTTTCCTTGTCTTTTTTCAGATGGCCGCCGATGGTGACAAAAGCGCCTCCCTCCGGACGATTGCCCATGTCAAAGATGAAAGGGATGCCGTCCAGCAGATACAGGCGGATAAAGATGTTCAGGATCCCCATGCCCTGGATCTTGAGGCTCGGGAGGATCCCGTCCTGCAGTATCTGATCCATCTGGCTTCGGAGCTTTTTGTCCACCTCCGGGTCGAACCCGGGACCGTTGTCCAGGACGGTGACCCTCCAGTCTTCTTTATCCTGGGTGCACCGGATCGCGACCTGCCAGGGAGGCGCCAGTGTGGTCATGGAGCGGACAGCGTTTTCCACAAGCAGCTGGATGCACAGCTTGGGAACCATGATGTCCAGCATGTCGTCGCCCACGTCGATCTCCCATGTGAGATGATCCTGGTAGCGCATCTGGAGGCATTCCAGGTACATGTCGCAGATCTCCAGCTCCTCCTGTAGGGGGGAACGCTGTTCCCGGTTGGAGGAGATATAGCGCATGATCTCGGTGATCATCTCACACATCCGGGACACCGGCTCTGTCAGGCCTTCCCGCGCCATCTCGGCGATGGCAGAGAGAGAGTTGTAAAGAAAGTGCGGGTTCATCTGGGACTGGAGCGAGAGCATCTGGGCCTGCACCTCCTGCTCTTTGAGGATCATGAGAGTGTCGGTGGAGGTCCTGATGGAATTGATGTTTTCATTGATGGAGTCGTGCAGCTTGTCGATCTCGCGGATATTGGTGTAGTCCATCTGAAGCAGGCTGAACCGGTCCTTGGTCTCATCCGACAAAAAGTGGTAGATATGCCGGATCGGAGAGCTGATGCGGCGTGAAAGCACGACCGACAGAAGCAGCAGGAGCAGCAGCATGATCAGGACAAAGGGCAGGATGCGAAGCAGAAAGCTGTAGACCTGCCGCAGATAGACGGCTCTCTCCGCGGAGACCGCCACGGTGAGTTCCATCTTTTCGGATTTCGCAAAGCAGACGATCTCGTTTTTGCCGGAAGC
This sequence comes from uncultured Blautia sp., assembly GCA_946622645.1. Lineage (GTDB taxonomy): Bacteria > Bacillota > Clostridia > Lachnospirales > Lachnospiraceae > Blautia_A. The sequence goes on from CAMOQF010000021.1 coordinate 23,913, forward strand.
AGAGGTCTGCAGGACCGGCTCGCCGTCGGACAGGGAATAGTAGTCGAACAGGTCTTCCCCGCCGGAGGGGAAGAGAAGAGCCCCCTCTTTATCATAGATCATAATGGAGATCTCGTCAAAAACGCCCGGATCCTCCGCCAGGCTGAAGACGGTGTCAAAGTACTTTTTGACTTCCGCATAGCCGGTGGGAACGTTGATGTTGTTGAAGAACATCCGGCTGAGAGAGACGTAATCTTCTGAGACGGTCACCACCGGAAGACCGTGGGCTTCCTCGGCTTTAGGGTACCAGGCCAGGCTGCGGGCGTTGTCCTGCAGATCGTCGATCTCTTCTCCTACGCCGAAGCCTTCGCCTGTCAGAGTGTACAGGTTCAGCTGCCGGATGGAAAAGTCAAAGCCTTTGGCGGTGGTCAGCTCGTTGGACAGATGCAGCCTCTGGCGGTAGCGCTCGTAGGCAGTCAGATCCTTTGAGAAGTATTCTGCAAAGGCTTCCTTCAGATCGCGGGAGCTGATGGCGTTCAGAGAGACCTGGTTCATCTGGTTCAGATGCTGGTCCACGCTGTCCGCGGCCGAAACGGCCGTCTGCCGGAGCGCCTGAATGGTATCGTCTCTGGAAGTGGTATACTGCATCCGGCATACGATGGCGGTCATGAGGGCGAGCATGAGGATCGAAAAGACCATAAAATAAGAGGTCAGAAAGCTGTGAATATTTCTTTTTCTGGAATGTTTCATACCGTTCCGCCTCCTTTGCGATCCTATGTTCAGCATATCACACCGCAGGACAAAGCTCAATTCCGGAAAAAGTCAAAAAACAACAAAAAGCGGACAAATGGGTGCATGGTTTTTGCCATCCCGAACCGTTACAATGAAGAAAAAGCACGAAAGGAAGAGAGTGTATGAATAAAGCGAAGACCTATCCCTGGTATTTTGCCGCAGGCGCGCTTTTGATCTATACGGTTTTCAGCGTGATTCCGGGGCTGATCGGTATCGGATATGCTTTTACGGACTGGTCGGCTTATTCCAATGAGCTTCATTTTGTGGGACTGGAGAATTTTGCGACGGTGTTCAGCGGAAAGAGTGATTATCTTCATTATATCAGCAACACCCTCCTGTTTACTCTGATCACGACGGTGAGCAAGACGGTGCTTGGACTCCTGTTTGCCGTAGCGCTGAGCGAAGGCATCAAGTTCAAGAACTTCCACAGAGGCGTCATGTACCTGCCATCGGTCCTCCCGATCCTTGTCACGGGCCTGACGTTCACTTCGATCCTGAATCCCAAGGTCGGATTTTTAAATTCATTCCTCCGCGCGATCGGACTGGATTTTCTGGCGCAGAAATGGCTGGTGGATCCGAAGATCGCTTTCGGATCGGTCATGGCGGTCGACATCTGGAGAGGCGTCGGATATATCATGACCATGCTGATCGTCGGCATTCTGGCTATCCCGAGGGTGTACTACGAGGCGGTGGCGGTCGACGGGGCGAACGCGTGGCAGCGGTTCCGCTATGTGACGCTTCCGATGCTGCGGCAGACCCTGGCAGTCACCATCGTTCTGAACGTGATCTACGGACTGAAGGTGTTCGACATGGTCTACGCGCTGACAAACGGCGGCCCGGGCCACCGGACAGAGGTGATGTACACCGCGGTGTTTAAGATGATGTCCAAAGGCCTGTACGCGGAAGGAACCACCATCAGTTCCATCATGTTCATCTTCATGGCTGTCATCGGATACTTTATGGTGAAGATCCTGACGAAAGACGAGGTGGTAGAATAATGGTATCCGGAAGAAAAAACAAGCTGTTGGAGACCATCCTGAAAAATCTGCTGGCCTGGTTCGCAGCCGCGCTCATCCTGATCCCGGTGGCGCTGATCCTCCTGAACGCGTTCAAGGGAGACGGCGAAGCCATCACCATGACGCTGGAATGGCCCAAGTCCTGGAACTGGTCCAATTTTTCCACGGTCATCGAAAAAGGAAAGCTTGTGACCAGCTTCTTAAACAGCCTGCTGTACGCAGGATGCTCGACGATCCTGACAGTCCTGCTCTCCAGCATGGCGGCCTATGTGTTCTCCAGAAGAAGATCCAAAGGCATGAGCCTGGTCTACATGTACGTTGTCCTCGGAATGGTGATCCCGGTCAACTATGTCACTCTGACAAAGATCATGCAGATCACGCAGCTTAACAATACCTGGTACGGCATCGTGCTGCTGTACACGGCCATGCAGACTCCGTTCTCCGTGTTCCTGATCTACGGGTTTGTCTCCAAGATCCCCGTGGAGCTGGACGAAGCGGCCATTCTGGACGGATGCAGTCCCATACAGCTGTTCATACGGGTGGTATTCCCAATGCTGAAATCTGCTGTCATCACGGCGGGGGTGCTGTGCTTCCTGAACACCTGGAACGAATTCATTATGCCGCTCTATTTCCTGCATTCCTCGGAAAAGTGGCCTATGACCCTCGCTGTCTATAACTTTTTCGGACAGTTTGAGATGAGCTGGAACCTGATCTGCGCAGACGTCATACTGACGTGTCTGCCGGTCCTGATCCTCTATATTGCCTGTCAGAAGTATATCGTCGGCGGCCAGACGGAAGGTGCGGTGAAAGGATGAGATACAATATTGCGGAGTTCCGATGCAAAGACATGAAGATCCGGCTTTACGGGATCAGCCAGGATATCATCCGGTGCGTATGTACGGCCGGAGATGAGATATCCTCTGTTTCGCCGCTGGGGATCTCCGTCCCGGCATCGCAGGAACTGTATGTCAGAAAAGATGAAGAGCATGGGATCATGCAGGTCGGCACGGATCACATCCGGCTGAAGATCGACCTTGCTTCCGGACGGTTTACCTGGTACCGCCGCAAAAAGGGACAGGAAGACGGCCTTCTGCTGCAGGAGGGCGAAAAGATCCTGCGGGAGAAAAAGACGCTCGTGTGGAGCACGAATGGAGAGGAGCCGGTGATCCGCCGTGTCCGTACGGTGGACGGAGACCGGAACTTTATCGACAATCTGAAGCCTTCCGAGGGAAAGACCGCGTACGAGGCGAAGCTTTCTTTTTCGTGGCAGGATGATGAAGCCATCTACGGACTCGGACAGGGAGAGGACGGCGTGTATGACCATCGGGGCCGTACGGAATATCTTTATCAGCACAATATGCGGATCCCCATGCCGTGGATCCTTTCGAACAAAGGCTACGCGATCCTGGCGGACTGCGGAAGCCTGATGGAGTTCCACGATTCCGCAGACGGCTCGTATCTGCTGCTGGACACCGTGGACCAGCTGGATTACTATTTTATCTCCGGAAAGAACACGGATGACCTGATCAAAGGATACCGGTGCCTGACCGGAAAAGCAGCCATGCTTCCGAAATGGGCGTTCGGTTATATCCAGTCCAAAGAGCGGTATGAGACGCAGGAGGAGCTGGTGGACGTTGCCAGGGAGTATCGCAGGAGGGGCGTCGGCCTCGACTGCGTGGTGCAGGACTGGAAGACATGGCAGGGCGACCGCTGGGGCGAGAAGCGCCTCG
>CAMOQF010000022.1 GCA_946622645.1 uncultured Blautia sp.
TTCTGTCTCAGCGACAGCTTAATCAGATTATCACAATCAAACCGTCGTGTCAACAACTTTTTTCATTTTGTCTGAAAAATTTTTTTCGAACAAAATGAGCGGAGAAGGTGGGATTTGAACCCACGCGCCGCTACTAACGACCTACTCCCTTTCCAGGGGAGCCCCTTCGGCCAGCTTGGGTACTTCTCCAAATTGCCCTACTTACATGAACGCATTACTGCGTCATGTTATTCAGTTATTGCATCCGGCCCGTTGTCCGAATGAGCGGAGAGAGTGGGATTCGAACCCACGCGCCCTTGCGGACAAACGGTTTTCAAGACCGCCTCGTTATGACCACTTCGATATCTCTCCGGGTGCGGTTTTCTTTGTAAACGCATGTGTTATAATAACATCAATTCAGGGCCGTGTCAACCAGATTTTTCTTTATTTTTCGCAAAAAAATCCAAGTGCCCGGCCCTGTATGATCTTATGTAAATTCAGCAGAGATCCGGCGTCAGACTGGGATGCATTCCAGCTTCTGCCCGCGCATCTCCGGATTGGCCAGATAATGGACAGCGTTCTGAATGATACGGCGGATGTCCGGCTGGAAGTAAGAACGATAGGTCTCATGTCCCGGCTGGAAATAGAACACTTTTCCGTATCCGCGGTTCCATACGCATCCGGAGCGGAACACTTCGCCGCCGCTGAATCCGCCGATGAAGATCAGCTCGTCCGGTGAAGGAATGTCAAAGTATTCACCGTACATTTCTTCCTCTTCCAGCCAGATGCATGCGGGAACCCCTTTCGCGATGGGATGCGCAGGGCTGCAGCACCACAGATGCTCGCTCTGCCCTTCCTGCCAGCGCAGCGTATTGCTGGTTCCCAGCAGATCGCACATCGGTTTGCACATATGGGCGGAATGAAGAAAGATCACGCCCATTCCTCTCTGGACATGGTCCCGCACACGCTTCGACACTTCATCACTCACCCGTTCATGCGCCAGATGCGCCCACCAGAGAAGCACATCCGTGTCGGAAAGCACCTCTTCCGTCAGTCCGTTCTCCGGCATCTCTACATTGGCGATATGACGGACTTCCACATCATCACATTCCTGGACCAGGTTTTTCAGCGTATCATGGATAGCTCCGCCCTCATGCGCTTCCCGGATCTCGGAAGCACGCTCCGTCATAAGGCGGATGGCATCCTCCGGCCAGTCTTTTAAAAAAGGAAACTTTTCCACGCTGAACTGTTCCTGCACATACTCATTGAAAATCGTTACTCTGATCATGTCGTTCTCCTTTCCGTCATACGGGCGCCGTATCTCCGGCTGATAAGCTGCGTTCTCTTAATCTTCCTGTACCATAAATGCATTCCCGTCGTAATAAAGCCTGACCATATCCATCCGTGTATCGCGGAAGAAACAGTCTTCCAGCACAAAGACACAGTAATAGGTCCCTTCCGGCAGCGGTTTTTCTTTTAGTTCCAGATACCGGTACATCGTCAACGGATCACCGATCTCGTACTCCGTCTGTCCGCTGTCCGGATCCTCCGCGTAAACAGGATAGAGAAGTCTGTACTCCTGCCCTTGCAGGGAAGAAAGCGGATCGACAAAACGTGTCGGAGCGCCGATGCTGCCGTCATATCCATGAGCCAGGCCATATACAATATAGTTGTATTCCGCATCTCCGGTGTCCTTGTTCTCACGCCAGAAGCCTACGCGAAGATTCATCTGATCCGATCCCATCTGGACCGGAATGTCATAGAGCGAAACATCGGGTTCGCCTAAATTGTACTCATCGGCGTTGAATTCCCCCTGATACTCGATCGTGCAAAGTTCACCTTCAAGCTTCGGCCAGGTTCCCGGGCGATCCATGGTATATTCATAGACTCCGGCCTCCTCGTCGATCCAGGTGAAGGAGGCTTTGTCGCTTCCAAGCTTGATCAGAGTCCCGGTGTCTTCATCTTCCCTGTACAGCTCATAGGTGCATCGCTGCAGAGCGGCGTCATTGCAGTTTCCCCGGATCCTGGGGATATCGTCCTCGATCACCAGCTCCGGTTTTTCAGAGAGGAACGGAATCGTGCCGATCTCGGGAAGCCGGCGGGTTTTATCGTACACCCAGTCCGGGGCTTCCCAGTCCGCCAGCACGGCGTCCATCAATGCCAGATAAGGCGCGCTTCGGCAGCACTTTACATAGACCTCTCTCTGCGCATCGGTCATATCGCTGAAAACGCCGCGGGATATTCCGCTGGCTTCACTGTGCAGCTGACCGTTGACCGTATACTCTGCGGCATCGTCCAGGGCATTTGACAGATCGTTCAGAATCTCTTTGTCGATATATTTCACGACCGTGCCATCGTCCAGGGAGGTGCTCAGATCCCGCATGAATTTCCGCCCTGTCCCGAAACGGTCAGAGCTTCCCAGCAAGGCTTCCAGACTGTCAGCCAGTATCCGGGGATCATATTCATACATGTCGCACAGGAAGCTGTAAAGCCGGTCGGTCTGCTGTGTGACTCTGTCGATCTCTTTCAGATCGATCACCGACCATGTCAGCTGCAGGGAAGCATGCGGTTCTTCAAGCGAGGCATATTTTGCTTCCGTGGTATCACAGATCAGACATCCGATCTTTTCTCCGTCGCATCCGGGATTCTGGAACAGCGCGTGCAGCCATTGCCGGAAAGCAGAGCCATAGCCGGAGACAAGCTCCTCGGATGCGATCATCCAGTCAGCGTAAGGCGAGAGGGTCTGAGCCGCTTCCAGGTTGGCCATCATACAGGCATCCATCAGCACGGCTTCAAAATGAACGTCCGTTACGGAGAGAGCATCTCCCAGCTCATGCAGATACAGCGTATCTCCTTCAAACTGGTCGTCCATGATCAGGCCCAGGCTGCCGTTTCCGTGATCCCAGAGCACCAGCATATACTTTTCCGCAGGATAGTTCCGGGTGCCCCACAGGATAAAGTCGGTAAGCGTCTCCGGATCCGCCATGCTTGCAAGCGGCTGCTCCTCCTGGAACACAAGAGGATAAAAACCTTCTTCGTTTTTGTCGTGAGAAAGCACATACCGCTGCAGCCGGTCAGAGGCGATCTCAAGGCCCCATGGGGCGTTCTCCTCGTCGTTGTGCCACTCCTTCGCGCCGCCCGTCTCCACCACAACGTTGACCTCCGGCTCCAGCTCCGTCCTTTCAAAGACGTGCGTCTCCTCATTCAGCTTTGTGGTATAAGAGGGCTGCTCGCACGACATGATCTCATGCAGATTGTAGCTCGCCATCCCGTCCCTGGTTTCCAGGTCGCTCCCGCAAAGATAGATCAGCACGGTCCAGTCCGCATCCGGCACGGCCGTCTCTCCCGCCGCAGATACAGAAGCGCCGTTCATAAGCAGCGCCATAACGATCAGGATAAACACGATCGCTGTTTTCTTTTTCACATCTCCCGTGCCATGAAAACGCCTGCCCGCAAGGACATTTTCACAAACAGGCATGAAGTTTTCTTTCATACTTTCCTCCGGAACATCTCAGCCAGCAAAAGATCAGATGGCGTTGTGATCTTGATGTTTTCGTAGCTGCCCATGGCAAAGGCGATTCTGGCTTCCGAGCCTCGTTCCACCACCATGGCATCGTCCGTGATGTCCTGCATCCCCTTCTCCCTGCAGGTTTTATACGCTTCTGTCAGCAGATCATAACGGAATATCTGCGGGGTCTGGATGATCCACACCCTGTCCCGCGCGGGAGTCTCCGCCACATATCCGTCTTCTCCGGAAAGCTTGACCGTATCCTTCGACGGGACCGCAGTCACACAGGCGCCGGTCTTCTGTACGGCGCGCAGGCCGTTCTCCAGGATCTCTTCCGTCAGAAAAGGCCTTGCGCTGTCATGGACCAAAACGATGGCCGTGTCCGTACAGGCGGCAAGTCCGGCTTCAACCGAGTCATACCGTTCTTTTCCTCCCGGAACGACGGAGCGGACCTTGTCGTATCCGTATTTTTCCACGATCTCCTGCCGGCACCAGTCGATACAGTCGTCGGAGGTCACCAGAATGATCTCGTCGATCTGTGCGGAATCCTGCAGGCAGGAAAGCGAATAACAGACCAGCGGTCTTCCCCCGAGTTCCAGAAACTGTTTTCTTGTATCCGTTCCCATGCGGCTTCCCCGTCCTGCCGCCAGCACGATGGCCGTACACTTATCCTTTTTTTTCATCATCGTTCTCCCAGCCGGAGATTGGGCACCGCATTCAGATCCCATCCGTGCCTGGTCCCCTTCAGGAATTCATAGTAAGCCGCACAGCCGATCATGGCTGCATTGTCCGTACACAGGATGGGGGATGGACGGTAAAAGCGATATCCTTTTTCCCGGCAGGCTTCTTCCATGGCCGCACGCAGGGACGCGTTGGAAGCCACGCCGCCCGCAATGGCTACCCGGTCCATGCCGAAGTCTTCGGCAGCCTGCATGGTGTGCGACACCAGCACCGAAACGACCGATTTCTGAAAGGAGGCGGCGATGTCCGCCTGGCGGATCGTCTCGCCGGTCATCTGTGCATGGTTCAGATAGTTCAGCACAGCGGATTTGACCCCGCTGAAGCTGAAATCATAGGGGTTGTCCTCCAGCTTTCCCTGGGGGAAGAAGACTGCGTCCGGATCGCCCTCCCGGGAGACGCGGTCGATCTTGGGACCGCCGGGATAGCCGAGGCCGATGGCGCGCGCGACCTTGTCGAAGGCTTCGCCGGCGGCGTCGTCCCGGGTCCTTCCCAGGATCTCGAACACGCCGTAATCCTTTACGATCACCAGGTGGGTGTGCCCGCCCGAAACGATCAGACATAAAAACGGCGGTTCCAGGTCCGGATGTTCAATATAGTTTGCGGACACATGGCCCTCGATATGATGCACGCCTACCAGCGGAAGGTGTGCGGCGTAGGCGATCGCCTTGGCTTCTGCCACCCCGACCAGCAGGGCGCCCACCAGACCGGGCCCGTACGTCACGCCGATACAGTCCAGGTCCTGCAGCGTGCAGGAAGCTTCCAGAAGCGCCTGGGTGATCACCTGGTTGATCCTTTCGATATGTTTTCTCGATGCGATCTCCGGCACCACGCCGCCGTACAGGGTGTGCAGGTCGATCTGGGAAGAGATCACATTGGACAGGACCTCTCTCCCGTTTCTGACGACTGCGGCAGCCGTTTCGTCGCAGGAGCTTTCGATCGCGAGTATCAGAATTTCTTTTTCCATGTTTCTGTTTATTCCTCTTCGAACATCATGTCGACGCTTTTTCCGTCCTTTCCGGGAAAAGCGTTTGGAAAGATCGCGCGGACGTCGTCCATATAGTCATCCGGGCGGATCAGGGACGGACTGTAATGGGTGAGCCACAGCTCTCTTGCTCCGGCATCCCTAGCCAGCACCGCTGCTTCTGTAAAGGTCATATGCTTATGTTCTTTTGCCTTGTCCATACGGTCTTCTTCTCCGTACATGCCTTCGCAGATAAAGAGGTCTGCGCCGGACGCATGTTTTACGATGGAGTCCGTGGGGCGGGTATCCGTCGTGTAAGTGACGGTGATGCCTTTCCGGGCGGGGCCCAGCACCATGTCCGGCGTGTAGACGCGGCCGTCCTGCTCGATGGTCTCTCCTTTCTGGAGCGGATTCCAGAGCTTTAAGGGGATATCCTGCTCTCTGGCGCGTTCCGGAGAGAACCGGCCCTGCCGCAGGATCTCCAGACGATAGCCATAGCAGAGGACGTTGTGATTCACTTTGAAGGCCGTGATCCTGTATCCTGCGTATTCAAAAACCTGTTCGGGTCCGTTGATCTCGACATACTCGATCGGGAAGGGGAGCTCGGGGGCGATCACGCGCAGGGCATTCACCACCCGTTCCAGTCCTTTAGGGCCGATGAGGGTCAGGGGTTCTGTCCGGTCTGCGTTGCCCATGGTGAGCAGAAGGCCGGGGAGGCCGCTGATGTGATCGCCGTGATAGTGCGTAAAGCAGATCACGTCGATGGGTTTGAAGCTCCAGCCCTTTTCTTTGATCGCCACCTGCGTGCCTTCGCCGCAGTCGATCAGAAGGCTGCTGCCATTGTAGCGGGTCATCAGGGCCGTGAGCCATCTTCTGGGAAGAGGCATCATGCCGCCGCATCCCAGCAGGCATACATCCAGCATTGTATAATCTCCTGTTCATTATTCATTAAAATAAGTACTAATGTAGTCCGTGAACGTTGGGGCGGGCCGTGCGGAGAGTTGCTCCGCGTTGTTCGTCCCTCACCGGACTTGCGTCGTCGGAATGTCCGTGCCTGTAAGAGCAGGTGTGTCTTCCATGCGCGGACATTCTGACGGCGCGAATCCGTCTCGAAGCCGTACACCTGCGGAAGCAATTCTCCGCACGGGCCGTCCTCAACGCTCACTCACTGCAGGCTGTAAATGGCCGTATACATCGTTGAGCGGTGATGGAACAGAAAGGGAAGTGGTTATGATCTTAGGGTGGCCTGGTTTTGTATGAGATCTGATCTGTTGCGATCGCATGGTTAAGACAGAGTTTTTCATTCTGACTGTCGGGTCATGAGGACCGCGTCTTCTGTTGGGTCGGTGTAGTAGGATCTTCGGAGGCCGACTTCTTTGAAGCCGTGTCGGGCGTAGAGCCGGCGGGCGGAGTGGTTGCTTTCTCGGACTTCCAGATGGATGGTATGGATGCCGGATTCTCCGGAGAGGAGAAGGAGGCTCTGCATCAGAAAGTGTCCGATGCCTTCTTTCCTGCGGTCATGGCGGACGGCTATGTTGAGGATCTCGGCTTCGTCGAGAACCATCAGGAGGCCTGCGTAGCCTACGATCCCGCTTTTGTCTTCGGCTGTCAGGAAGAGAGTATCTTCCCGGATCAGGAATGTGAAAAAGCCTTCCTTTGTCCAGGGCGGCGAAAAGGCTTCGTTTTCGATCTCCATCACGGAGTCGAGATCTTCTGTCTCCATCACGCGGACCGTCATCTGTCTTGTCCCTCTTTTTCTTTGGCGAGGCGGGCGGCGCGTTCGCGTTCCGCCTGGGATACCCGCAGGTAATCCGGGCGGTGGTCGGCCGCGGTTTCATAGATGCCCTGCCGGAAGAGCTGAGCGCCGAGCCAGGCGACAGCGCCGGCTCTCTGGCGGTTCAGATGGGCAGGAGCAAAGCTGCAGGGGACCTTCATCCCCTCCCTGATCTGCTTTTCAAAAACAGGCACGCCGTCGCCCAGGAAGGCGACCGGTTCCTGCCGGGCGTTCAGTTTTATAAGAAGCTCTTCGATCGGAAGCGCCATCTGATCTTCCACCGTCTCCAGCCGTCCGTCGGCAAAACGATAGATGCCGGTGTAAACCTGGGATCTTCTTGCGTCCATGATGGGGCAGACGATCCCCGGATGATCCCAGAGCAGACAGGCCATGGCTGCCGTGGTGGGAACGGGGATCAGCGGTTTGTCGAGCGCAAGGCCCAGACCTTTTGCCGTCGCCGCTCCGATCCGGAGGCCTGTAAAGGAGCCCGGGCCTTTTGCCACCGCGATGGCGTCGATCGACTCCAGCGGGAATTCGACCCGCCGCATGATCTCGTCCAGCATGGGGAGGAGCGTCTGGGAATGAGTCTTTTTGTGGTCGATCGTGTATTCCGAGAGCAGGATATCATCCTGCAGGAGGGAGACGGTCGCCACATTTCCCGAACTGTCAAGCGCTAGTATTTTCATCTGATTCTCCTTTGATGGATATTCTTCGGTAGTCCGTGCCTTTTGTGAGGTCCTTTTCGATCGTGACCTCCATATGGTCCGGGGGAAGGATCTCCAGGATCCGTTCCGGCCATTCGATCATGCAGACACCGTCTCCGAAAAAGTAGTCGTCATATCCGATCTCTTCCATCTCATCCACATCTTCGATGCGGTATACGTCAAAGTGAAAGAGAGGAAGACGACCCTCTCTGTATTCCTGCACTATGGTAAAGGTCGGGCTGACCACCGGCTCGGCGATCCCAAGGCCTGCCGCCACGCCCTTGATAAAAACAGTCTTTCCGACGCCCAGATCTCCGGACAGCGTACAGATCAGTCCGGATGAGGCGTTCTCTCCCAGACGCTTTCCGGCCAGGAAAGTCTCTTCGGGAGAATAGCTATCGATCGTCATAAGATTCCTCTTTTCCTTGCATACTGTCGGCTTGTCATATTATAATAGACTCCTGAACGAAATACAACCTAAATTCCCTGAAAGGAGAATCCCTCTATGGCAAATCCCATTGTAACGATCACCATGGAAAACGGCGATGTGATGAAGGCGGAGCTTTACCCGCAGATCGCCCCCAACACAGTCAACAACTTTATCAGCCTGGTAAAAAAAGGCTTCTATGACGGCCTGATCTTCCACCGTGTCATAAACGGTTTCATGATCCAGGGCGGCTGCCCGGACGGTATCGGTACCGGCGGACCCGGATACCAGATCAAGGGCGAATTCAGCCAGAACGGTTTTGCAAACGATCTGCGCCACACGGAAGGCGTCCTGTCCATGGCCCGCGCCATGCATCCGGACTCTGCAGGGAGCCAGTTCTTCATCATGCACAAGACTTCTCCCCATCTGGACGGCGCCTACGCAGCTTTCGGAAAGATCACCGAAGGCCTGGATATCGTAGACAAGATCGCGCAGTGCGACACCGACTATCGTGACCGTCCCCTTACAGCGCAGAAGATCCGCTCCATGACCGTGGAGACCTTCGGGGTCGACTATCCGGAACCTCAGAAGGCGTAAAGTTTTACAGCACCTCTGCTTTGCCGTCGATCACGGCATAGCAGAGGTCTTTTATTTTCTCCATCCCCGCGCGTCCGGAGGTCGCTTCCGTGACGGCTTTGACGAAGCTTCCGTACGCTTCCGAGGGCACCAGGAGTTCCATGGATACCGCATCTGTATAGAAAACGTTCTGCACAAAGATCCCCCGCTCCGAAGAGATGTACTGGATCTTGCCCAGCCCCTGGTAATCGGTATCGACCTTCAGCAGGATCCCCTGTTTTTTTTCTATGATCACAGAATTCCGGAGCCCTTCCTGCACAGCGGCGGAATAAGCCCGGACAAGGCCGCCCGTCCCGAGGAGGACGCCTCCGAAATACCGTGTCACCACCACGGCCGTGTTGTACAGGTTTTCTCCGAGCAGCACGTCCAGCATGGGACGTCCCGCCGTTCCGGAAGGCTCCCCGTCATCGCTGGATCTTGTAAACTCCCGGTGGTCTCCCACCGTAAACGCATGACAGTTATGCCTTGCGTCCCAGTATTTTTTCTTCATTTCTTCCACAAAGGAAACCGCTTCTTCCTCCGTGTTCACCGGACGGACCGTCGCGATGAACCGTGACTTTTTTTCCACGATCTCGCCCTGTCCCCCCTGATAGACTGTGCAGATCCTCTCGTCCATATGCTCCTCCGGCAATTCCTGATTACAAATCTTTCTGATCATAGTGTATCATAGAGGCCGGGAAAAAACCATCCCGTGCTTTACTTGCGTACTTTTCTTTGTTATAATATACAGGTTAAAGGGGGATCAATCCATGGATTATGGCAGAAAAGCTACCTCCCGCCGGCGCGAATCGCTGATCTCGCGTTCCTCCATGATGGGGAAACGTGCCCACGTCTCCTTCATCCGCATGATGTTCCTGGGCCTCATCGCCCTCATCCTCGTCATCGGATGTCTGGGACTTGGTTCTTTCCGCGGCGTTATCGACAACGCGCCCGACGTTGAGGATATTGATATCATGCCTCTCGGCTATGCGTCCTTCCTCTATGACGAAAACGGCAACCAGATCCGCAAGCTGGCTGCTCCCAACGCCAACCGCCTTCCGGTCTCCATCGACCAGATACCGGAGGACCTGCAGCATGCGGTGGTCGCCATCGAGGACGAACGGTTTTACGAACATAACGGCATCGACGTGAAGGGCATTCTTCGTGCCCTTGTAAAAGACGTCATGACGCGCTCCCTGTCCGAAGGCGCCAGCACCATCACGCAGCAGTTATTAAAGAACAACGTCTTTGTCAACTGGACGACCGAGTCCTCCTGGCTTGAGAAATTTGCCCGTAAATTCCAGGAGCAGTATCTTGCCATCCAGATCGAAGACAAGATCGGGGACAAAAACGTCATCCTCGAAAACTACCTGAACACCATCAACCTGGGCGCCGGCGCTTACGGCGTACAGGCTGCCGCCCGGCAGTACTTCAACAAGGATGTATGGGATCTGACTCTGTCGGAATGCGCGACGCTCGCCGGCATCACCCAGAACCCGACCAAATACAATCCCATCGAAAATCCAAAGGACAACGCCAGACGTAAAAAGGACGTCCTGGAACACATGCGGGATCAGGGCTATATCACCCAGGAACAGTTTGACGAAGCCCTCTCGGACGACGTCTATCCCCGCATCGTGGAGGCGCAGGAGGCCCAGTCCCGGACCACCAGCAAGGTCTACACCTACTTTGAAGATGAACTGACCGACCAGGTCATCAACGACCTGATGAACATCAAAGGCTACACCAAGACGCAGGCCCGCAACATGCTGTACAGCGGCGGCTTAAGCATCATGACCACCCAGGATCCCGACATCCAGAAGATCCTGGACGAGGAATACGCCAACACGGAAAACTTCCCCGCAGACACGCTCTACGCTCTGGACTTCGCCTACACCGTGGAGGATTCCACCGGCAAGCAGATCCACTACTCCAAAGAGATGCTGCGGAACTATTTCCAGGAATCGGATCCAACATTCGACCTGCTCTTCTCCTCTCCGGAGGAAGGCCAGTCATATGTGGACCAGTATAAAAAGACCATCCTCTCCAGCGGCGTCAAAGAAGTGGCGGAGCGCATCAGCTTTGCGCCCCAGCCGCAGTCTTCCATGAGCATCATCGACCAGCATACCGGCTACGTCAAGGCGCTCATCGGCGGACGCGGGCGGAAGACGGCCAGCCTGACCCTCAACCGTGCCACCGACACCACCCGGCAGCCAGGTTCCACCTTCAAGATCGTTTCGACCTACGCGCCGGCCCTGGATGTGGGCGGCAAGACCCTGGCTTCCACCTACATGGATGAGGAATACAACTACCCGGACGGTTCTCCGGTCAACAACGCGAGCCGTACCTACGGAGGCCTGACCACCATCCGCAACGCGATCATCCACTCTGTCAACGTGGTAGCCGTCAAGTGTCTGGAAGAGATCACCCCGGAACTCGGCCTTAAGTATCTGGACAATTTCGGCTTTACCACCCTGGCTCACGGCACAGAGGCCGACACCGACTCCGACGGCAACGTATGGAGCGACGCCAACCTGGCCACCGCCATCGGCGGTATTACCAAGGGCGTCACCAATGTGGAGCTCTGCGCGGCTTATGCAGCCATCGCAAACGGCGGGCGCTACATCAAGCCCATCTACTATACACAGATCCTCGATCATAACGGCAATGTTCTGATCGACAATACGCCGGTCAGCCGCTCCGTCATCAAAGAAAGCACCGCATGGCTCCTGACCAGCGCGATGCAGGATGTCATTGCGCAGGGCACCGGAACCGCCTGCCAGCTGGATAACATGCCCGCCGCGGGCAAGACCGGTACCACCGATGCGTATAACGATCTCTGGTTCGTAGGCTTTACGCCGTATTATACCTGCGCGGTATGGTCCGGCTATGACAACAACGAGAAGCTCCCGGAATCGGCCCGTGAATTCCACAAGAACCTCTGGAAAAAGGTCATGAACCGCCTCCACGAAGGTCTCGAGCCCAGAGAATTCGAGATGCCGGCTTCCGTGATCTCGGGCACCGTCTGCAGCACGTCCGGCAAGCTTCCGAACGTCTACTGTCCCACCATTACAGAGTACTTTGACGCAGGCACCTTCCCGGAGGAAGACTGCGACATCCACAGCTACCTGACTTACAAACCGGCTTATACTTACTATGCTCCCACGCCGACGCCGGTCATCACATATGAAGAGACGACCTACGTTGATCCCAATGCGTACACGGATCCCAATGCTTATACGGATCCCAATGCTTATACGGATCCCAACGTATACACAGATCCTAACGCGTACACAGATACCGGTACCACTACGGGAGACATCATTTACTACTGACAGACAAAAAGCAGGGGGGATGATCCATGAAGATCATCCCCCCTGCTTTTGTCTGCTTTTGTCTGCTTTTGTCTGCTTTTTTATGAAAACGTCCGTATATTCACGATCTTTCGTTCTCGGAGCGCTTGCGTGCAATATTCGCCTGCACACGTTTATACAGCTCCTCCGCCGCATTATATCCCATCTTCTTCTGTCTGTGGTTTACAGCGGCCGACTCCACGATGATGGCCAGGTTCCGCCCGGGCCGGATCGGGATCGAGTGACAGACGATCCGGTTGCCCAGATATTCGATGTACTCGTCGTTCACGCCAAGCCTGTCGTACTCTTTATCCTTGTCCCACTCTTCCAGCTTGATCACCAGATCCACGGCCTGGGTGTCCTTGACGGATTCCACCCCGAATAAGGTCTTGACGTCAATGATCCCGATGCCTCTCAGCTCGATGAAATGTCTTGTGATATCCGGCGCGCTGCCTACCAGCGTCACGTCGCTCACCTTCCGAAGCTCTACCACATCGTCGCTCACGAGACGGTGTCCTCTCTTGATGAGCTCCAGAGCCGCCTCGCTCTTGCCGATCCCGCTTTCCCCGATGATCAGGATGCCCTCGCCGAACACATCTACCAGGACACCGTGGATCGAAATGCACGGAGCCAGCTGTACGCCCAGCCAGCGGATGATCTCCGCCATAAAGCTGGATGTGGTCTTTTCAGTCACAAAAGTCGGAACATTGTACTTGAGCGCCAGGTCGATCATATCCTGCGAAGGACTCGTCATGGTGCTGAATATGACGCACGGGATCTTGCTGGAGATAAAGCGCTCGTATTTGAATGCGCGCTCTTCCTCGCTCAGCTGCATCAGATAGGTGTATTCCACATAGCCGATGATCTGCACCCTTTTATTTGCGAAATGCGCCAGGTAACCGGTCAGCTGCAGCGCCGGCCGGTTGATCTCCGCTGTGGTGATCAGGATACCGGAGAGGTCGATCTCCGGCGTCAGGTTGGAAAGGTTCAACTCCTCTACCATACTGGTAAGCTGCACGCCATTCATACTGTTTTCTCCTTTTCATCAGTGTCCGAAGCGTTCTCCGGATGGAAAAAGCCGTACACCTGCTGCGCGCTTTTCCGGTTCATGCTTTCGGTTTCTGCGAGTTCCTCAAGCGTTGCGTCCCGGATGGCTTCCAGATCGCGGAAGCGGCGCATCAGCGCTTTTCTCCGGTTGTCTCCGATGCCCGGAATATCATCCAGCACCGAATGTACCTGCTCCTTGCTGCGGAGGGACCGGTGGTATTCGATGGCAAAGCGGTGCGCTTCGTCCTGGATACGTGTGATGAGACGGAAGCCCTCGCTGTTTGTGTCGATCGGGATCTCCACGTTGTTGAAATACAGTCCGCGGGTCCGGTGGCGGTCATCCTTCACCATGCCGCAGACCGGGATCGAAAGTCCCAGTTCAGCCAACACGCGGCTGCAGATATTGACCTGTCCTCTGCCGCCGTCCATCAGGATCAGATCCGGCTTTCGTTCAAAGCTGTCGTATTCCCCGTTGCTGTCATGTGTGAAGCGGCGGGTGAGCACCTCCTCCATGGAGGCATAATCGTTGGGGCCCTGAACTGTCCGGAGCTTGAACTTACGGTAATCACTCCGTTTGGGTCTGCCTTTTTCGTAGACCACCATGGAACCGACGGAAGCAAAGCCGCTGATGTTGGAGATATCGTAGGCTTCCATCCGGTCCAGGCCGGAGAGTGAAAGCCAGTCCTCGATCTCCCGGACAGCGCCGATGGTACGTCCCTCTTCTCTGCGGATCCGCTCTTTGTCCTTTTCGAGGACCATGCGCGCGTTCTCCGCCGCAAGAGCGATCAGCTTTTCACGGGTCCCTTTCTGCGGGACCAGGATGTGGACCTTCTGACCGCGCCGGCTTCCCAGCCATTCCTCCACAACGGACGGATCGTCGATCGAGGTCTGCAGCATGATCTCCCGCGGGATGAAAGGCGTGCCGGTATAGTACTGCTTGACAAAGCTTTCCAGGACCTGTTTTTTGCCGTCGCCTCTGGCTACACGCAGGTAGAAATGCTCCCGCCCGATCAGACGGCCGCCGCGGATGAAAAAGACCTGGACAACGGCTTCCTGGTCGTGCAGATCCTGGTTTTCCTCCATGGCGCAGGCGATCACGTCCCGGTCTTCTTCGCCATAGGCTGTGATCTTCTGCCTTTCGCCGATCCGACGGATGTTTCCGATCAGATCCCTGAGCTCCATCGCCTCCTCAAACCGGAGCTCCTCCGAAGCCTTCTGCATCCTCCCGGTCAGATCCTGTATCGTCTCCTCGGTGTCTCCGTTCAGAAAACGGATGGCAGCGTCCACGTGCCTGCGGTACTCCTCCTGAGATACTTTGCCCGTACAGGGGGCGGTGCATTGTTTCATATGATAGTTGAGACAAGGGCGCTCCTTGCCGAAATCCCGCGGAAGGGAACGGCTGCAGGAACGCACCTGGAACAGGCGCCGCACCAGCTCGATCACATCTCTGACGGCTGTGCCGCTGGTGTAAGGCCCGTAATATTTACATTTGTCTTTTTTCATCTGGCGGGCGAACAGGATCCGCGGATAGGCTTCATTCAACGTGACCTTGATGAAGGGATAACTTTTGTCATCCTTCAGCATGGTGTTGTATTTGGGCCTGTGTTCCTTGATCAGGTTGCTCTCCAGCACCAGCGCTTCCAGCTCGGAATCCGTCACGATGTACTCAAAGCGCGAAATGTGGGTGACCATCTGTTCGATCTTGACGCCCTTGTTCCGGCTGGATTGAAAATACTGACGGACACGGTTTTTCAGGCTGACCGCTTTTCCGACATAGATGATGGCGTCCTTTTCGTCGTGCATGATATAGACGCCCGGCCGCGCCGGCAGTTTTTTGAGTTCCTCTTCGATATTGAACGTCGATGCCATTTTTGCTCAGGCCTCGCTGTCATCCACGGGAGGAAGATCGCTGACTTCTTCTTCAGCGGGAGGAGTGGTCTGTACGGTCTGTGCATCTTCTTCAACAGGAGATGCATTCTGTACCGGCTGGTTCTCCTCTGTCACAGGAGAAGCTGCGTTCTGTACGGCCTGTGCATCTTCTTCCGCAGCAGATGCATTCTGTACCGGCTGGTTCTCCTCTGTCACAGGAGAAGCTGCGTTCTGTACGGCTTCCGCCTGAACAGCGGATTCCTTACCGCTCTCCGCAGCATCCAGCTCGTCCAGATTATCCGGAACCTCCTGGCCTGCCTCCACTGCGCGGAAGATCTTCATGAATTCCTTGCCCGTGATGGTCTCTCTGCGGATCAGATACTCCGCGATCTTGTCAAGAGCTTCCCTGTGCGCACTGAGCAGGCGCTTTGCCTCCGCGTAGGAAGCGTGGAGAAGCTTCATCACTTCGTTGTCCACTTCCGTGGCGGTATCATCGCCGCAGTTCAGGACAGCCCGCCCGGTCAGATACTGGTTCTCTACAGTCGCGAGACCCATAAGGCCGAATTTATCCGACATGCCGTACTGGGTGATCATGGCGCGGGCCACCTTTGTGGCCTGCTCGATATCGTTTGCAGCTCCCGTGGTGACGGTGTCGAAGACGATCTCCTCCGCCGCGCGGCCGCCCAGATATCCGACCAGCATGGCCTCCAGCTCTTTTTTGGTGTTCAGATATTTTTCTTCCTCGGGCACCTGCATCACATAGCCGAGGGCGCCCATGGTACGCGGAACGATGGTGATCTTCTGCACGGGCTCGGCGTCCTTCTGCAGGGCGCTCACCAGCGCGTGGCCCACCTCGTGGTACGATACGATGCGCCGTTCCTCCGCGCTCAGGATACGGTCCTTCTTTTCCTTGCCGACCAGGACCACTTCCACGGATTCGAAAAGGTCTTTCTGCGAGACTGCCTTGCGGCCGTTTTTGACCGCCAGGATGGCCGCCTCGTTGATCATGTTGGCAAGGTCGGAACCCACTGCGCCCGAGGTAGCCAGAGCGATGGCGTCGAAATCAACGGTCTCATCCAGCAGCACGTCCTTTGCGTGGACTTTGAGGATGTCCACACGGCCCTTCAGATCCGGCCGGTCCACGATGACGCGGCGGTCAAAACGGCCCGGACGAAGGAGCGCCGGGTCCAGCACCTCCGGACGGTTGGTGGCCGCCAGGATCAGAAGGCCTTTGGAGGGCTCGAAGCCGTCCATCTCGGCCAGCAGCTGGTTCAGGGTCTGCTCTCTCTCATCGTTGCCGCCGCCGTAATGCGCGTCACGGGTCTTGCCGATCGCGTCGATCTCATCGATGAAAACGATACAGGGAGCGTTCTTTTTCGCTTCTTCAAAAAGGTCGCGCACGCGGGACGCGCCGACGCCCACGAACATCTCCACAAATTCAGAGCCGGAGAGCGAGAAGAAGGGCACATGGGCTTCCCCCGCGACGGCTTTGGCCAGAAGCGTCTTTCCGGTGCCGGGAGGGCCGACCAGAAGAGCGCCTTTGGGGAGCTTGGCTCCGATGGTGGTGTATTTGCCAGGATTGTGCAGGAAATCCACGACCTCCTGCAGAGACTCTTTCGCTTCTTCTTCCCCGGCTACGTCCTTGAAGGTGACGCCGGTCTCACGCTGAATATAGGCCTTGGCGCGGCTCTTGCCGACGCCCATGATGCCTCCGCCGCCTGATTTGCTGACGCGGCGCATAAACAGCATCATCATGCCGAACAGAAGCGCCGTCGGCAGGAGCACCGAAAGCAGCATTCCCAGGAACTCGCCCAGCACATCGGGGGATTCCGCCTTGAAGATGATGCCGGTCCCCGCCAGACGCTCGGTCAGCGCCGTCGCGTCCTCCAGACGGTTGGTAAAGTACACGGTATCGTAAAGGCCTACGCCGCTCTTCGGGGTGATCTGTACGGTATCCGATTCCAGAACGACCTCCTTGATCTGTCCTTTTTCGATCATCTCTATAAACTTGTCATATGTGATCTCGCTGGAATTATCCCGCAGCATGTTGGTGAACAGGCTGAAGCAGACCAGCGTGACCAGAAGACAGATCAGAAACGCAAAGATCGACTGTTTGTTCCCGGCCGGTCTGTTGTTCCTTCCGGGACCCTGATTATTGTCATAGCCATCTTTATGATTGTCCATTTTAGTCCTCCTTGTAATATGGACAATATTATAATGAGAAATTCGAAATAAATCAATAGGGACAATTCTTGTAACCGCGGTGCATTTGGTGTATACTGGGTATGTTGTGAAAACGAGCAGAAAGGGAAAGCGCAAGATGAAGATCGGATTTGATAACGAAAAGTACCTGAAGATGCAGTCGGAACACATTCTGGAACGGATCAGCCAATTTGGAGACAAACTCTACCTGGAATTCGGCGGCAAGCTGTTCGACGACTATCATGCCTCCCGGGTCCTGCCTGGCTTCGAGCCGGACAGCAAGCTCCGGATGCTGATGCAGGTCGCCTCCCAGGCCGAGATCGTCATCGTGATCAACGCCTCCGATATCGATAAAAACAAAGTCCGCGGGGACCTCGGCATCACCTACGACGCCGACGTGCTGCGCCTGATGGATGAGTTTTCCCAGCGGGGCCTCTATGTCAGCAGCGTCTGCATCACGCAGTACAGCGGGCAGGAAGGCGCCGATACTTTCCGCAAATATCTTGAAAAACTGGGCATCCGCGTCTATCTGCACTATATCATTCCCGGCTACCCCAGCAACACATCCCTCATCGTGAGCGACGAGGGCTACGGCAAAAACGATTATATCGAGACCACCCGGCCTCTCGTCGTCGTGACCGCTCCCGGTCCCGGCAGCGGCAAGATGGCCACCTGCCTTTCGCAGGTCTATCACGAATACAAACGCGGCGTCCGCGCCGGCTACGCCAAGTTTGAGACCTTCCCCATCTGGAACCTTCCGCTCAAGCATCCGGTCAATCTGGCCTATGAAGCGGCGACCGCGGACCTGAACGACGTCAACATGATCGACCCCTTCCATCTGGATGCCTACGGGGTCACCACCGTCAACTACAACCGTGACGTTGAGATCTTCCCTGTCCTGCAGGCCATGTTCGAACGCATCACCGGCTCCTGCCCCTACAAGTCCCCGACGGACATGGGCGTCAACATGGCCGGAAACTGCATCATCGATGACGAAGTCTGCCAGGAAGCTTCCCGCCAGGAGATCATCCGCCGCTACTATAAGAGCATGGACGCTCTGGTGTCCGGCACCGGCAAGGAGGAGGAAGCCTACAAGATCGAGCTTCTCCTGGGGCAGGCCCACGCCAGGCTCTCCGACCGCCGCGTGGTGAGCGTCGCGATGGAATGCGAAAAGCGGACCGGCGGCCCCTCCGCCGCCCTGGAACTCCCCGACGGAAAGATCGTCCACGGAAAGACCTCCGATCTTCTGGGTTCCTCTTCCGCGCTCCTGTTGAACGCGCTCAAGGTGCTTGCCGAAGTGGATCATGCCACGAAGGTCATCTCACCGGATGCCCTCCGGCCCATCCAGACCCTGAAGACCGCCTATCTCGGCAGCAAAAACCCGCGCCTGCACACAGATGAAACGCTCATCGCCCTCTCCATCAGCGCCGCGGACAGTCCCGAAGCGCGCCGCGCTCTGGAACAGATCCCCAGACTGAAAGGCTGCCAGGCTCATTCCTCCGTGCTGCTGTCCGCAGTCGATATCCAGGAATTCAGGCGTCTCGGCATCGAGATCACCTGCGAACCCAAATTTGAAAAACAAAGAAACCTCGGCGTTTAAGCCGGGGTTTCTTCTTTTGTTTACTGCTTTATATGATCTGATCATTCATAACCGTTCGGGTTGTGGGACTGCCAGTTCCAGGAATCGGCGCACATCTCCCGGATCCCGTTTTCCGCGACCCAGCCGAGCTCTTCTTTTGCCTTTGTGGCGTCCGCATAGCAGGTGGCGATATCGCCGGGCCGTCTCGGTTTGATCACATACGGGATCTTTACGCCGGTGGCCTCCTCAAAGTTTCTGACGATATCCAGCACGCTGTATCCCTGTCCCGTTCCGAGATTGTAGATGTTCAGTCCGGAATGATCTTCCAGCTTCTTCAGGGCTTTGACATGGCCTTTCGCCAGATCCACCACATGGATATAATCGCGCACGCCGGTGCCGTCCGGGGTGTCATAGTCGTCGCCGAACACGCCGAGCTCGGAGAGCCTGCCTACCGCCACCTGTGTGATGTACGGCATCAGATTGTTGGGAATGCCATTGGGATTCTCTCCGATGGTACCGCTCTTGTGTGCTCCGATGGGGTTAAAGTACCGCAGCAGCACTACGTTCCATTCCGGATCGGCCTTCTGGATGTCGGAAAGGATCTGTTCCAGCATGGACTTGGTCCAGCCGTAGGGGTTTGTGCACTGTCCTTTCGGACATTCTTCGGTGATGGGGATAAACGCCGGATCCCCATATACCGTAGCGGACGAGGAAAAGATGATGTTCTTGCAGTTGTTCTTCCGCATCACATCCACCAGAGTCAGTGTCCCGGCGATGTTGTTTTCATAATACTCCCAGGGCTTCGCGACCGACTCGCCTACCGCCTTGAGGCCGGCAAAATGAATGCAGGAAGTGAGCTCTTCTTTCGCAAAGATCTCTTCCAGCCCTTCTCTGTCCCGGATGTCGGTTTTGTAAAAGCGGACCGGTTTCCCGGTGATCTTTTCGACCCGCTCCAGGGATTTTTCGCTCGAATTTGAAAGGTTGTCGATCACGACCACGTCGTAGCCTGCGTTCTGCAGCTCGACCACCGTGTGGCTGCCGATATAGCCGGCGCCGCCTGTCACCAGGATTGCCATAGTCTTTTCCTCCTGTCAGATTGATCTGTTTCAGAACTTATACAGTCCCTGATCCTTCAGTGCCTGAATGGCCGCCATCACAGCCGGCTTGTCCTCCTTATAGGTGACGCCATGCCAGCGGTCCGGCGAAGTCACGACCTGCACTGTTGCTTTTTTCTCCTGCAGCAGCTCATCCACCACAAAGGGCAGAAAATACTCACATTTTAAAGGATTTTCTTTCAGGCTCTTCTGCAGGAAGACCGGGAAGCGGTCCCGCAGTTCCCGCAGGATGGAGGCTGAAAATCCCCACATGTTCATGGATACGGTACAGTCCATGGGGAGTTCATTCCAGGTCTCTCCGTCATCTTCCGTATAGAAGGCGCCGTTGTCACGTTTTTCGATATGCGTGCGCTCATTGATCTTCTGCAGGAAGCCTTTCTCGTCCGTCACACAGACTCCGCGGGCTACGTGCCCGAAGTCTGTCAGCGTATTCTGCAGCTGATACCCTACCATGACATAGCGGTACGGGAGCTTTTCATCATTTTCTTCGGATGATGTCAGAAAATCATAAGCCAGCTGAAACGCATGAACACCGTAATAATCATCCGCGTTGATGACCGCGAAAGGACCGTCGATCACATCGATGCAGCTCAGCACCGCATGGCCTGTTCCCCAGGGTTTGACGCGTCCTTCGGGAACCGAAAAGCCTTCCGGCAGGTTGTACAGATCCTGAAAAACATACTGTACTTCCATCTGAGAAGCGATGCGGTCGCCGATCGCTTCCCGGAACATGGCTTCATTCTCTTTTTTGATGATAAAGACGACCTTTTCAAAACCGGCGCGGAGGGCGTCATAGATGGAAAAGTCCATGATGATGTGTCCGTCCCTGTCCACCGGATCGATCTGTTTTAAACCGCCATAACGGCTGCCCATGCCCGCCGCCATGACTACAAGCGCTGGTTTTTTCATTCTGCGATATGTCCTTTTTCTGAGATCACCTGGATCACCTGGTCTACGTACTTTTCACAGATCTCGTCTGTGCCCGCTTCCACCATGACGCGGATCACCGGCTCGGTGCCGGATTCACGTACCACGATGCGGCCGGCATCACCCAGTTCTGTTTTTACTCTCTCGACTGCCGCGATCACGTCAGGATCATTCTGAGCGTCCGGTTTGCTGTGAACACGGACGTTCTTGAGCACCTGCGGATAGAAGACCACCGGGGCAGCCAGCTCGCTCATGGGCTTGTTCTTGGCAAGCATGACTTCCATAAGCTTGAGGCTTGTCAGGATACCGTCGCCGGTCGTGGCATATTTCGTGAAGATGATATGTCCGCTCTGTTCGCCGCCGATCCTGTGGCCGTATTTGACCATGTCTTCGTACACATATTTGTCGCCGACCTTGGTCTGGTCATATTCGATGCCCGCTTTCTCAAGGGCCTTGTAAAGACCGAAGTTGGACATGAGGGTGGTGACCACCTTGTTGTTCAGAAGCTTGCCGCGCTCTTTCATGTACAGACCATAGATGTACATGATATGATCGCCTGTCACCACGTTGCCTTTTTCATCTACGCAGAGGCAGCGGTCCGCGTCGCCGTCGTAGGCAAAGCCGACATCCAGGCCTTTTTCAACCACGAACTTCTGCAGATGTTCGATATGCGTGCTTCCGCAGTCAGTGTTGATGTTCAGGCCGTCCGGTTCATCATTCATCACATAAGTCTTGGCTCCCAGCGCGTCAAAAACGCCTTTCGCGATCTGCCATGCCGCGCCGTTTGCGACGTCCAGGCCGACCTTTATGTTCTTGAAGCTGAACTTGGACATGGAGATCAGGTAGCCGATATAACGGTTGCGGCCGGCCACATAGTCGACGGTACGGCCGATATCGGCGCGCTCCGCCATGGGGACCTCTATCTCGCCGTCGATGTATTTTTCGACCTCAAGGATGGTCTCTTCGTCCATCTTCTCCCCGTTGCCGTTGAGAAGCTTGATGCCGTTGTCATAGAAGGGATTGTGTGAAGCCGAGATCATGATGCCGCAGTCGAAATCATCCACACGGGTGATGTATGCGACCGAAGGCGTCGTGGTGACATGCATGATGTACGCATCCGCGCCGGAAGCCATCAGGCCTGTGCAGAGCGCGTACTCGAACATGTAGGAGGAACGGCGTGTGTCTTTACCGATCACGATCTTCGCCTTTTTTCCCTGACGTGCGCCGTAATACCAGCCCAGAAAACGGCCGATCTGGATCGCATGTACAAAAGTCAGATTCTTGTTGGCTTCACCGCGGAAGCCGTCTGTTCCAAAATATTTACCCATACTGTCTCCTTTGCCGATTTACAGTCTTTCCTTGCGTTCGATATCCAGGAAGTACTTGTAGGTGTCCACCATCAGTTCGCCGCAGGCCTCTTCATCGCAGGCGATGATCGCGCCGTTATGCATCTGCAGGGCAGAGCAGGTCCATCTCTGGCTCACGCCGCCTTCCACGACGGCAGCCATGGCACGGGCTTTGTTGTGGCCGGAGATCAGCACCAGGACTTCTTTGGAATCCGTGACGGTGCCGATGCCTACGGACAGTGCCTGGGCGGGAACCTTTTCCGGATCATTTCCGAAGAACCGGGAATTGACGATGCGTGTGTCGGTGGTCAGATCACGGACGCCCGTCCGTGAAGAAAGGGAAGTATAGGGCTCGTTGAACGCCAGATGACCGTCTACGCCGATGCCGCCCATAAACAGGTCGATGCCGCCGTAGGAAGCGATCTTCTTTTCATAGCGTGCGCATTCCGCTTCAGGATCATCGGTCATTCCGTTCAGGATATTGATATTCTCGGCCGGAATCTCGATATGATCAAAGAAATTGTCATGCATGAAGTACCAGTAGCTCTGATCATGCTCTCTGGGCAGTCCCAGATATTCGTCCATGTTGAAGGTCACCACGTTCTGGAAAGAGACCTCGCCGGCCTTGTTCTTTTTGATCAGTTCCTGGTAAACCCCGATGGGAGAAGAGCCGGTGGGCAGACCCAGCACAAAGGGGCGGTCCTCTTTGTGGGCGTTGATCTTTGCAGCGATATAGTTGGCTGCCCATTTGCACATTTTATCATAATTATCCTGAATAACTACTCTCATTATTGATTTCTCTCCTTTATATATTTCCTGAAAACAATGATGTCTGCGGCAGGAGAACCTCTGTTACAGTGTTGATTCTGCTTTTTCTGTATCTCCCTTTCGAGGCACAGCCCCCGTGACGGCATCCGCCGAATCTTTCGATTACCGCCATCCTCGTCAACCTTTTTTCAGGTCCCGGCGCTAACCAGCTCCCGTTCTCCCCCTTCCGGCCGGAGCGGTTTTATGTTTACCTGACTATTTTGCACTTTTTTTCGGGTAAAGTCAAGTATACTTCCCTTGTATTCTATGGTCATCTGTTCCATAATAGGATGGTAATGATTCTTCAAAGATCCGAAGCAGAATGAAACCCAGCAGACAGAACAGAGGAACCCGCAGAAACAGCGCGGCCCGGAGGGCGGCAGATTTCCGTTCCGTCTCGTACGCGATCCAGTCCAGAAAAAGACGGATCACGGAGGAACAGAACCGGACGTCTTCCTTCCCCGCAGCGGAACCCGATCCCGTTCCCGGAGACGGCCGCATGCAGGAGATCAACATGCGCCGGATCTACCGAATGATCCGGTACTGCGGCGCATCCAACCGGTATAAGGGATACCCGTACCTCGCGGAAGCCATCCGGATGGTCGCTCTGCTGCAGATGGAGGGCAGAACCTTTCTGATAACCAAGGATATCTATCCTGCCTTAAGCCGCAGATTCCATGTGACGGAAACGAGTGTGGAAAACAATATCCGCACCATCATCACCCGATGCTGGATCGAACATCGCAGCCGGTTCGAAGAGATCGCCGGCAGTCCGCTTGCTGTCTGTCCCAGCAATGCTGTCTTTATTGAGATGGCCGCAAATGCGCTGGGGACTCTGGAATAGCCCGATACACACAAAGGGACGGTTCGTCTTGAACCGTCCCTTTCCATTTCTTACATGATCTCACAAAGATCGACATACTCATATCCATGAGCATCCGCGACATTTTTGTTGGTGAGTTTTCCCAGATAACAGTTCACGCCGCTCTTGATCACCGCGCTCTTTCTGCAGGCTTCTTCCAGTCCGTCCGCCGCGATCTGAAGGCCATACTTAAGCGTTGCGTTGGTGAGAGCGATGGTGCTGGTCCTGGGAACGGCGCCGGGCATATTGCCTACACAGTAATGTACGACTCCTTCCAGTTTATAGACCGGATCGTCGTGGGTGGTCACATGGCTGCTCTCGCCGCAGCCGCCCTGGTCGATCGCCACGTCCACAAATACGGCTCCGTTCTTCATCTCAGGAAGATATTTCTTTTTGAAGAGCTTGGGAGTGGAGCCTCCGGGGATCAGGACGGAACCGATCACGAGATCGGCATCCTTCAGCACTCTCTCGATGTTGGAGTCCGTGCTCACCAGTGTCTGGATATGCGCGCCGAACATGTTGTCCAGCTCTTCCAGCCTTTTCAGGTTGACATCCAGGATGCTCACGTTGGCGCCCATGCCGACAGCGATCTTGCAGGCGTTCATGCCCACGGTGCCGCCGCCCAGAATGACGACGTTGGCTTTGGGAGTTCCGGGTACGCCTGCCAGCAGGATCCCCTCGCCTCCGAATTTTTTCTCAAGATACTTGGCGCCTTCCTGGATGGACAGACGGCCGGCGATCTGGCTCATCGGAGCCAGGCAGGGCAGAGATCCGTCTGCTTCCTGGATCGTCTCGTAGGCCACCGCTTTGACCTTGCCGTTCAAAAGCGCGTCCATCTGCCCCTTGTCCGCAGCAAGATGCAGATAGGTATACAGGATCAGGCCGTCGTGGAACAGCGGATACTCCTCCTCCAGGGGTTCCTTGACCTTGATCATCATATCGACCAGATGCCAGACGTCCGCGGCGTTGTCGATCAGGCTCGCTCCGGCGTCCACATATTCGTTGTCGGAAAAGCCGGAACCGATGCCGGCGCCTTTTTCCATGTACACATGATGGCCTGCTGCCACATAGGCTTT
This sequence comes from uncultured Blautia sp., assembly GCA_946622645.1. Classification (GTDB taxonomy): domain Bacteria; phylum Bacillota; class Clostridia; order Lachnospirales; family Lachnospiraceae; genus Blautia_A. Next base: position 24,893 of record CAMOQF010000022.1, read on the forward strand.
GACGTTGTCAGGCGTCAGGCCGACACGATACTCATTGTTCTTGATTTCTTTCACACAACCGATCTTCATGGATATCCCTCTTCTTCTAAGCTGAAAAACAGTAACTTCAATCTCCAATACTATCATCAGAGAGCCGGCTTGTCAATTCTTCCCTTTTCCCGATCGTCTGTCTACCGTGTCAGTTTTTTGGCCCAGTGCCCGTAGTTGACCTTGATAAACGCAGGGACGCACTTGAAGACCTGGTCGGCGTTCAGACAACAGATCACGACGAGCGGCGAAGCCTTCACGACAAACGCCATGAGAAAGGACAGCGGGATCACGATCCCCCAGATGCTGATCAGATCCAGCTTCATGATAAACCGGCTGTCTCCGCCGCCCCGGATGATGCCCGTGTTGGTGGGCATCTGATAGGACATGGTGACAAGGACGATGCACAGGATCCGCAGAAACTGATCTGCCATCTGCCGGGTCTCCGGCTCCAGCTTATACAGAGACAGGATGGGCGTGCGGATCACAAACAAAAGAAGGCCCGAGGCGATCCCTATACACACGAACATGACCTGCATGGTGCGTGAATATTGCCGGACCTTATCCATGTCCCCCTCACCGACAGTCCTTCCCATTATGATGGCCGCGGCGGAAGCGGTCCCGACAGCCATGGATTTGACCAGCAGGAACTGGGTGGAAGCTACGCTGTTGGCCGCGATCGCCCGCGAGGTCATGTGGCCAAGAATGGCATTCTGCATGGCAGTGTTCAGTCCCCACAGAGAGCTCACCAGCAGCACCGGCAGCATCACCTTGAAATAGTCTTTTGTCAGGACAGCGTCCGTCTTCAGGAAGGACCGGAATGACAGATTCAGCACATGTTCCTTCTTTGCAATATACACGATCAGCAGCAGGAGCTCGGTGATACGGGCCGTAAGCGTTCCGATCGCCGCGCCGGTCACGCCGAGTTCAGGCGCTCCGAAATGCCCGTAGATCAGCGTATAATTGATGGCGCAGTTCACCACAAACGACCAGAGGGACAGTCCCAGGGCGATCCGGACAGTCCCCACGCTCCGGAGCGTTCCGAGCAGGATCTGGGTCATGGCAAAGAACAGATAGGTGAACCGGATGGTCCGTAGATACTCCATCCCCGAATCGATGATCACTTCATCGTTGGTGAACGCCGAAAGCAGCAGATGCGGGCAGAAGCTGGCCAGCAGAAAAATGACAGCCATGACAGCCAGCGCAAAATGCATGGCTGCCGCGGAGATCTTCCGGATCGGCCCGGTCTCGTTTTTTCCGAAATACTGGGCCCCCAGGATCACGATGCCTTCCGCGATGGCGGTCATGATCTGCTGGTAGACGAACTGGATCTGGTTCACCGCCGCCACGCCGGAAAGAGCGGTTTCGCTGTATCCTCCCAGCATGATGTTGTCCGCCAGGTTGACGCTGAGCGTCACGACCTGCTGCAGGACCAGGATGATCATCGTTGTAAAAAAGGTTTTGTAAAACTGTCTGTCCTTGACCAATGGCTGTCCTTCCCTTATCTTTCTAAAGAATCGGCAATCATTTACTTTATTGAGTATATCTTATGACAAGAGAATATAATCGTCAAGAACAGATCAGGAGCCGGATCTCGTCACATGATCGGCATGATGAGATCCGGCTCCTGATCTGGTTTTCTGCAGATATTTATTCTCCGGGCGTTTATCCCTCGAGCACTTTAAAGCCCATATACCGGGAGAGTTCTTTTACTTCTTTCACATAATCGCCGAAGGCCAGGACCTGATGATGGCCGAAACCGGCCAGATTATGCATGAAGGTTCTCGCGTCGTCCATCTGAATATAGTAATAAGGACTGCAGTACACTTCGTCATACTCCGTGCGGAGTACTTCTCCTGTCTTTACGATCATCGTGTCGCCGGCCGGATTGAAACGTCCGAGGGTCACCTTGTCCTGATCGTTCTGGGTAAAATCGATCTGCAGCTTTCCGCCGAAGCCCTGGCCGGTGAAAGCCCACAGTTTATAATCCAGAGGCTTTGTTCCATAGCCGTTCATGCACAGTGCGGGAACGGCGTGATGGATGCGCAGCAGCTCATCCGTCTCATGATTGGGATTGCCCATGAAGCAGGGACGTTTGCCCAGATACTGCAGGACACACATAGCCATCAGCGCGTTCAGGTCTTCCTCGCAGCCGCTGGGAATGCCCTCGTCCTTCATCAGAGAATGGCACATGCA
>CAMOQF010000023.1 GCA_946622645.1 uncultured Blautia sp.
TGGCCTTCCGTCCTTGACTTTTCGGCAGGGCTGGTTCATACTAAAGAGTTGTATGACAAGACAAATGCACGGCAGGAAAGACCTGAACGGAGGGTATATGAAGCACATCGTTCTGACAGGCGGCGGTACGGCCGGCCATGTCACGCCCAATATCGCGCTGATCCCCGCACTGCAGGAGATGGGGTACCGGATATCCTACATCGGCTCCTATGAAGGGATCGAAAAAAAGCTGATCTCCGCCATGGGGATCCCTTATTACGGAATCTCGTCCGGCAAGCTCCGGCGCTATTTTGACGTGAAAAACTTCACGGATCCCTTCCGGGTGATGAAAGGCTTCAGCGAGGCGAAAAAGCTTCTGAAAGAGCTCTCGCCGGACGTAGTCTTTTCCAAAGGCGGCTTTGTCGCCGTACCCGTGGTGACCGCGGCGAAAAGGCTGAGGATCCCCTGTGTGATCCATGAATCCGACATGACGCCGGGCCTGGCCAACAAGCTCTGCATTCCCTCCGCGGTGAAGGTATGCTGCAATTTCCCGGAGACCGTGAAATCTCTTCCCGAAAACAAGGCGGTCCTGACAGGCACCCCCATCCGGGATGAGCTGTTCCATGGCGATCCGGAAAAAGGCCGCGCGTTCTGCGGCTTTGACGATCAGAAGCCGGTGCTCTTATCCATCGGCGGAAGCTTGGGGGCAGCCAATGTGAACAAGATGCTGCGGGATATCCTGCCGGAGCTTCTGAAAGAATTCCAGGTGATCCATCTCTGCGGAAAAGGCAAGAAGGAAGAAAGCCTTACCGGACTGAAGGGGTATGCGCAGTTTGAATACATCCAGGAAGAACTCCCCGATCTGTTCGCCCTCGCGGATGTAGTGATCTCACGGGCGGGCGCGAACGCCATCTGCGAGATCCTGGCGCTTAAAAAGCCGAATATCCTGATCCCGCTGTCCGCAAACGCAAGCCGGGGCGATCAGATCCTGAACGCCCGTTCTTTTGAGAAGCAGGGCTTCAGCGCAGTCCTCGAGGAAGAGGAGATACAGGGGTCCGTCCTTCTGGACGCTGTCAGGACGCTTTACGCCGACAGGCAGAAATATATCGACAAAATGGCCGGAAGCGCATCGATCGATTCTGTACGGCTGATCACCTCATTGGTGGACGAATGCGCAAAGAAGGCGTGACGCCCTGCCGTCTGTTCAGATATGGACCTTCCGCAGGATCTCGTCCCTTGTTTCATCCGTGAGCGTGCCGGGCTTCCAGCCGACGCCGGCATGGTCGCCCTTCCAGCGGGGGATCAGATGCATATGAAAATGGAACACGGTCTGTCCGGCGGCTTCGCCGTTATTCTGTACCAGGTTCAGACCGTCCGAGCCAAGTCCGTCGCGGAGACCCGCGGCGGCTTTTTTTGCCACGAGGATGGCTTTTTCTGCCAGGTCATCGGGAAGCTCATACAGGTTGGCCGCATGAGTTTTGGGCAGGAGCAGGGCATGGCCTTTGGTGGCCGGGCCAAGGTCCAGGATCACCCGGAAATCATCGTCTTCATACAGGGTGGCAGAGGGGATCTCTCCATTTGCGATCTTACAGAAAATACAGTTATCCATCTTGTCTCCTCCTTATCAGACCGGCCGGAGCCGGATCATCATGCTGCTTCTATTTTACAACCTGACGAGGTAAATGTAAACACATGGAGACGAAATCGGCCGCGGGAGAACTCAGCCGCTCAGATCGCGCCTAAGATCGGCAGGGGGGCTTGACTGCAGGCTGAAATTTGAGTAAACTATAATAATAAAGAAAAAACGGAGGAAAAGCATCCATGCTGAACAGAGGGATAGCGAGACTTGTATCATACGGCGTCCGGGTCGGACTGATCCCGGAAGAGGAAAGGATCTATACAACAAATCTGCTTCTTGACGTGTTTCATGAAACAGAGTATACAGAACCCGAAGAACTCCCGGAAACAGATGAAAACGACCTGGAAGATATCCTGCGCGAACTCCTGGAGGAAGCGGTAAAACGCGGCCTTACCGAGGACAGCGTCGTCTACAGAGACCTGTTCGATACCAGGCTTATGAACTGTCTCGTTCCCAGGCCCGCCCAGGTGCAGAGCGCTTTCCGTGCAAAATACGAAAAGAGCCCGCGGGAGGCGACCGATTATTTTTATAAATTCAGCCAGGATACCGACTATATCCGCCGTTACCGGATCTGCAAAGATATCCGCTGGAAGACGCCCAGCGTATACGGGGATGTCGACATCTCCATCAATCTGTCCAAACCGGAAAAGGATCCAAAGGCCATCGCGGCCGCACGGCAGATGAAAGCTTCGTCCTATCCCAAATGCCTGCTCTGCGCGGAAAACGAAGGATATGCCGGAAGAGTCGACCATCCCGCCCGCGAGAATCACAGGATCATTCCCATCACCATCAACGGCCAGCCGTGGGGGCTGCAGTACTCTCCCTATGTGTATTACAATGAGCACTGCATCGTGTTCAACCGGCAGCATACGCCGATGAAGATCGAACGGGACACCTTTGTCAGGCTTTTCGATTTTGTCCGGCAGTTTCCGCACTATTTCCTGGGATCCAACGCGGACCTTCCCATCGTGGGAGGCTCCATTCTGAGCCATGACCATTTCCAGGGCGGGCACTATACCTTTGCCATGGAGAAGGCTCCGATCGAGATCCCGTTCACCATCCCCGGTTACGAGGATGTGTCCTGCGGCATCGTGAAATGGCCTCTTTCCGTGATCCGGATCCGCCACGCGGACGACAGAAGACTGGTGGAGCTCGCCTCCCATATCCTGGACGCCTGGCGCGGATACACCGATGAAAAAGCGTTCATCTTTGCCGAGACGGATGGAGAACCGCACAACACCATCACGCCCATCGCCCGGACCAGGGACGGCCAGTTTGAGATGGACCTCGCGCTCCGCAACAACATTACGACGGAAGAACACCCGCTCGGGGTCTATCATCCCCATGCGGAATATCATCATATCAAGAAAGAAAACATCGGGCTGATCGAGGTCATGGGCCTTGCGATCCTCCCTGCCAGACTGAAGGAAGAGATGGAGCTGCTGAAGACATATCTCCTCGAAGGCAGAGATTACTCGAAGGATCCGGCCCTCGAAAAGCATGCAGACTGGGCTGCGGAGTTCATGGCCCGGACAGACCACATCGACCGGGACAACATCGACTCCATCCTGCAGCAGGAGATCGGTAAGGTCTTCGTTCACGTGCTGGAGGATGCCGGCGTATTCAAATGCACGCCGGAGGGGAGAGAAGCGTTCCTGCGGTTTGTATCAGTGCTGTAAGGAGGTGCTGCTTTTGAAAGATAATAACAGAATGATCCGGAGAAGTGCCTTTTTCTGGCTCGCCCTTCTCCTGTCCGTGCTTCTGGGCGGGCTCGCTGCACATGCAGAAGAGCTGACTTCCGGTACTGTGAAGGAAGTCAGGGTCACCTTCTGGAGCATGGACGGAAAGACGCTCCTTTCCGAAAGCAGGGTAGAAGCCGGTCAGAAGATCACGATTCCGAAGCCGCCTGCTGCATCCAACCTCTACGTGTTAGGCTGGAACAAGGCGCCCAAAAAGAACTATGCCAATTACAAGGCGGGCAAAAAACTGACGGTCACCTCGGACCTGAAGCTCTTTGTCGCCGGCAAACAGCTCTGCTATACGCAGACCTTCCGTGATCAGGACGGAAAGGTGCCCGACGCTTTCGCAAAGCTGAAGGTACGCTGTTACAAAAACCAGATCCTTACTCTTCCCGATCTGCCCGCCGTACAGGGGATGCAGGCACTGGGATGGTCGACCGGCAGGAATTCATCCGAGGTTCAGTTCCGGCAGGGGGAAGCCGTAAAGATCACAAAGACAAGGTCTTATTACGCCGTATACAGGAAGATCCCCACCTATAAGGTCACCTTTGTCAAATCAAACGGAAACTCCAACGCCAGCTTCCAGGCTTTGAACAGGACCGTCCTGGAAGGCGCCAGCATCACGCTTCCTGCCCTTCCGCCGGCCTCCGGCTATTATGGCAAAGACTGGTACCGGACGGTCAACGGCCAGAAAACGACCTATACGCCCGGCAAAACGGTCCGGATCTACGGAAACTGCACTCTCTACGCTCATTATGTGAAGGAAGTCAAGGTTGTCCTCCACTATAACAACGGCGATGTGTGGAAGACGGTCGCCATCGGGAAGGGGAGCAGTTACACCCTGCCCAGCATGGAAAACCCGGAAGGCTATACCTTCATGGGCTGGGAGCCTGTGAAAGGCGTAAAGCTCTCGCCCTCCTCTCCGCGTAAGCTGACCTACGAGGCGGGAGACAAAACGCCCAAGGTCAACAGCACGCTTCACCTGTACGCTGCTCTGTTCCAGAGAAGCACCGAGGGCAGCGTCACCTATTCTCAGCTGGTACACTCCAACAACGGAAAGTACAGCCATATCATCATTGTCGGTGACTCCAGGGCTGTGCGGACGGAGAGGACGCTGAAGAGGAACACGCTGTTTTCCGACGAAAACGTCTCCTATGTCGCGGAAGTGGGAAAGAGCATAGGCTGGCTCCAGGCGGAAGGCTATACCCTCCTGAAACAGAAACTGGCCGAAGTCAACACGGATCCCGACAAACAGGTCGCGGTCGTCATCACCCTGGGCGTGAACGGCGTGTCCACTCCGGAACCGTACATTTCGTATCTGAATCAGCTGGGTGACGAGCTTTCAGCCCAGAACTGCCGTATGTTTTTCGTGTCTGTCAACCCCTGCAACCAGGCGCAGCGTGAAAAAGCAGGCGCGGCTCACCGGCGCGACGACATCGTACGCAGCTTCAACCAGAAGCTGCAGAGCGGGCTGAACAGCAAATACACCTACATAGACACTTATTCCTGGCTGATGCAGACCGGGTTCTCCACAGACTCCGGTCCTGCCGGGTTCAACAACAACATCGACGATGGCCTGCATTATGCAGTCAATACCTATAAACGGATCTATCTGCGGATCATACAGGCAGTCTGCGCAGCATGACAAAGCCTGCCGGATCCGGCATTATGACAAAATACGGAGACAATATCATGGACTTGATCACAGTAAAAGACATTTTTAAAGACAGAGAGAAATATCTCGATAAACAGGTAAAGGTCGGCGGCTGGGTGAGAAGCGTCCGCGCTTCCAAAGCCTTCGGCTTCATCGCCCTGCATGACGGCTCCTGCTTTTCCACCCTTCAGGTGGTGTACCACGACACGCTGGATAACTTCGCGGAGGTTTCGCATCTGAACGTCGGCGCGGCCGTCATCGTGAGCGGCACGCTGGTAGCCACGCCGGAAGCCCAGCAGCCCTTTGAGATCCAGGCGGACAGCGTCTGTGTGGAAGGAGCTTCCGCTCCGGATTATCCGCTTCAGAAAAAAAGACATTCACTGGAGTTCCTGCGGACGATGACGCATCTGCGCCCCAGGACAAACACTTTCCAGGCTACGTTCCGCGTACGTTCTCTGTGCGCCTATGCCATCCATAAATTTTTCCAGGAGAGAGGCTTTGTGTATGTGCATACGCCCCTGATCACCGGGAGCGACTGCGAAGGCGCAGGCGAGATGTTCCAGGTGACCACGATGGATCTGGCGGATGTCCCCAAGGATGCAGAGGGAAATGTCGATTTCTCACAGGACTTTTTCGGAAAATGCACCAACCTGACGGTAAGCGGCCAGCTGAACGGGGAGACCTTCGCGCAGGCATTCCGCAATATCTACACCTTCGGACCTACCTTCCGGGCAGAGAATTCGAACACTACACGCCATGCGGCAGAGTTCTGGATGATCGAGCCGGAGTGCGCGTTCTTCGACCTGGAAGACGACATGGCGCTGGCGGAGGATATGCTGAAATATGTGATGACCTACGTGCTTGAAAACGCGCCGGAGGAGATGAATTTTTTCAATTCCTTCGTCGACAAGGGACTCCTGGACCGTCTGAACCATGTGATCAATTCGGAATTTGCCAGAGTGACCTACACGGACGCCGTCGCCCTGCTGGAAAAGAACAACGACAAGTTTGATTACAAAGTGTTCTGGGGCTGCGACCTGCAGACCGAGCACGAGAGATACCTGACCGAGGAGATCTTCAAACGGCCTGTCTTCGTGATCGACTATCCGAAGGAGATCAAGGCCTTTTACATGAAACAGAATCCGGACGGCCGTACCGTAGCCGCCATGGACTGCCTGGTACCCGGCATCGGCGAGATCATCGGCGGCAGCCAGAGGGAAGACGATTACGAAAAGCTTCTTGCCAGAATGCAGGAACTGGGTCTTAAGGAATCCGATTACGGCTTCTATCTGGACCTTCGGAAATACGGCTCTACCCGGCATTCCGGTTTCGGCCTCGGCTTTGAGCGCATGATCATGTACCTGACAGGCATGGCCAACATCCGGGACGTGATCCCGTTCCCCAGAACAGTCAACAATTGTGATCTGTAAAGATCGTAGGAGGCAGTATTGAAATTTATTCATCTTGCAGACGTTCATCTCGGCGCTTCCCCGGACCGGGGAAGCAGCTGGAACGGCAGACGGGAAGAGGAGATCTGGGAGACTTTCCGCCGGTTGATCGGGGAGATCCGCGATCATCCGGTGGATTTGTTGTTTATAGCCGGCGATCTGTTTCACCGGCAGCCTCTGCTGCGTGAATTAAGAGAAGTCAACGCCCTCTTCCAGTCCATCCCGGATACCCGGGTCTATCTGATCGCCGGCAACCACGATTATATGCGCAAGGATTCATTGTACCGCAGCTTTGTCTGGGCGGACAACGTGTATTTCTTCAAAGAAGAACATCTCACGTCCGTCAAGGACCCGGTCTGTGATGTGACGGTCTATGGATTCAGCTTCCACCACCAGGAGATCGAAAGAGAACTCCTGTTCGGCGCGGTCCCGGAGGAGACAGACGGTCTTCATATCCTGCTTGCGCATGGCGGCGACGACCGTCATGTGCCCATGAATTACCGGAATCTTTCCGCTGCCGGTTTTGACTATGTGGCCTGCGGCCATATCCATAAGCCCAATATGCCCGCCCGGGACCAGATCCGTTTTTCGGGCGCTCTGGAACCGATCGACCGGAACGACACCGGTCCGCACGGATACGTGGAAGGGCAGATCGTCCGCGGCCGTCTCCGGACCCGGTTTGTGCCGTTTGCCTGCCGGTCCTATCTGGATGTGACGATCGAGACTGACGAGGAGACCACGCAGCATTCCATCGAAGAAGAGATGAAAGAGGCGATCGCGCAGAACGGTCCTGACAATCTGTACCGTATTTTCCTGACCGGCATGCGCCCGCCCGAACTTCTTCTTATACCGGAAAGGCTGAAGAGTCTCGGCAATATCACGGAAGTGACGGACATGACCCGCCCCGCCTACGATCTGCAGGCGCTTCTCCGCCAGTACAGCGGAACCCTTGTGGGTGATTATATCCGCCATTTTCAGGAGAAGGGCGAGCTTTCCGTGGTGGAAGAAAAGGCACTGTATTATGGTCTGGTAGCCCTGCTGGAGACCGGGCGTCCCTGACGGATAGGAGCTTGAATGAAGATCGATAAGATAATGATCCGGAATTTTGGGAAGATCCATGACAAGACCCTGGAGCTGGGAGACGGGATCAATGTGCTGTACGGGGAAAACGAGAGCGGAAAAACAACGATCCACACTTTTCTGAAGGGAATGTTCTTCGGCATCTCCAGATCCCGCGGAAGAGCCGCAAAAAAGGACGTCTATTCCACCTATGAACCGTGGGAGAATCCGGCTGAATATGGCGGGACCATGTGGTTTACACAAGGGGACGGATCCTTCCGCCTGACCCGTAATTTCGAGCAGAACCATCAGCGGTTCGAACTGGTGGAAGAGGACGGGGGTCGGACCTGGGATGATCCGGAAGCTCTGGCGGAGCTCCTCGGCGAAGTGAGCGAGGCCGTCTACGACAATACGGTTTCCGTCGGACAGCTGAAAAGCGTCACTGGGACGGATCTTGTACATGAGCTGAAAAACTATATCGCGAGTTATGAAGGCACCGGGGATACTTCCCTGGATCTGGGACGGGCCTCCCAGATGCTGAAAATGTCCCGGAAGGGTTTTCAGGTACAGGCGGACCGTACGCGCAAGGAGCTTCTGAAAGAACAGGAAAAGCTGGATGTCGGCATCGATTATCTGGAAAAGGAGATCGATTCGCTTTCCGATAAGCAACGGCAGATCGATGAGAAAAAGAAATCGCTCCGGCTGGGTGATTCCGGCGGAGACGTGCTGGAACGCCATATCAGGGGCGCGAAAAAGAAAAAGACATTGACGATGCTCCTGTTCGGGGCCGCCGCTGTTCTTTTTGTCCTGATGGGTCTGGTCCTGACAGACACACGGATGAAGATCGGATCCGCAGCGGTCGGCGTGATCCTGCTTCTGATCGGGATCTTCCGGAATCAGCAGCTTCAGAAAGAGATCCGGCGGCGCCGGCGGATGAAAGAGAAGTGGATGGCCAAAAACAAAAAGGTACGATCCGACAAAGGTGCTGTCGAAAGCGCGATCCAGGACAAACGACGGCAGATCGAGAGCGTACAGGTCCAGCGGGAAGAGCTGGAGGAACAGCTTCGGGAAATGCTCCCGGAGGAGCTGGAGATCGACGCCATCAACCTGGCGATGGAGACCATCGAGGCGTTGTCTTCCGACATGAGCGACCAGGTGGGAAGACAGCTGCATGACAGGACATCCCGCATCCTGAGCGAGATCACCAACGGCAAGTACCGGGATGTGCGCTTTGACGAAGCATTTCAGATGACGGTCAATACAGGCGACAGAATGGTGCCTTTGGAAGGATTGAGCCGCGGAACGCTGGAGCAGATCTATTTTTCGCTGCGGATGGCAGCGGGCGAACTGTTTCTGGGACCGGAGCCCTTCCCGGTGATCCTGGACGATATTTTCGGAATGTACGATGAAGAGAGGCTCTCCGGCGTTCTGCGCTGGCTGCATCAGGAAAAAAGACAGATCATCATCAGCACCTGCAGCAGGCGGGAGCTGGATGTGCTGGAAAAGGAGCAAATACCTTATCGGGGGCTGCTGTTATAAACAGCAGCCCCCGGCTTGTTTTCAGGATATTCAGGATTCGGCCGTCTGGGTTCTGGGTTTCCTTTTCTTCGGCCCGGGCGCCTTGTCCACAAGGATCTTGTGGTTGTTGGCGTTGTACTTCTCCACACATTTTTTGATGCGGTTCACCGGATTCAAGAGATCGCTGATGGACAGATCGTGGTTCAGCGTGTCGATGATCAGGGCGATATATTTGCTCATATCGACGGAGATGTAGTAGGGCTTCCGGAAAAGCTCCGGCTTCTGGTAGATCAGGTTGGTGGTGAGGACTTTGTCGATCTTTCCTTCAGCGCATGCTTTATCAAACTTTTCAAGGCCGTCGGTGAACAATCCGAAGGTGGAGCAGACAAAGATCCTTCCGCATTTCTTCTCTTTTAAGAGATTCGCGATATTGATCATGGTGTCACCGGAGGAGATCATGTCGTCGACCACGATCACATCCTTGCCGGTCAGGTCCGGCCCTAAAAACTCGTGGGCGGCGACCGGATGATGTCCGTCTTTGTTCACGCGGGAGTAGTCCAGACGTTTGTAGAACATGCCCATGTCCACGCCCAGGATGTTGGCAAGATAGATGGCGCGGCTCATGCTGCCCTCGTCCGGGCTGATGATCATAAAGTGGTCGTTGTCGAGATAGAGATCGTCCACATGGTGGAGCAGAGCTTTGATGAACTGATAGGAGGGCTGCACCGTCTCAAAGCCGTGAAGAGGCGTCGCGTTCTGAACACGGGTGTCGTGGGCATCGAAGGTGACGATGTTCTCAACGCCCATGTAGATCAGCTCCTGCAGGGCGGTGGCGCAGTCCAGGGATTCCCGGGAGCTGCGGATGTCCTGACGGCTTTCATAGAGGTAGGGCATGATCACGTTGAGACGGCGGGCCTTTCCCCCGATGGCGCCGATCACTCTTTTCAGATCCTGGAAATGGTCGTCGGGCGACATAAGATTTTTATATTTACCGATGGAGTAGGAGAGGCTGTAGTTGCAGACGTCCAGCAGGATGTAGACGTCGTCCCCGCGCACGGATTCAGTGACAACGCATTTTCCTTCGCCGCTGCCGAACCGGGGATTGCTGACGGGGATCAGGTAGGAATCCCTGTGGTAGCCTTCAAAGCTGTATTTTTCCGTTGCCAGGCGTCTTTCGTGCCGCCAGGAGATGAGCCAGTCGTCCACCTTTTTTCCCAGTTCTTTGCTGCTTTCCAGAGAGATGAGCCCCAGCCGGCCTACGGGAATGGGGGCATATTCTTTGGTGCCAAGCTTTGCCATGTTATTTTCCTCCCGGGTGTTTTTTAAGAAGGCGTATGTCGCCGCCGATGAGTTTGATGAGGGTGTAATCGCTTACGATACGTGAAAAAGTCCGCTCCGAATAGGTGTCCGAAAATTCCTGCAGGGACAGGTTGGTGGAGATGATCGTGGAGCGTTTGTCACGCAGCCGGTCGTTGATGCAGGTGAACAGACTGGAAGAGACAAACGCGTTGGTAAGCTCGGTGCCAAGATCGTCTATGATGAGAAGGTCGCATTCCGGAACCGGGTCTGTATGGTCCCGGGCAGGATCTTCCGAGAAGGTCTGCCTGGCCAGGTGTTCAAACAGGTCATGGGCGGAAAAATAGACCACGCTGTGGGTGCTTTCGAGAAGCGCCTGGGCGATGCAGCGGGACAGGAAAGTCTTTCCCACTCCCGTATCGCCGTACAGGAAAAGGTTCTGCCCGGGGCTTCTGTCAAAATCCCGGACGAAGGCCTTGGCCTGCAAAAGAGCAGCGTCGGCAGTCTCGCGGGCGGTCAGCCCGGTGGCTGCGTTCGTGACATCTTCCGGATAAAAATCAAGAGAAAAACGGTCAAAACTGTCTTCCTCGGGGCGGAAGCTGATACCGGACTGAGAAAACAGAAGCCGGATCTCCGCCTGTCGGAAACATACGCATTTCTGTCCGTCTATAAAACCGGTATCTTTGCAGAGCGGGCAGGTACAGGGAAGCGCCAGATAATCGGCCGGATAGCCGTTATCGGTGAGGATCTGTTCCTTCTGCTTTTCCAGGGCGGAAAGCTTTGCCGGAAGATCATCGGCAGGAGCGTCCGGGGACAGAAGCATACGGCGGGCGGCGTCAGCGCTTTGCCGGGCGATCTCCTCGTCGAGCCGGGCGATCCGGGGCAAAGCATGACGAATCTCTTCCCGGCGCCGGGAGAGGATCTGCCGGTTTTCATTCTGCCTGCGGTCATACTCCCGCATGATGGTATCAAACTGTGCATTCTGTAGTGTCACTTGCGTTCTCCTGAATTGCAGTGTTCCGGGGATTCAGAAGGCTTTTTTCGACTTCGTCGAAATTGTAATCCCGCTGGTGGAAATTGTTGAAGCGGTTCTGGGGCTTGTCTTTCCGGACTGTGCCGCGGGCTTTTTCGACCCCTTTTTCCCGGCGGCTCTGGAACTGCTGATCAAGCTTTTTGATATCGTCAAGCGTGCGGACGTTCTGCTTTTTCCAGTCGGAGAGGATCCGGTCCGCGTACGGAAAGCTTCCCTGCCCGGTTTTCATGACGGTGCGGGTGCAGGCTTCGCAGATGATGGAAAAATCAAAGCCGTACTGATCGGTCCAGGTATCGATATAGGCGATCTCTTCTTCGACGGGGCTCCGGTTGGTGATGCCCAGAGCCTTCAGCACAGAATAGTATTCGCGGGTGTAACGGGTGGATTCCTTTTTCGCGTCGGACACCTCACGGATGCCTTTTTCAGCCCAGGCGGTGGCGACCGTTTCGATGTAGCGCATGCTCCTGTGGTTGTGGGTCACGCAGTACTCGATCAGATATTCGATCAGGTCGGGCGTCATCTTCAGCTCGTCATAAAAGAAGAAGATCTTGCTGACGTCTGAGGCTGTGAGCGTCTTTCCCAGGTATTTTTCGGCCAGGAACAGAAGCTGCATCATGACGGGGTCCTGTCGGACGGCGTTCAGGTGCTGCGGGGAAAGCCTGCGTGAAGCGGGCTTTTTGTCCGTTCCGGGGCTGTCGGGGAGAGCGATCTCGGGAGCGATGGATTCTCTGACAGGAGGATCCAGGAGAAAAAGGTCCGTAACAGTACCGTCCTCCGAGAGAGTGAACTCCAGAAGACCTTCGCTCTGCCAGTATCTGAGAGCACGGAGCACATCGTTTTCCGTGATCAGAAGACGGTCCGCGATCTGCGCGGGCGTGAGCGCGCTGTCTCCCTCCTGGGCTGCGGAAAGCAGCAGAAGGTAGATTTTTACAAATTCCCCGTGGGCGCCCGGCATATACTGCTCCACAAACCGGGCGGGGACCACCAGGTCCCTCGGACCCATCCGGGAAGAAAATCGGATGGCATTCATGACAGGATCCTTTCTTACACTGCTCCGAGCAGGTGTTCGCCGATCATGACCACATCGCCGGCCCCCATTGTGATCAGAAGATCACCGGACTGACAGGAAGACAACAGAAAGTTCTCGATCTCGTCGAAGGTCGGGAAGTATTCGCAGGGAGTGCCTTTCTCCCGGATCAGGGCTGCGATATCCGCGGAAGAGATCCCCAGCGTGTCGGTCTCCCGGGCGGCGTAGATGTCGGACAGCACCACATGGTCCGCCTGCGACAGCGCCTCGGCAAATTCCGGAAGCAGGGCTTTTGTGCGGGTGTAGGTGTGCGGCTGGAACACGCACCAGATGGTATGGTGGGGAACCTTCGCCGCGGCAGAAAGAGTGGCGCGGATCTCTGTGGGATGATGGGCGTAATCGTCGATGACGGTGACGCCGCCTACAGTACCCTTGAACTGGAAACGACGGTCCGTTCCGGAAAAGCCCCCGAGGCCTTTTACGATGGTCTCGCGCGGGATGTCGAAGAGTTCGGCGGCAGCGATGGCGGCCAGGGCGTTGGATACATTATGAACGCCCGGTACTTTGAGATAGTAGCTCCCGGACCGTACGCCGCTATGCAGGACGGTGAAGGAAGCGTGGCCGTATTTGTCGTAGGTGATATCCGTAGCCCGGTATTCCGCGTCGGATTCCAGCCCGAAGGTGATGACGCGGCAGGGAAGATCTTCGATGATCGTCTCATAGGCGGGCGTATCCGCGCTGATGATCAGAGTCCCTCCGGGCGGAAGAAGCTTTGCGAACCGGTGAAAAGAATGTCGGATATCGTCGATATCCTTGAAGAAATCCAGATGATCCGCATCCATGTTGAGAATGATGCCGATCAGAGGGAAGAAGCTCAGAAAGCTGTTGGTGTATTCGCAGGCTTCGGTCACAAAGTAGTCCGAATGGCCGACCCGGATATTGCCCCCGATGGAGGGAAGGATGCCCCCGACGCTGATGGTGGGGTCCGTGTCCGCTTCCAGAAGGATCTGGCTCAGCATGGAGGTGGTGGTCGTCTTTCCGTGGGTGCCTGCGACCGCGATGGGAAGGCGGTAGTTTTTCATGATCTGTCCAAGCAGCTCGGCCCTTGTGAGCATGGGAACCTGCATTTCACAGGCTCTGGCGTACTCCGGGTTGTCCGGATGAATGGCGGCCGTGTAGACGACCAGGTCGGTCTCCGGGGAGATATTCCCGGCGCGCTGGCCGTAAAAAACCTTCATGCCCCGGTCGGAAAGCGTCCGGGTGAGAGGGGTCTCCTTGGAGTCTGAACCGGAAATGATAAAGCCTTTTTCCAGCAGGATCTCTGCGAGGCCGCTCATGCTGATGCCTCCGATCCCGATAAAATGGACGCGTGCGGGTTTGTTGAAATCTATCTGATACATGTCTGGATCTCCTTTATAAGGATGCTCTTTCCGGCAGGATCCCGGAATGCAGAAAGTGTCGAAACCGATAGATAAATTATAACTCTTATATGTTTTGAAAGCAAGCCTTCGAACAGGGGAATGATCTGAAAAGCAAAGCTCCGGAGGTCCGGCTGGAGGCGGGAATAGTCAATTACCATAAAAATCAATAAAGAATTATTTTATTTTTGTAAAAAATGTTCACTATTTCTTTTACATGTGTTATAATAACCACATCATTACTTACAAGAGGTGATCGCATGATGAAGAAAGAAATGATAGCCATGCTTCTGGCAGGAGGACAGGGAAGCCGTCTCGGCGTCCTCACTGACAAGGTGGCTAAGCCGGCAGTCGCCTTCGGGGGAAAATACCGTATCATCGATTTCCCGCTCAGCAACTGTATCAATTCCGGCATTGACACTGTAGGTGTCCTGACCCAGTACCAGCCTCTTCGGTTAAACACGCATATCGGCATCGGGATTCCCTGGGATCTGGACCGCAATGAGGGAGGCGTCACCGTTCTTCCGCCATACGAGAAGAGCACCAACAGCGAATGGTATACCGGGACGGCCAACGCTATATACCAGAATCTGGAATATATGGAGCAGTACCATCCGGATTACGTCCTGATCCTGTCAGGCGACCATATCTACAAGATGGATTACGAGGTCATGCTGGATTTCCACAAAGCCAACAAGGCGGACGTGACCATCGCCTGCATGCCCGTCCCGCTGGAAGAAGCCAGCCGCTTCGGCATCATGGTGGCGGACGAGACCGGACGGATCACGGAGTTTGAAGAAAAACCTGAGCATCCCAGCAGCAACCTGGCTTCCATGGGGATCTATATTTTCAGCTGGCCGGTCCTGCGCGATGCCCTTGTCGCTTTAAAAGATCAGAACGGATGCGATTTCGGCAAACACATCCTTCCCTACTGCAAGGAAAAAGGGCAGAGGCTGTTTGCCTACGAGTACAACGGATACTGGAAAGATGTAGGCACGCTCGGCTCCTACTGGGAAGCCAACATGGAACTCATCGATATCATCCCGGATTTCAACCTCTACGAGGAGTTCTGGCGTATCTATACGAAGGGCGATATCATTCCGCCGCAGTATATTTCTTCAGAGGCGACAGTCCACCGCTGCCTGATCGGAGAAGGCGCCGAGATCTACGGCTCCGTGTACAATTCCGTGATCGGTCCCAACGTGATCATCGGTAAGGACAGCGTGGTGAGAGATTCCATCATCATGCGGAATTCTCACGTCGGAGAACGTGTCGTGATGGACAAATCCATCATCGCTGAGGACGTGGTCATCGGAAACGACGTGGTCATGGGCTTCGGAGAAGAAGCGCCCAACGTCCTCAAACCCGCTGTCTATGCTTTCGGCATAGCGGTGGTCGGCGAACGCAGTATCATACCGGACAACGTGAAGATCGGAAAGAATACCGCCATCACCGGTCATACAACGCCGGAGGATTATCCGGACGGCATTCTGGCCGGCGGTCAGGTGATCACAGCAAAGGATGGTGAGGCATCATGAGAGCAATCGGTATTATCCTGGCAGGCGGCAACAACAACCGGATGCGGGAACTCTCCAACAAAAGAGCGATCGCTGCCATGCCGATCGCAGGCAGCTACCGCGCCATAGATTTCGCGCTCAGCAACATGGCCAATTCCCATATCCAGAAGGTGGCCGTGCTGACGCAGTTCAACGCCCGTTCCCTGAACGAGCATCTCAGCTCCTCCAAATGGTGGGACTTCGGGCGCAAACAGGGCGGCCTGTTCGTATTTACGCCCACCATCACCAAGGAGAACAGCTTCTGGTACCAGGGCACGGCAGACGCCATCTACCAGAATCTGAACTTTCTGAAAAACAGCCACGAGCCTTATGTAGTCATCGCCTCCGGCGACGGCGTCTACAAGATGGACTACAATAAGGTCCTGGAATATCACATAGCCAAACGGGCGGATATCACGGTCGTATGCACCTCCCTGGAGGATCACAATGAGGTGGAAAGGTTCGGCGTCCTCCGCATGAACGAGGACTGCCGCATCGAGGAGTTTGAAGAGAAACCGATGGTCTCTCCCTACAACACCATCTCCACCGGCATCTACATCATCCGCCGCCGCCAGCTGATCGAGCTGATCGAGAAAGCAGCCCAGGAAGGGCGGAACGATTTCGTCAAAGACATTCTGATCCGTTACAAGAACCTCAAGAGGATCTACGGATACAAGATCGACACCTTCTGGAGCAACATTTCGACGGCTGATTCGTATTATAAGACGAATATGGCGTTTCTGGAACCGCAGATCAGAGACTACTTCTTCCGGCAGGAGCCGCCGATCAAGACCCGGATCGACGATCTCCCCCCCGCCAAATATAATCCGGGCGCCAATGTGAAGAACAGTCTTGTATCCAGCGGATGCATCATCAACGGGACGGTGGAAAACTCGGTCCTCTTCAAAGATGTATTCGTGGGGAGCAACTGCGTGGTCCGAAACTCAGTCATATTAAACAATGTATATCTGGGTGATAACACACATATTGAGAATTGCATAGTGGAGAGTCGCGATACCATTCGTGCAAATTCTTATTACTGCGGTGAAAAGGAAGTCAGGATCGTAGTTGAAAAAAACGAGAGATATACAATATAACTATAAAGGAGACGAAGCAACATGAATATTACTGATGTGCGTGTGAGAAAGGTTTCAAAAGAAGGCAAGATGAAAGCAGTGGTATCCATCACCATAGATGAAGAGTTTGTGGTTCATGATATCAAGGTGATCGAAGGCGAAAAAGGGCTCTTTATTGCCATGCCCAGCAGAAAAGCCGCCGATGGAGAATACCGCGACATTGCACACCCGATCAATTCGGCCACAAGAGACCGGATTCAGTCCATTATTCTGGAAAAGTATCAGGAAGTACAGGATGCGGAAGAACCGCAGGAAGAAGTGGATGCATAAGTTTTCCCGAGACTGATAAGACTCATCAGAGCGGGGGACCAGACGCATAGGGGACCGTCCGATGGACGGTCCCTTTTTTTCGCGGTCCGGCCGTCAGGCATTCATCATCCTGGAACGACGAAATGTAAACTAAAAAATATTACGGGTTGACAATTCTCCCCGGAAGATATACAGTATCTTTGAAGGAGGAGAAGAACATGCACGAAAAAAACAAAAACCTGACAACGAAGGATCTGACATACATCGCCATGTTTGCCGTGATCCTGGCTGTGTGCGCCTGGGTCACCATACCGACGACGGTGCCTTTTACATTGCAGATCTTCGGGGCTTTTGCGGCGCTCGGCGTTCTGGGAGGAAAGCGGGGAACGCTTGCGATCCTGGTTTATATCCTGCTCGGCGCGGTGGGGCTGCCGGTATTCTCCGGGTTTAAGGGAGGCATCCATGTTCTGGCAGGTACGACGGGCGGCTATATCGTCGGGATGCTTTTGTCGGGACTGTTCCTGTGGCTCATGGAGAGCCTGATCGGGAGGAACAAAGGTCTGCTGCTCCTCTATATGGTTCTCGGGCTTCTGATCTGCTATGTCTTCGGAACCGCATGGTTCATGGTTGTATACGGCAGGACGACGGAGCCGGTGGGGATCTGGACTGCGCTCGGCTGGTGCGTCTTTCCGTTTGTGATCCCGGATCTGGTCAAGATCGTTCTGGCATGGGTCCTCACCCCTCGGATCAGAAAGCTGATCTCAGAGATGGAGTAAGAAATCACATCATGGATATGAATACGAAAACGCCCTGCTTCTTCGGAGGCAGGGCGCTTTTTTCGGAAGTGCAGAAAGGCGGGAGATCTATCTGGAAAAGAACCGGCGGATCTCCTCCTCGGAAGCTCTGACGGAGCCTTGAACAAAAAACGGTTTGCCGCCGCCCCTTCCGGAGAGGGCGGCGTTCATTTCTTTTACGAACGTCCGCAGGTCGCCGCCCTGTTCTCCGATGGCGTATTTATAGGAGCCGTCCGGGTTTCTCGAAAAGACCGCGCAGCAGCCCCGGCAGGTCTTCATGACGGCGTCGCACAGCGCGCGGACACTGTCCGGTTCCATCTCATCCTGGAAGAGGAGCACGCTCCCTTCTCCCTCATGCCGGGCGGCTTCCATCGCAAAGATCTGTTTTTCCATCTGATGGAGTCTGCCCCGGAGACTGTAGTTTTCCTCCTGCATCCGGGTCACGGCTCCGGCTGTCTCGTAGGGCGGGACGGACAGAGCGGCAGAAACCTGCCTGTTCTGTGTACTGACGGCCCGGAGATAGGAGAGGACCCGCTCTCCGGAGATCATTTCCACCCGGACGCCGTCCCGGAAGCGGGCCGCGGAAAGGATCTTTACCATTCCGATCTCACCGGTCTTCGCAACATGCAGACCGCAGCAGGCACAGATATCCGCCCCCGGGAAGGTGACGATCCGGACCTGGTCCGTCAGCTCTTTTTTGCTTCGGTAGGGGAGCTCCCGTAATTCTTCGTCTGAAGGATAAGAGATCTCCACATTCCGGTCAGTCCAGATATAACGGTTCGCCCGGATCTCGATCTCCAGCAGCTGTTCCATGTCAAGGATCCCGTTCAGATCGATGGTGATCACGTCGGAACCCATGTGAAACCCTACGTTGTCAAAACCGTATTCTGCATGCACCATTCCGCTGATGATATGTTCTCCGGAATGCTGCTGCATCAGATCAAAACGTTTGTCCCAGTCGATCCTTCCCACTACGACCTGACCGGCTTCCAGAGGGCGGTCCGTGTAATGGAGGATCTCTCCGTCTTTCTCCTGCACATCCGATACTTCCGCGTCTCCCAGACGACCGGTATCGGCAGGCTGACCGCCTCCTTCCGGATAGAACGCCGTCTGGTCCAGCAGGACGGCAAATCCGTTTTGTATCGGACGGCATTCCAGAACGTTTGCTTCAAATTCTCCCAGATATACGTCTTCATAAAACAGTTTTCTTGTCTGAATCATTTCTCTGCTTCCTCTCATTATTTTATGATTCCAGCCGGATCGATACGTCTCCGTAGGACAGCCTGGAAAGAGAACCGTCTTCTTCCCGCACCAGCAGCCGTCCGTCATCCTCGATGGAAAGAGCAAAGGCAGAACGCTTTTTTTCTCCGTCGCGGATCTCTATGGTATGACCCGGAATGATGTTCCTTTCTTTATAGACCGGAGACAGCCGGCCGGTCGCGGCTTCCGAGAGCAGATGATCGATGATGCGTGCGGCCAGAAGATTCCGGTCGATCGTCAGAGCCTGTTCTTCACCGTCCGCGACACAGCCCACCACGGAGGAAAGCTCCGGGGGCAGCTCTTCCGGCGCGATCCAGAGGTTCACTCCGATCCCCACCACGGCATAGCGGATCTCTCCGGATTCAAAATCCGTACCGGCTTCCGTGAGGATGCCGCAGATCTTTCTGCCGTTCCGGTATAGATCGTTGATCCATTTGATGTCTGTCCGGACATGACATACTTCTTCGATGGCGATGCATACGGCCACGGCGGCGGCGGTCGTCAGAAACTGTGCGTCCCGGACGCTCATTTCCGGACGCAGGATCACGCTCAGGTACAGGCCGCCTTTGGGTGAAAAAAAGCTGCGGCCGCGCCTGCCGCGGCCTGTGGTCTGTCTGCGGGCCAGAACAGCCGAGCCGTGGACGGCACCCTGCTCGGCAAGTACTTTCGCTTCCGTGTTTGTGGAGGTCGTCTCATCCAGGACCAGGATCCGGACATCCTTTTTCTGAAGACGGGAAAGGATCCCTTCTTCCGTGAGCTTTGTGCTGGAAGAGACCAGACGGTATCCGCGGTTGGTCACGGCTTCGATCGTGTATCCGTCTTTTCGCAGAGCGTCCACCGCTTTCCAGACGGCCGCCCGGGTACAGCCGAGCGTTTCCGCCAACACTTCTCCCGAGACGGATCCGGGAGTATTCTCCCCCAGTATATGCAGCACTTCTGATTTGATTGACATGGTTTTCCTCCTCACAGCTCCTTCTTCATCCTTTATTATACATCACCCGGAGAAAGTGCGCATCATATTTATATATTTCTGCCGCAGGTTAGAAATATAAAACTTGTTATTGACTTTTGCAATAAAAAAGTTTAATATAGTTAACGGTTAGGAAAATCTAACTATATTTTTTGCCTCGCTGTTAGCGGAATCTAACAATGGATCGACATTCCGGCTGCTTCTGCGGCGGTACGATTTGCTGAACCTTCTGCACAAAAACAGTGAAAAGGATGAAAGAAGGGAATTCTATGCTGAAAAAAATAATGCTTTCCGTGATCGCTCTGTGCGTGCTTGGCGCAGGGACGGTATCTGCATCGGAGACAGAGATCCCGGAGGGGAAGGAAGTCGATTCGGTCTCCGGGGCGTCTGTGACAGACTACTATGGCGACTATGGAATGACGGGCGATGAACTGATGGAAGCGATCAACGCGCCGAGCGGCTCATACGTCATAGCGACCGTGAATGAGGATGGCACTCCTCTGGCAGGCTTTTTTGTCTATTCCATGCTGAAAGACGGAGAAGACTATTATCTGCAGCTGGGACTTGCTGAAAACCAGACCCGGGCGAATCTTGAAAGGACCGGAGAAGCGATGGCTTTGTACGCGGCCAATCCTGATCAGGATGCTCCGGCGCAGTATGCTGTCGCCGGCGCAAGGATGTCCCTGGAACTGGTTACGGATGAAAGCCTCATTGAGAAGCTGAACACCTCCGGTTATGACACTGCGATGTTCTGCAAGGTGACAGGGTTCAGATCCCTGGGATGACAGGCCGGACGGCCCGATGAAAAAACGGAAGTAAGAATCTGTGATATGAAGGAGTAATTGGAATGGTTGATAAAAGCCGGAGCATTCCGGTCAGGATAAGCGCTCTTTTCACAGCTGTTTTGCTGATGCTGATGACAATGTGTTCTTCCATCGTTTACGGAGAGGAAGCAGGTTCAGACGAAGCCGGCCGATGGGGCGCCGCGGCGGATGAGATCGACCGATACCTGGACGCGGGTTTTGAATACTATCTGGAGGGCGACACAGAGAACGCCTACAGCTCCGTGAGCGACGCCTACTTCCGCGTCTATGAAGTGACCGGATTTGAACGCCAGACGATGAGCTACATTTCCGGCAACCGGAAAAATGCGGTGGAGATGCAGTTTTCCGCCTGCAAGGCAAACGTAAAAAAGGAAGAACTGGATACCGATACAAAGACCAAGGTCAGATCGTCCCTGATCAAGCTGAAGAGCATGATCCGCGAGGACGGCAACAAGCTCGCCGCCATGGCAGGCGAACCGGCGACGGAGATGAAATATTACCTGCACGGAGAGCTGGTATCGGAAGACCCGTATGCCGATCTGTCGGCAGATCCGGACGCCGCTGCAAAGTATGACAGCTGGTATGAGCCGGCGACGCTCGTCAAAGAAGCCCTGGACACAGCCTACATGGCTTATCTGGACAAAGATTTTGAGGCGGCCCTGGATAATGTGAACACCGGTTTTTATTCCATCTATGAGGAATCCGGCCTGAGCCACAAGATCTATACGGATCTGTCCATCGCCGACCGCGAGAAGATGGACGCTCATTTTTCAAAGCTGCGCGGCCTGATCGCGCAGGGCGATGAAAAATACCAGAAGAATAAATACCGCACAAGCACCGACAAAGCGAAAAACGATATTCTGAAAGCCGCAAAAAAGATCGACGAGCTGGAAGAAGAGCAGAAGGCGGCGGAAGCGCCTGCCGAAGCGGAAACGGCAGAAGTCTCCGAAGAGACCGAAGAACAGTCGGATCCCCGCTGGCTTACCTTCCTGGCAGCCTTCGGGATCATCGTCCGCGAAGGGCTTGAGGCTATCCTTGTGATCGCGGCGATCATCGCCTATCTGACCAAGAGCGGCAACGGAAAGACACTTAAAAACGTCTACATAGGCGCGGTCATGGGAATCGTCGCCAGCTTTATCGCCGCTGGAGTCCTGTACTATGTGAAGAAAGCCTGGGTAGGCGCAGGACAGAGCCAGGAGGTGATCGAAGGCGTCACGGCGCTGATCGCGGTCTGCGTCCTGTTCTATGTCAGCAACTGGATGATCTCAAAGGCGGAAGCGGCCTCATGGAGCCGCTACATCGACGGCAAGGTACAGTCTTCGGTGGCTATGGGCAGCGGATTCGCGCTTGCCTTTACCGCTTTCCTGAGCGTCTTCCGTGAAGGTGCGGAGGTGGTGCTTTTCTACCAGCCCATGCTTTCGGAAGGAAACGCAGGCATGGTGTGGGCCGGATTTGCCGCAGGCTGCGTGCTGCTGGTGTTCGTATATCTGGCGATCACAAAGCTTTCCATCAAGCTGCCCATCAAAGTGTTTTTTACCGCAACCAGCATTCTGATGGCGGTCATGTGCGTAAGCTTCCTTGGAAGCGGGATCAAAGAGCTGGCGGAAGGCAATGTGTTTGACCTGGCGATGTATGTGCCGGGCATACCGGAAAACGATGTGATCCAGATCTTCGGCATCTATCCGTATCTGGAGACCCTGGTTCCGCAGGTGATCCTGGCCGTCATCCTGCTGATCACCTTTATTGTCGCTCACTATAGAGGCAAGATGGACGCCTTGCGAAAAGAACTGGCAGCAGGGTCCTGAACGGTATACCGGCCTGCGGCCGTACACAATACGATATCCCGGGGCGGTTCCCCGCAGCGTCAGCCCCTGGACATACAACACCCTTCGGGGAAACCATACACATTCATTGGGAGGATTATCATGAAGAAAATAGTTGCTATGATGCTTGCAGGTGCAATGGTGCTGAGCGTTCCGACCATCGCTTTCGCGGAAGAGGCCGGATTTGATGAGTATGAGCTGGGCGTAGAAGGTGAGCAGGAAGTGGATTTCATGACGATGAGCATGGTTTATTTCCAGCCGGTCGATATGGCTCCGTCAGATCAGGCGACGCCGAAGGAGGGATCCGACCTTCATATCGAGGTGGACCTGACGGCAAATGAGAATCCTTACAGCTTCCCGGTTGACGGATGGGTACCGTATCTGAGCATCGATTACACGATCTACAAAGCAGGCACCGATGAAGAAGTCCTGACCGGATCCATGATGCCGATGGCAGCTTCCGACGGACCGCACTATGGAAACAATATTGCCCTTCCTGAGGGTGAATACGACATCAAGCTGAGCATCAAGAGCCCGGCTGAAAACGGTTATCTGCTGCATGTTGACTCCGAGACAGGCGTAGAAGCCGACAGTTTCTGGGAAGAGCCCCTTGAAGCTACCTGGACAGGCTGGAATTTCGTCAAGGAGTGGTAAGCCCCTGCTTTACAGAAGTATAGAATAATCTTGCTGGAACAGACAGATCGCTGCTGACATGTGATACGCGGGGTATCACGTGTCAGCATGTTCTGCGTTATGGCGTATCCTGAGGGAGGCTTTGTTTTGTTAAAGTACATCTGGATGGTGATACAGGATCTGTTCGTCACGGTCACCCTGGTCACCTTGATTCATGCCGTGCTCGATACCCGATTCGGGAGATCGGGACGGAAAATACACCGGTTTGGGATCCTGGCCGGGATTCTGTGTTCCATTGCCCTGGCAATTGTCAAGAACACTACGAACAAGATCGTTTCCAGCAGATGGAATCATAAGATTTATATTGTGATAGTGGTGTCCACCCTGGCTTTTCTTGTCTTTTCGCTGCTGGCCGGTAAACGGGAGAAGCATGCCGCAGGGATCCTGACCTGCATTTCCGGCGCCGCGCTCTCGGCAGTATGGATCTTATATTCGCTGCCGGGGAGCATCGCCTATCCGTTCACCTTCAACACGATGGGGAACGGCTATTGGTCCGGGTATTTCATGACCAGGCTTGCCGGCTGGCTTCTGGCTTATCTGGTCCTGCTGATCTACGCAGCGCTTCTGTTTAAGTGCGCGTCTCATATCCGGAAGAAAAACCTGCCCTATGTGATCCTGATCATCATATCGGTCGTGAACGCGCTTTTCTGTGTATGTCGGTTCTTTGTGCCCTGGGTCAACAGGGCAAAGTGGCTCGGCTGGCCTGTCGCTTATAATAAAGACGACCACGCCTGGGCGGCGGATCTGGTACGGATAAGCACGGATCATACGATGGTGTTCATCTGGGTCACGGCTTTGCTTGTGCTGCTGCTTCTGGCGATGTTTTTTGCTGAAAACGTCCATGTGAAAGATCTCTATGACAATCCGGCCCAGCTTCGTAAGCTAAGAGCGGGAAACCGCTCGCGCAGACGGCAGGCCGCCGCGCTTCTCTGCTGCCTTGCGATGACAGTGCTCAGCATGAGTGTCGTCAAGGCTTACGACACCAGGGAGGTCGTATTATCAGAACCGGAAACCTACACGGTGGAAGACGGCAGGATCCTGATCCCCATGGATATCGTGAACGACGGGCATCTCCACCGGTTTGAGTACAGGACTGACAACGAGATCAACGTACGATGGATCGTTGTCAGGAAACCCGGCAGCGCGTCCTTCGGCGTCGGGTTCGATGCCTGCGAAGTATGCGGGAACGCCGGCTATTACGAGAACAACGGAAAAGTCATCTGCAAACGCTGCGACGTGGTCATGAATATCAACACGATCGGTTTTAAGGGAGGCTGCAATCCGATCCCGCTGGCTTACCAGGCGGAAGACGGGAACCTGGTCTTTTCCATCGAAGATCTGGAAGCCGGGGAAAAGGAATTTAAATAATAATATGGAGGCGGATGAGACATGCTGCTGAAAATGATCCGTGGTGTGCTTTTTCACCAGAAAGGGAAGATGCTGCTGATCGCCTTTACCATCGCGCTGGGAGCGTCCCTTGCGACCGGCATGCTGAATGTCATGTGGGACGTGGGAGACAAGGTGAATCAGGAGCTGAAAACATATGGCGCGAATATTACCGTAAAGCCGAAAGACTCTTCGCTGTTGTCGGATATCTACGATGTGGGCGAAGGAGAACAATTAAGCGCAGCTTATCTGAACGAGGATGATCTGCCCAAGCTCAAAACGATATTCTGGGCTTTCAATATAGTGGATTTTACGCCGTTTCTGGAGGCGGATGTGAAGCTTTCGGATGATACGGACGTCCGGATGGTGGGGACCTGGTTCAACCATCACCTTTCCCTGCCTACCGGCGAGGAGCTGGATGCCGGCGTGGTCAGCATGCGCTCCTGGTGGGATGTCACGGAAGGGGAATGGCTGGACGAATCGGACGAGTCGGATGCCTCCTCCGTGATGGCAGGCACTCTGCTCGCGCAGGAGAAAGGCTGGAAAGCCGGTGACGAGATCACACTGTCCTTCCAGGATCAGGAACAGACCGTGACGATCCGGGGGATCTATGACGCGGGCGGGGACGAGGATATGGAGATCTTTGCTCCGCTCGATCTGGTACAGGAGCTGACAGGTCAGGAAGGCAAGGTCGCTCAGATCGAGGTTTCTGCCCTGACAACGCCGGATAATGATCTGGCCATACGCGCTGCCCGCAATCCGTCGGCACTCAGCAGCCGGGATTATGAGACCTGGTACTGCACTGCCTATGTAAGCGCGATCTGTTATCAGATCCAGGAAGCCATTCCCAATGCGTCGGCGGAAGCTGTGCGGCAGGTGGCGGAGAGCGAGGGCGCGATCCTCGATAAAACGCAGCTGCTGATGATCCTGATCACGGCCTTAAGCCTTCTGGGCGCGGCGCTCGGCATCAGCAACCTTGTGACGGCGAGCGTGATGGAGAGATCCAAAGAGATCGGTCTGTTAAAGGCGATCGGCGCAAAAGACAGGTCCATCACCGGTGTGATCATGATCGAGATCCTGGTGACCGCGCTGCTCGGCGGCGTCGTGGGATATTTTATGGGATTTGGATTTGCCCAGCTGATCGGCCGCAGCGTGTTCGGGTCTGCGATCGAGATGAAGGCGAAGGTGATCCCCATCGTTTCGGTCCTGATCGCGCTCGTGACGCTTGCAGGCAGCCTTCCGGCGATCCGGATGGTGCTGAGACTCCGGCCGGCTGAAGTGCTGCATGGAGGACAATAAGAATGACAAAACGAAAGATGTTCTTCCGGATGATCACCGCTTCACTGCTGAGGAGACGCTCCCGCATGCTGATCGCGCTGCTTTCCATCGCGGTGGGCGCGACGATCCTGTCCGGACTCGTAACGATCTATTATGATGTTCCTCGTCAGATGGGAGCACAGTTCCGGTCTTACGGAGCCAATATGATCCTGCTGCCGGGAGAGGAGAATTCTCTTACAGGAGAAAGCCTGGAAAATGCGCTCAAGACCATCCCGGAGGATCAGCTGGTCGGCGCGACACCGTACCGGTACGTGAGACTGGACATGCCGTCCAGGCAGCAGTCTTTTATCACGGCGGGGACAGATTTTACGCAGGTTCAGAATACCAGTCCTTACTTCAGCGTGGAGGGAGCTTATCCGGAAAACACGAGGGAGATCCTTGTGGGAAAGGAGATCGCGGAGACCCTCGGACTGAAGGAAGGCAGCAATGTTGAATTAAGCTATAAAGCATCCGTATCTTCCGCCGGAACAGATGCGAAAGAGCATGAGGCCGGCAAAACCCTGTCTGCCGGCGCGGAAGGATTCAACAAAGTACCCCTGACGGCGGAAGTGGTGCTTGATGAAGAAGGAAAGATCGCGTCCATCGAGGTGGATGCCTCCTATCAGACGCCGGGGATCGGTTCCCTCGTAGGCACGGACAAAGCTTTTCTGGATCAGTTTATCGGGAAAAAGCCGCCTCTCAGCCTGAACAGTCAGGATGCCGGAGCAGCAGACAAAGAAAACGATGGCCAGGGAGTGGACGCGGTTACCGGCGCGACGATCTCGTCACAGGCGGTGGTGGACGCTGTAAACAGCGCTGCCGGAGCGTCTTCAGAAGGCACGGCTGTCGTCGAGAACACAGAACACTTTACCGTGTCGGGCATCCTGTCCACCGGAGGTGAGGAAGAAGCCTACATTTACATGTCGCTCACCGATCTGCGGAGACTGACGGGAGATGACATCCTGGACGTGGCGGAACTGTCTGTATCGGCCGGGGCGGAGGAGCTGGAGGAGTACAGCAAAGCCATCACGGATTCGGATCCGGCCGTCACATCCCGCCTGGTAAAGCGCGTGACCCGGTCGGAGGCTTCGGTGCTCGGCAAACTGCAGGCCCTGGTCTTCCTGGTCACGGCGGTCGTCCTGCTGCTCACGATGATCTGCGTTTCCACCACCATGCTGGCGGTGGTTTCCGAAAGACGGAGGGAGATCGGGCTTCGAAAAGCGTTGGGAGCGTCCGACGCTTCGATCCG
>CAMOQF010000024.1 GCA_946622645.1 uncultured Blautia sp.
CCAGCTGCGCCAGACGGCAGATCGCCTCTTCCACCTCGCCGGGAGCCACCATCATCAGATCTGCCAGCTCGTCCACGATGATGACGATCTGCGGCATCCTCTTCGGGCGCTCTTCGCCCTCCGGGATCCTCATTTCATCCACCTTTTTGTTGTATTCTTCCAGATTGCGGACATGGAATTCCGCAAAAGTATTGTAACGCGTGGTCATCTCCGCCACAGCCCAGTTAAGAGCGCCGGCCGCTTTTTTAGGGTCGGTCACGACGGGGATGAACAGATGCGGGATCCCGTTGTACACGCTCAGCTCCACGACCTTGGGGTCGATCATGATGAGCTTGACCTCCTCCGGGGAAGCCTTGTACAGGATGCTGATGATCAACGTGTTGATACAGACGGATTTGCCGCTCCCGGTGGCGCCTGCGATCAGCACGTGCGGCATCTTGGCGATGTCCGCTACGACCGGCTTACCGCCGATATCCTTGCCGGCGGCAAACGCGATCTTCGATCTGGCCTTCTGGAATTCCAGGGACTCCAGAAGGTCCCGCAGCATTACGGGACTGTTTTCTTTGTTGGGAACCTCGATCCCCACCGCCGCCTTACCGGGGATCGGTGCTTCGATCCGGATCTCGGGCGTGGCAAGGTTCAGCTTGATATCATCCGAAAGGCCTACGATACGGCTCACCTTGACGCCCATCTCGGGCTGCAGCTCGTACCGGGTAACGGTAGGACCGCAGCTTACGTTGGTCACGGTGGCCTTGACGCCGAAATTATACAGGGTCTCCTGCAGTTTCTGGGCGGTAGCCTTCAGATGCGCATTGGAATCTCCGCCGTTTTTTCCGTCTCCCTTTTTCAGAAGGCTGAGAGGCGGAAACTGATATACGGCCGGAGGCTTGTTTTCTTTCTGATCGATCTCTTTCTGAACGTTCTCGATCCCTTCCTCTATCTCTTTTTCGGTGGATCTTGGTTTTTTGGGAGACGAACGTTTTACCGGTTCCTCCGGAACAGCTTCCTCTGCCGCCGCTTCAGGCACAGCTTTTACGACCGGCTCCTCCTCGATGACCGGGAACAGGTCGTCCAGCGGATCATAAGCCGGGGTCGTCTCCCGGACCGGTTCCGGAACCGCTTTTTTCTTCGATGAAGCGCGTTTTGTCTTAGCTTTGGGTTCAGCCTCCGTCTTATCTCCTTTGAGCCATGTGCCCTCCAGGAAACCGTTGTAGGTCTCCTCTTCTTCCGAGATGGCTTCCGAAAGCTCCTGCATCCGCAGGGCTCTTCTCTCTTCCCGGAGACGCTTTTTCTGCTGTTCCCGCAGTTCTTTCTTCAGTTCCCTCTCCGGCTGGCCTTCCTCATAGCGCTCTTTTCCGTCCGAGATCCATGAAGCGATGGTTCTTCCGATCTTCTTCAGGAAGCTTACAAAGGATCTCTGCGTCAGGAGGACGAGCGAGATCAGAAGCAGCAGGATCTCGATGACCATGCCGCCGATCACGCCGAAAGCCGCGGTAATCAGATGGCAGACCACTCCGCCGATGATCCCGCCGCCGGTATGATACAGGGCGCTCCGGTCAAAATAGTCCATAAAGGTATTGCTTGGCAGATAGCCGTCCGTCATAGACTGAATGATCGCGCATAATGATACAAACAGCAAAAGCCCCCCCAGTATCTTACGGGGAAGCTGCTGGCTCTCACGGTTGGAGATCATAAAGGCAGCGCCGATAAAGACGAGGATCGGGACCATGTAAGCCATGAGTCCGGCCGACCCGAAAAGCGCGTTTCGAACTGCGTTTCCCACCAGGCCGCCAAATCCTAAAAGGCTGATCAACAGCAGAACGGCAGCAGCCAGGATAAACAGCAGCAGGATCTCGCTTTTGATGCCTGTCTTTGTTTTCGCCTGGATCTGCCTTGCCGACGATCTTGTGTTGGATGAACCTGTTTTTCTGTTATTTGTCCGCGTTCTCGCGGACGTGCCGGGTCTGCGGTTACTCCCCTTTTTTGCTGCCATAAATGGCTTTCCCCTCCTGTCATATTACAGTAAGATCAGCGAAACGATCCCGGCCGCGAAACAGTACGCCGCGAACAGCGAAAGCCTGAGATTCTGTGTGATCTTCAATAACCGCCGTATCACCAGATAGCCCACAAGTCCCGCTGCAATCATCCCGGGCACGAACGTCCAGATCTGGGAAGCAGCAAGATCGGCACCTGCGGCAGCCGGTATTTCCACGATCAGCGCGCCTATGACAGCCGGAATGCTCACAAGAAACGAGTACTTGACGGCCAGGCGTCTGTCAAAACCGCAGAACAAGGCGATACAGACGGTAAAGGCAAGCCTTGATATTCCCGGAAAGACCGAGAGCCCCTGGGCTATCCCGATCCAGATCGCATGATCATAGCGCGCGTTGGGAGAAGTGACCCTTCCCCCTGCCTTGCTGAAATCCGTCACAATAAGAAGGACGCCGGTGATCAGCAGCATGATGCCCGGCGCGATCGCGGATCTGCGTGACAAAAGAGCCAGATTCCGGATGGTAAACCCGAGGATGGCCGTTACGCAGGTCGAAAGCAGAAGCAATAATGTCATCTTCCGGTATATGCTGCTGATGATCTTGTTGAATGGCAAGGTCTCTGTTGCCGAATGGCGGTTCAAAAACCAGATGTGCAGATTGGCGATCAGATCCATCACGATCCCGATCAGCTCTTCCAGGATACGCCGCACATCCTTATGGAACACAATGAGGACAGCTGAAAGCGTCCCCACGTGCAAAAGCGTTTCAAACAAAAGGGCTCCCCGGACAGGGATATCCATAAACTGTTCCAGCACAGTGACATGTCCAAAGCTGCTCACCGGGAGGAATTCCAGGATGCCCTGCAGTATCCCCATGAGTATTGATTCGATCACTGTCATAGATCATTTCCTCGTGATGCTGACACAGACGGCACGTTTACATAATACGGCAAACTGCGTCATAAAGCAACCTTTTTCAGATATTCGTCGATCCCGCGGGCTGCCGCCTTGCCTGCGCCCATGGCCAGAATGACCGTCGCTGCGCCTGTCACGGCGTCTCCCCCTGCAAATACGCCCTTCCGGGAAGTCTGTCCGGTTTCTTCATCCGCCACGATACATTTTCTGCGGTTGACATCCAGGCCTTCCGTCGTAGAGCTGATCAGCGGATTGGGCGAAGTGCCGAGAGACATGATCACAGTGTCCGCTTCGATCTCAAACTCGCTTCCCTCGATCGGGACCGGACGTCTTCTGCCGGAGGCATCAGGCTCGCCAAGCTCCATCCGGATGCAGCGGATGCCGCGCACCCACGAGGATTCGTCTCCCAGTATCTCCACCGGGTTGGTCAGAAGGTCAAAGATCACGCCTTCTTCTTTTGCATGATGGACTTCCTCGGCCCTGGCCGGAAGCTCTGCTTCGGAGCGGCGGTAGACGATATGTACATCGGCGCCAAGCCGGAGAGCTGTTCTGGCTGCGTCCATTGCGACGTTTCCGCCGCCGACCACCACGACCTTCTTACCGTGAGCAATAGGCGTGTCATAGTCGTCCCGGAACGCTTTCATCAGGTTGTTGCGGGTCAGATATTCATTGGCGGAGAATACGCCGTTCAGCTGTTCTCCGGGAATGTTCATGAACATGGGAAGTCCGGCGCCGGAGCCGATGAACACGGCTTCAAAGCCTTCCTCATCCATCAGCTCGTCGATGGTGACGGATTTTCCTATGATCACGTTGGTCTCGATCTTTACGCCGAGGGATTTGACGTTTTCCACTTCGGCTGCCACCACTTTATCCTTGGGAAGACGGAACTCCGGAATGCCGTAGACCAGCACGCCGCCTTCCTTGTGAAGGGCTTCAAAGATCGTCACATCGTAGCCAAGGCGGGCAAGGTCCCCTGCGCAGGTGAGTCCTGCAGGGCCGGAACCGATCACAGCCACTTTATGGCCGTTCTTTTTTTCAGCCGGCTTCGGACGTACGCCCTGCTCTCTGGCACGGTCCGCGACAAAGCGCTCCAGCTTTCCGATGGAGACGGCTTCCCCTTTCACCCCGCGGACACAGACGCCCTCGCACTGGGTCTCCTGGGGACATACACGGCCGCACACCGCTGGAAGCGCGCTGGACCTGCTGATGATCTGATAGGCTTCTTCAAAGTTTCTTTCCTTCACCTGGCCGATAAATGCCGGAATGTCGATGGAAACGGGACATCCTTCCACACAGCGGGGCTTTTTGCAGCCCAGACATCTCTGTGCTTCCTGTACCGCTTCTTCCTCGTTGTAGCCAAGGCATACTTCTTCAAAATTATGGGCGCGTTCTTTCGGATCCTGCTCTCTTACCGGTACTTTTTTCATCATATCTGCCATCACTTGTCACCTCCGCAGTTTCCGCAGCCGCCATGGTGCGTATCCCCTTCCTGTTCCTTCAGGAGGGCACGGCCTTCTTCGGTCTTGTACATCTGCTGGCGTTTCATCGCCAGATCAAAATCCACCAGATGGCCGTCAAATTCCGGGCCGTCCACGCAGGCGAATTTCACTTCACCGCCTACGAGCAGGCGGCAGGCACCGCACATGCCTGTACCATCCACCATAATGGGGTTCATGCTCACGATCGTGGGTATGCCCAGCTCCTTAGTCAGGAGACATACGAACTTCATCATGATCATCGGACCGATTGCTACGCATACATCGTATTCCTTGCCCTGATTCTGCACAAGATCACGCAGAACATCCGTTCCCATTCCCTTACGGACGTAGGAGCCGTCATCCGTGGTCAGATACAGATTGCTGACCGCTTTCATCTTGTCTTCCAGAATGATCAGGTCTTTGGTGCGGGCGCCGATGATCGCGTCTGCCGTCACGCCGTGCTCATGCAGCCATTTCAGCTGCGGATAGACGGGCGCGGTCCCGAGGCCGCCGCCAACGAAAACGATCCGTTTTTTCTTCAGTTCCTCCGGATCCATTCCGCAGAACTCGGACGGTTTTCCCAATGGGCCGACAAAGTCCTCGAAAGCATCTCCCTCTTTGAGGGAAAGCATCTTTTTAGTCGAATATCCGATGGGCTGGAACACGATGGTGACGGTTCCTTTTTCGCTGTCATAGTCACAGATGGTCAGCGGGATCCGTTCGCTTTCTTCATCCATCTTCACGATCACGAACTGGCCGGGCAGGCAGTGCTTTGCCACACGCGGCGCCTCCACGTCCATCAGAAAAACGTTGGAAGCCAGCTGTTCTGCATTCACAATTTTGTACATATATCTCCTCCGGTTTTCAAGTGTAAGATATTGGTTCAGCTGTGCAGGAATTCAATGGAACGAAGGCTCAGCTTTCCGGTTCCCCTGTAAGTCAGGTAAAGAGGATATGTGCCGGTCACAGGCGCAAAGCTGCATATCCATTCCTGCCAGATGTTTCCGGAATCCACTTCGATCTCGCCGATCACCGGACCTTCATAGGACGTCCGGACCTCGATCTTTCCTTTCTGATAGCCCTTGGTCCATATGCGCAGACCGCAGGCCTTCTGCAGATCAAAGTATTTGAAGCCGACGGTGGTCCCGTCGGTGATACGGCTTATATATCCTTCGTTCCGGTCATCGTCGCCGCCGTCCTGGATCACGCAGGGAGCATTGTCTTCCACATAGACTGCATGCTTGTCCGTGAAGATATTGCATGCGATGTAGGCGGGATACTCTCCCTCATCCAGCAGCGGACCGTTGTTCAGGCCGCAGGAAGTGATCTCCGCCTGATGAATGGTCCCGTCCGGATCGATGGTAAGCTTTTCCGCGCATCCCTGGCGTGAATACCAGGTGTCGTTGGTATGTCTGTGGTAAAAGATATACCAGTCCTCGCCGATCTGCACCATGCTGCCATGATTGTTGGCGCCGTAGCATACGGAGACGGAAGCCTCTTTATAGCTGTCAATATGAAGGTCGCAGTTGCTGACCAGCACGCCTCCATAGGTGAAGGGGCCTTCCGGTCTGTCCGAGACTGCATAGCAAAGCTCGTGCATCACCTCTGAGGAATAGATGAAGTAATATTTATCCTGCCATTTGCGGATGGAAGAAGCTTCAAAGAATGCATGTCCTTCAAATCCGGTGCCTTTGCTGTACGGTCTGGAAGGCGCCACATAGACAGGTCCTCTTTTGACTGTCAGCATGTCTGCTTCCAGCTCCGTAAACATGGCTCCATGGCGTCCCGGATCATCCACTCCTGCGAATCCGGTGTAAAGCCAGGTAGAATTCCCCTCCGTCAGCACGCCGGGATCAAACTGGGGTTCATCCCCTTCGCGGTCTCCCAGACGGGTGCCGTCCGGATAATGGACGTATCCGAGAAATTCATATCTGCCGGCCGGTTCATCGCATACGGCCACCGAAACCACGCCGACACGGTCCAGCACATAGAAGAGGTAGTACCGTCCGTCCGGTCCCACCGTGACATCAGGCGCATACAGGCACATCTGTCCGTCCTTGTTAAAAGGATCCGAAGTCTTCGGATAGATGACTCCCTCATATCTCCAGTTCCCCAGATCATCGACGGGCGCTGACCAGCAGACATAGTCGCCCAGACAGAAGGTCTGTCCATCGTATTTGTCATGAGAACCGTACACATAGACTCTGTCTCCAAAGACGTACGGTTCGCCGTCCGGGATATATTCCCAGGAGGGCAGATAGGGGTTTACGGCCTGTTTATGACCTGTATCCCGCACAAAGATGCCGCCTTCCACGTGACTTTTCGCTCCGCCGCCCAGATACAGCATCTCTGCCTTGTTTTCCTTTGTATAGGGTTTCCACTCCGGAAGGGACGCGTCTTCACCGCATCCGTTGGGATCATGGTATTTGACAAAGTTCGCGAAATGCGTGCTCATCTGCCGGGCCAGGTCAAAGTGGCGTCCGGTAAAGGGCCTCCAGCAGCTTCCCAGCGTGTCAAAGAAGAACCACAGATCGGAGGAATGGAATGTCCCGGCTTTGTCAGAACCGGGCATGTCCGGATCAAAACGGTAATAGTACAGATTCTGCGTGCTTCCGTTCTTTTCGGCCTCCAGGAAGGCTGTTTTTACGGAAGATTCCACCCGGTTGATGTGTTCAAAAGTAAACTCATCCGATGTGTTGCCGGAGATCACCGGCACGGGAGCGCATTTTCCCTGCATGAAGCGTTCCATGGGATCTTCCTTGCAGAATACGCCGTCGCGGATGGGGAACATTCTCGGATGATCCTGCACATAGCGGTTGTAGCCTTCAAAAAGCTCTCTGTCACTGAGCGCTCTTGCTTCTTCCAGGTTTTTTACGCCCAGGGAAGCAAAGAATTCCTCGCCTCTCTTCTCGGCAGAAGCAAGATCGAGCGGCTTGAAAATATCTTCATCCTCTCTGGGAAGACGGATCATTCCGCTCAGAATGACGACGCCCTTCAGCAGGCCGTAGTTTTCTTCGTTTGTAAACTGGTGCATGACGCTGCCGCCTCCGGCAGACTGTCCGGCCAGCGTGATGTTCTCCGGATCTCCTCCGAAGGCCGCGATATTCCGGGATACCCAGCGCAGCGCAGCCTGCTGGTCCAGAAGGCCGAAATTGGAAGGTGCCTCCGGCGATTCCTTCGTGATCTCAGGATGGGCCATATAGCCGAAAGCGCCAAGACGGTAAGCAACGGTCACGACCACGATGCCCTTGCGGGCCAGGCGTTCACCGTTGAACTCCATCTCAGCAGTATAGCCCCACTGAAAACCTCCCCCGTAGATCCATACCAGGACCGGAAGCTTTTCGTCTGTCGTCTTTGCAGGCGTCCAGACGTTCAGGTACAGGCTGTCCTCGCTGATCGCGATCTCCGGGTCCACATGCCAGTCACGGCAATAGACATCGTCTCCAAGTCCAGGGGTATCCTGCATGGAGATCGGAGCAAATTCAAAACAATCGCGCACGCCCTCCCAGTCCTCACAGGGCTGAGGCGCTCTGAAGCGGTTTTTTCCGACAGGCGGGGCGGCAAAGGGAATCCCTTTATAGCAGGTGATCCGGGCGTCGGCGCCCGGGAGTCCTCTCACTTCTCCGTTTTCGACTTTTGTCCTTCTAAGCATTGCTTATCCCTTCCCGCTGAAAAATCTCATTCATCCCAGTTGTGCCACACATCCGTCACGTCGTCATCGTCATCCAGCATATCCAGTGTTTTCTGCAGGTCTTTAATGGCCTTTTCGTCCGTAAGCTCTACAGTGGTCTGCGGGATCATGGCGACCTGGGCCTCAAGAAGCGGAACTTCCGCCGCTTCCAGCGCTTCGCGGACCGCGGAAAAATCGTCGGGATCCGTCAGGACCTCATAGCTGTCCTCTTCTTCGTTAAAGTCTTCAGCGCCGGCATCGAGGGCGACCATCATCAGCTCGTCCGCATCCATCTCGCATTCTTCCTTGTCGATGATGATCTGGCCTTTCTGGTCGAACATGAAGGACACGCACCCCGGGGTCCCGATGCTTCCGTTTCCTTTTGTAAAGGCGCTCCGGACATTGCCGGCGGTACGGTTTTTATTGTCCGTCAGCGTCTCGACGATGATGGCGACGCCGTTGGGACCATAGCCTTCATACACGGCTCTCTCATAGCTGTCGGCGGAATCGGCTCCGGCCGCTTTTTTGATGCCGCGGTCGATGGTATCGTTCGGCATGTTGTTGGCTTTTGCCTTGGCGATCACGTCACGAAGCTTGCTGTTGTTGTTGGGGTCCGGACCGCCGGCCTTAACAGCCATCACGATCTCACGGCCGATGACGGTAAAGATCTTGCCCTTCTTTGCGTCGTTCTTTTCTTTCTTATGCTTGATGTTTGCAAATTTGGAATGTCCTGACATATTGATTCTCCTTTTGTTATTTAGTTTCGTTCATCGTTTCTTCGTTCTGTTGTGTGCCCGGATCGGCCGTGCATTTTTTCGCGCGGACCTTTCCGATGGTCTTGTTGCCGATCGAGATGATCGTAAACCGGTAGCCGTTTGTCTCCAGCTCCCGGTCCAGATCCTTCTCAGTGGGAATATGGCCCAGAAGCGATGTGAGCACCCCGTTCAGCGTTTCAAAGGGCACGTCCCCGAAACGGATCCCAAGGGCGTCCTCCACGTCCCCGAGGCTCACACAGGCATCGATCACCAGCGTATTGTCCCTCTGCCTGTGAAAACGCACTTCATCCTCATCGTATTCATCCAGGATCTCGCCTACGATCTCCTCCAGAATGTCCTCCATGGAGACGATGCCTGCGGTCTGTCCGTATTCATCCACCACGACGGCCATGTGCAGCTTCTTTTTCTGCATCATGCGGAAAAGATCGTCGATCCGCTGGGTCTCCGGCACAAAAGCAGCCTCCCGGATCAGACCGGGCAGCTCCTTCAGCGGTTTGAATTTAGCCCATGGATTCCGGATCGAAAACCTGACAGTGTCCTTGTAGTGGACGATCCCGATGACAGAGTCGATGTTTCCGCGGAAGACGGGATAGCGTGAATTGCCTTCCTCCAGCATCCGCTCCACCATCTCCTGCAGCAGTGTTTCTTCATCAAAAGCGATCACGTTCTTCCGGTGCGTCATAATATCGCCGGCGCTGGTGTCGTTGAATTCCATGATATTCTGGATCATCTCGGCTTCGTTTTCTTCGATTACGCCCTGCTCATGCGCTTCGTCCACGAGGTTTATGAGCTCCTCCTCCGAGACCGGCGTCTCTTTGCCGAACCTTCTCCAGATCAGGATCCCCAGAGACAAGAGCAGCAGCACCAGAAGAATGCTGATGATGATGACCGAGATCCATCCGGGCAGAAGTCCGGATAAAAAATCCATTCTCTGATCACCTTCCTTCCAATTCAGAAAGAGTGTATCACCCCATCGCTTGGTCCGTCAAGATTTATAGATAGACTCTGGGAACACGAGGCGAGATGCAGCAGACCAGTTCATAGGGAAACCTCCCTGAGAGAGCGCCCAGCTCATCCGCCGTGATGGCGTCGTCGCCGTCCCGTCCCATCAGGACTACGCGGTCTCCTCTTCTGACATCCGGGATATCCGTCACATCCACCATAAACTGATCCATACAGACCCTTCCGCGGATAGGCGCCCGTTTTCCATGGATCAGGACGCTTCCTTTATTGGACAGAAGCCGGGGATAGCCGTCTGCATAGCCTGTGGGGATCGTAGCGATCCGCGAAGGACGTTCCGTCACATAGGTACCGCCGTAGCTTATGGCAGCACCGGCAGGCAGATCTTTTACATAGGAAACGTGACTGATCAGTTCCATGGCAGGCTTTAACGGAACCGGCTCCCTCTCCACCTCTTCCGACGGATAGATGCCGTAGATCGTTATGCCGGCCCGGACCATGTTCATGTTTGCCTGCGGCATGCGGATGATGCCGGCGCTGTTGGAGCAGTGATGCAAAGGGATCTGCACCCCTTTCTCCTCCAGGAGCTTTGCAAAGCGCTCATACCGTTCCAGCTGGATCAGAGCCGGCGTTACATCTGTCTCATCTGCTCTTGCAAAATGTGTAAACAGACCTTCTATGGACAGATCCGGAAGCTTTGCGATCTTCTGAATCACAGAGGCGCTTTCTTCCGTGTCGGAAAAACCGATCCGGCTCATGCCGGTATCCAGGGCGATATGGACGTACCCGTGACGCCCGGCTGCCGTGCAGGCGTCGGAAAAATCCTTTGCTTCCTCCCACGTCATGACCGGGATCCGGATCTCCTGCTGGACCAGTTCTTCATAGTATTCAGGAAAAACAGGGCCCAGGATCAGGATCGGTTTCTGAACGCCCGCTTTTCTCAGTTCGAAGGCTTCCTCCGCCGCGGCGACCGCAAAGCCCCAGATATACTCCTTCGGCTCCATGCGCTCTGCAATGGGGACGGCGCCGTGGCCGTATCCGTCCGCCTTGACGACAGCCATCATCTTCGTTTCTTTATTGATATTATTCCGCATGGATTCAAAATTTTGTTCTATTATGTCAACCGAAATATTCGCTTTTATTCTTCTGTGCTGTTCCATAATTCTTTCAGCTTTTCCGCTGCTCCTTCCGCTATGTTCCTTGCCGTCATGCCATGACGGCCGTATTTTTCCGCCGCAAGATCGCCTCCCAGGCCATGTAGAAACACCGCTCCGGCTGCCGCCGTGCCTGTATCTCCGGTTTCTGAGTTTCTGCACAGAATCGCTGCGCAGATACCGCTCAGCACATCTCCGGATCCCGCCGTTGCCATTCCATCATTGCCGGATCTGTTCAGCCATACGCTCCCGTCCGGGCAGGCTATCACAGTGCAGGCATCTTTCTGAACGATGATACATCCCCAGTCGGATGCCTGGCTGACCGCGCTGCCGATCGGATCTTCCTGGATCGCAGATACCGGCAAGCCGCTGAGCCGGCTCATCTCTCCGAGATGCGGAGTCAGCACCGCTTTCTCTGACAGATAATGTTTCCATTCCGTATGGACCGCAAGCAGATTGACCGCGTCTGCGTCCAGGACAAAAGGCTTACCGGATGCATGCAGCATCGGGAGAAGGCTCTTCATAAGCCGCTCTCCTCTTTCTCCCCGCCCAAGGCCCGGACCGATCACTACGGTGTCGCACCAGTCCACAAACGCGCGGAGCTCTTCTTCACTCTCCCCGCAGCGGGTCATGGCTTCCGGAAGCAGACAGTTGACTGCCTGCCTGTTTTCTTCCGCCGCCAGCAGGCTCAGCATGCCTGCTCCTGCTTTGAAAGCGCCAATCCCGGACAGAACAGCCGCCCCGCACATACCAGGAGATCCGCCGGCCACGCCGATCTTTCCGAAAGTCGCTTTATTCCCCCATGCTTCACGCCTTGTCAGAAATAACAGATCTTCCTCTTCCATCGAATGCAGGCAGGTTTTATCTTCCGGATCATAGACGCCGATATCGCTGACTATGGTCTCCCCGCAGTACAAACGGCCCGGATACAGGCATTCGCCTGCTTTTAAAAAGGCTATGCAGACCGTCAGATCCGCGCAGACTGCCGTCCCCAGGATCTGTCCTGTATCCGCATGGACGCCCGAGGGGATATCGATGGAGACTACGAAAGCAGGAGAATCATTGATCTGTCCGATCACATCCACATAGTTCCCTTCGATCGGACGGGAAAGGCCGATCCCAAAGATCGCGTCTACGATCACATCATATGCGGAAAAATCCGCCTCCGCGACAAAAGGGACGCCCATATTTTCCGCGATCCTGATCTGGCGCGCGGTCTCTTCCGTTCGATGATCCGGGTTTCCCAGGAGCAGAACGCGCGCGTCGTACCCCATCCCATACAGGATCCTTGCAGCCGCAGCGCCGTCTCCGCCGTTATTTCCTGTTCCGCATACGGACAGGATCTTTTTCTCCGGCGAGAATCTGCGCCGGATCTCCTCAGCGGCTGAAAGAGCAGCTCTTTCCATCAGTACGCAGGACGGAATACCGATATCCTCGATCGTGTGCCGGTCCAGCTCTTTCATCAGTGTGCCAGACAAAATCGTTT
Source organism: uncultured Blautia sp. (assembly GCA_946622645.1). Lineage (GTDB taxonomy): Bacteria > Bacillota > Clostridia > Lachnospirales > Lachnospiraceae > Blautia_A. The sequence continues at coordinate 12,430 of CAMOQF010000024.1, forward strand.
TCATCCGGATGCCTCCATGGAAAAAGGACTGTCACAGATAAAGCGGTAAAAGCGACAGCCCCCTTACAGACAATACTCAACGTTTTGGTACTTTTCCTTTCCTATTATAACGAGTATGTTTTTATGTGTCAACGTACACCCGTTGACACAAATTTCAAATTTTATGTATAATACAGGAAAGGATGAAAGAGACTTTCATACCCGTTTATGAAAATGTCCTTGCGGGCAAGCATTTTCATGGCACTGGCAGAATCAGAATAAAGAGGTATCCCCATGATCCTTTCATGTCAGAATATCAGCAAGTCCTTTGGAGAACGCACCCTTTTCTCCAATATCACATTCAATATCGAAGAGCATGAAAAATGCGCCCTGATCGGCAATAACGGGGCCGGCAAAACAACGCTCTTAAAGATCATCGTGCAGCAGTCGTCGCCGGATACCGGCCAGGTCGTCTTTGCGCGCGACACGACCTTCGGCTATCTGGCCCAGTATCAGGAAGCGGAAGGCGACCGGACCATCTACGATGAGGTTCTGTCCTCCCGTCAGTACCTCCTGGATATGGAAGAAAAGCTGCGTTCTCTGGAGCATCAGATGCGCTCTGCATCCGGCGGAGCCCTCGAAAGCCTGATGAACACCTACACCCGCGTGAATCAGCAGTTTGAGCTGGAAAACGGCTATGCCGTCCGAAGCGAGATCCAGGGCGTGCTGAGCGGTCTTGGCTTTTCTCCCGAAGAATATGACAAACCGCTCAGCGCTCTTTCCGGGGGACAGAAGACCCGCGTCTCCCTGGGCAAACTCCTGCTTTCAAAGCCAGATATTCTGCTGCTGGACGAGCCCACCAACCATCTGGACATGGAAAGCGTCGCCTGGCTTGAAAACTATCTGCTGAATTATGGCGGAGCGGTGCTGATCGTTTCCCACGACCGTTACTTCCTGGATAAGGTGGTGACCAAGGTCGTCGAGATCGAAAACGGATCGATGCTCTCCTATTCCGGCAATTATTCCGCCTTTGCGCTCAAAAAGGCGCAGATCCGGGACGCGCAGTACAAAGCCTGGCTGAACCAGCAGAGAGAGATCCGCCATCAGGAAGCCGTGATCGAAAAGCTGAAATCCTTCAACCGCGAAAAGTCCATCCGCCGCGCCGAATCCCGCGAAAAGATGCTCGGGAAGATCGACCGCCTGGAAAAGCCGGCGGAACTCAACACCCGGATGCGGCTTCAGCTGGAGCCCCGCATCACAAGCGGCAACGATGTGCTGACAGTGGACGGTCTGAGCAAGTCCTTCCCCGGACAGGAACTGTTTACGGACATCTCTTTCTCCATCAAGCGAGGCGAAAGAGTCGCCCTCATCGGAAACAACGGCACCGGCAAGACGACGCTTCTGAAGATCATCAACGGTCTGCTGCAAGCCGACAAGGGCAGCTTCACCCTCGGTACGAAGGTACAGATCGGCTATTATGATCAGGAGCAGCAGGTCCTGCACGATGAAAAGACACTTTTCCAGGAGATCTCCGACACCTATCCGACGCTGACCGAGACCGAAATCCGCAACATGCTCGCAGCCTTTCTGTTCACCGGGGACGAAGTGTTCACGCAGATCGGCTCCATCTCCGGCGGCGAAAGGGGCCGTGTCTCCCTCGCCAAGCTGATGCTCTCCGAATCCAACTTTCTGATCCTGGACGAGCCTACCAACCATCTGGACATCGCCTCCCGCGAGATCCTTGAGGAAGCGCTCACCAGCTACACCGGCACCGTTTTATATGTCTCCCACGACCGTTATTTCATCAACCAGACCGCGACCCGTATCCTGGATCTGACCAACCGTACGCTCGTCAATTATATCGGCGATTACGATTATTATCTGGAAAAACGTGAAGAACTGACGGAACGCTACGCCCCCTCCAGGGAAGAAGGTGCTGCTTTGGAGACGGTCTCAGAGAACAAACTCTCCTGGCAGCAGAAAAAAGAAGCCCAGGCCGCCCTCCGCAAAAAGGAAGCCGAGCTTGCCAGAGTTGAAAAACGGATCGGCGATCTGGAGGAGGAAGACGCCGCGATCGATGAGACCATGGCCCTGCCGGAAGTCTGCAGCGACTATGAAAAATGTACGGAGCTCAGTCTCCAGAAGGACCGGATCCGGAAGGAACTGGAGCAGCTGTATGCCCGCTGGGAGGAGCTTGCATGAGTTCTTATCTGTATCTGGAAGTCTATGATCAGCTGAAAAAAATGATCCTGTCACAGAAACTCGCTCCCGGCAGCCGTATGCCTTCCATCCGCAGCTGCATGGCGGAGATGAATGTGAGCCGCACCACCATAGAAAACGCCTATCAGCAGCTCGCCAGCGAGGGCTACATCATCTCCAGGCCCCAGAGCGGCTTCTATGTCACAGAGATCGCTCTGGTCCGGCAGGATAAAGAAAACGCTTCCGGCACCATCGAAGCGCCTGCGCGCGTCCGTTACGATTTTGCTTCCTCCGGCGTCGATCCGTCCAGCTTCCGTTTTGATCTTTGGCAGCGTTATATCAAGAGCGCTCTCCGCCAGGACACACGCATGCTGTCTTATGGCGAACCCCAGGGAGAAGCCGATTTTCGCTCCGCTCTCTGTGATTATGTCCGAAAAACAAGGAACATTATCTGTTCCCCTGACGACATCGTGGTCGGCGCGGGCGTCCAAAGCCTTCTTTCCCTGTTGATCCCGCTTCTTACCGGCCGTCATACCGTCTCTTTTCCGGACGGTTCGTTTCTGCAGGGCCGGACAGTCTTTACGGATTACGGGTTTGAAGCCAGGGTCCGGGACAAAACCTGTGATGTGATCTATGTCTCTCCCGCTCAGATGACCAAGTGGGGCGATGTGATGCCGGTCAAAAGGCGGCTGGAGCTGCTCTCTCATGCTCAGGAACACGGCAGCCTCATTCTGGAGGACGACTATGAAAATGAGTTCGTCTCCCTGCAGCAGCCCACGCCTTCGCTGTTCAGCCTGGCGCGTTCCGACAATGTGGTCTATCTGGGCTCCTTTTCAAGGCTGCTCCTTCCTTCCATCCGCATCAGCTTTATGATCCTGCCGCCCGGACTTCTGGAAACCTATCGGAAGAAAGCCTCTTCCTACAACCAGACCGCCTCCAAAGCAGAGCAGATCGCCCTTGCTTCCTTTATCCGAGACGGCCATCTGCAGGCCCAGACCAGACGGCTCAAGCGTCTGTATGCACAGAAGATGAAAAAGCTGATCGCCGCATGCCGGAACGTCTTCGGTCCCGCCTGCCTTCTCAAAAAAGGGCCGGGAGGCATCAGCCTTTCTCTCACGGTTCCGACCCGTCTTTCGGGAGAAGAACTGCAAAAAAAGGCACAGGCTTCCGGCCTGCGCCTTATGATCCTTTCTGACGAAGAGGGAACCGTAAATCTTCTGCTTTCCTGCTCCACCCTCCCGGCCGAGGATTTCGAGCCGGGACTTGTGATCCTTAAGTCAATTCTGCAGGGCTCCGTCTGAGCGCTCTTTGCGTTCAGCGGGGTCCTTTTTTGTTCTCTGCTTCGTAGATCAGCTCTCCGAGCACCTGATACAGATGATCGGGATCGATCGGTTTGTTCAGGTGGGCATTCATGCCTGCCTGCAGGGATATCTGCACGTCCTCGTCGAACGCATTCGCAGTCAGCGCGATGATCGGGACCTGCTTTGCGTCCTCTCTGTCCATTGCACGGATCGTTGCGGCAGCCTCCAGTCCGTCCATGACCGGCATACGTACATCCATCAGGATAGCCGAATAGGTGCCCGGATCACTGTTCTCAAACAATTCTGTTGCCAGTTTTCCGTTCTCAGCGTGATCGGTCTGTACGCCCTCCATTTCAAGGACATCCATCATGATCTCAGCGTTGATCTCCATGTCTTCTGCAAGCAGGATACGGCGTCCCATCAGGTCCGCCCGGTTCTTTTCTTTAAACAGGTTCATCTTGTTCCGGCGGGCGATCCTCTCCAGTTCTTCGATCACGCTGGAAGCAAACAGCGGTTTTGCGAGGAAGTTCTCCACACCGACCCGGTTTGCTTCATCATGGATATCATCCCAGTTGTAGGTTGTCAGAACAACGACAGCCATCTCGTCCTGGTACTGTTTACGGATCTCCTCAGATACTTCCAGACCGTTCATTCCCGGCATGCTCCAGTCCATAAGGATCAGGTTGTACGGCTTTTTCTTGGTGTGCTGTATCTCGATCATCCGGAGCGCCTCTTCTCCGCCGGTGCAGATATCTGCATGGATTCCGACTTCATCGAGCACCATCCTGGCATGTTCTGCCGCTATCCTGTCATCATCCACCACCAGGACATGCAGACTCTTCGGATCGATGATACTCCCCTTTACTTCTTCTTTCTGATCACAGTTCCGCATTGTGACTGTCACCGCAAATTCTGTTCCGACGCCCTTCTCGGACTCCACGTTGATGGAACCGTTCATCATCTCCACGATCCTTTTTGTAATGGCCATTCCAAGGCCGGTACTGCCGTATTTGTTTGTACGGCTGGAATCCTCCTGCGAAAAGACATCAAAGATCTTGGGAATATACTCCTTGTCCATACCGATTCCGGTATCCTTGATGCGAAAACGCAGCGTAGTCTGATCCTCATATTCAGCCGTCTGTTCAACCGTCATCTCCACCTTTCCGGGCGCATCGGTAAATTTGATCGCATTCGAGATGATGTTGATCAACACCTCTTTGAGCTTCATATCGTCTCCGATGAAAGACTCGCGGACCCGGTTCAGTATATGGCATTCATAAGTCAGTCCCTTATCATTGCACTGAGACATGACCATGCTGTTGATCTGTTCCAGCATTGTGCTCAAAAAGAACGTTTCCTTTCGCAGCACCAGACGGCCGGATTCGATCCGGCTCATGTCCAGAATGTCGTTGATCAGACTCAACAGATGCCTTGCGCTCGAGTCGATCTTCTGCAGATAGTCTCTGGTCTGGCTGTTCAGCGTTTCATCCTTGAGAGCAAGCGTATCGAGACCGATGATCGCGTTCATGGGCGTACGGATCTCATGGCTCATGCTGGAAAGGAAGGAAGTCTTCGCTTTGTTTGCTTCTTCCGCAGAAGTCAGGGCTTCCGCAAGCGCTTCGCTCTTGGCCATGGCTTCTCTCATCTCCGCATCCACATTCGAAATACCGACGATGATAAAGTGTTCGTCATCTTCCATGCGGGATATCTTCATGCTGACGTACGTCGGTCCGGATTCGCCCGACTGTCTGTAAGTCATGACGAAGGTATCCTTCCGGTCAAGCGCTTTCATAAGGGTCCGGCGGTCCATCGCCGTCAGGAAGGCTTCCTGATCTTCCGGATAGATTTTTTTGTGCAGCTCTTCTTTACAGTCGCTGAAGAAATGCCAGCCGCGGCGCATCTCGGAAAGCCCGCTGGTCTGATCGCCTCTGCGGTATTCGATAAATTCCTCCGTGTCCAGATTGACGTAGAACATATCCGTATAGTCGCGCGCCAGCGTATGGGCGATATGCGTATACATGATCCCGGAGGTACGAGCGTTTTCGTAAGCCTCCTTCGTCATGGCGTTTTCATGCTGGATACGCACCAGATCCGTGACGTCATCACAGATGCCAAGCAGACACAGACGTCCCGTAGAGTCGATAAATTTAAGCTTTGTCGTCTGCAGCTGCCGCTGGTTTCCGGCTGCGTCCGGGACATCCTCAAAAAAGATGTACGGTTCATCCATGGAAAGGGCGATCCTGTCATCGTTTATAAAATGCTCAGCGGTTTCCGCATCAAAGATCTGAGAGTCCGTCAGCCCGACGACACCCTCCGGATCACTCTTGTGCGCATATTCCGCAAAAGCCTGGTTGCACGCCAGATAGACGCCCGTCCGGGCGTCCTTGGTGAAGGTCATGCCGGGCATATTGTTCAGCAATGAACTGATGGATTCCTTCAGCTCCGCGATCCGGCGGGCCGCAGAGGCCTCATTCTCCGCTTCGGTCAGCCTTTCTCCCAGTCTTTGCGTCTCGCGGTAGTTGTTCATCATCATGAGCATCACGAGCAGAAACAGCCCCAGAGAAACCATGGTATACAGGGTATTGGTGCTGCTGATCGATTTCGCCTGTTCGCGCAGGAAGACTGCTCTTTCTTCTTCGCTTTTTAACGTATCCTTTTCAGAGCTGTCCTGATGGTATTCATAGATACGCTCTACCGCTTCATCGGCTGCTTTCTCCGTTGCGCGGGAGACCCACATCATAGAGGCGAACAGCACCAGTATCAGCAGGAACATCCATACAATGATACGTTGTTCATGTTCATCATACTTGTCCCGCCTGATCAATGTGCGGAAATAGATGAGTCCTGTCACCGACCAGATGATAAACAGGACATAAGATTCCGTCTCCATCGCATGAAAAGGCAGGAGTCCCGGGATCAGAAGCAGTACGGTAAAGACCATCATCAAAGCCAGTCCGGTCATGCCGGTGATCTTCTCCAGAAGCCGCTCTTCTTTCCTGGCATGACAGTAAACCGCGTGCGAGATCAGTCCGTAGATCAGAGTCGCGCCAAGCGTCGTCACATCCACGATCCAGCCGATCGCGGTCCTTCCCAGGAAAGGAATCACGACAGAGACTGCGACAATAAACATGATTGCTCTTCCCGGGATGCCGTATCGGTTCAGCTTTGAAAGGGCACGGGGTGCTTCGCCCTCCCGTCCGGCAGCATACAGCAGACGGCTGAGAGCCATCAGATTCCCGACCAGGCTGGTCAGGATCACCGCAAACAGAGCCAGCATCAGGAGCGTTACGCCGCCCTGCCCCAGATAATGATCTGCGGCATAAAACGCAGGTACGGCTTTGATCCCTTCCAGATGGCCCATGTCGCTTATATAGGCGAGCCAGCTTTCATATTCCGGGGGATAAGCTGATATGGAAAGGATCGACACTAACAAATAAAGAGCCGTCGTGAAAATAACAGATCCAAACAGGATGCCTCGTACCTTTTTTACAGGGAAGCTGTATTCTTCCGAAAAATGCGATATATTTTCAAAACCGATGAACGCCCAGGGCGATATGACGGCTATCCGTACGATCTGTGAAAAAGCGTTGGGGCCTTCCGTATACATCGGGCTGTAGCTGAAGCCGCTTTCATGCCGGATGACCGCGATTACCGCGCAGAATGCAAAGCCGGTCACAAATGTCAGCGCAGCGACGATCATAATGCGGTTCGGCAGTCTTACGCATCTGGCGCAAAGATACCCGACCAGTATTACCGCACAGATCGGCAGAAGCGCTTCTCCGAGCCATATGTCATAGCCGAAAATACTGTACCGGAATCCGAACTGAAACGTGTCACCCAGGAAAAACCGTGCAAAAAGGGGGAGCGACGTCATATTCGCCCACAGGATGGCGAGATATGTAAGCAGCACAAACCAGAGGGCAAGGAACCCAAGATCTTTCCCCCCGACACGCTTCTCAAATGTATAGATGCCGCCTGCATCCGTCCCTTTCCGGATCATGTACTGCAGATTCCATGTGATCAGGAGAATGACGGCTGTACCGATCAGAATGCCGAACACGGTACCCAGCAAGCCGGCTTTCTGCAGATAGGTGCTGCAGGTTACGATGAAGGAACCCCATCCGATGCTTGTACCGATGGAGAACGCCCATATGCCGAGCGGTGTAAAGCCGGAAGGAAGTTTTTCCGGACGGCCGCCATCCGGCGTCTGTTCAGAGATATCTGCTGCAGCGTTTTCTGGATTCAACGCACTTCCTCCCCCTTGTTTACTGCCTTTTTACGGGCTTTCAGTTCACATTTATTGTTGTACATATTCTGGTCTGCGCGCTCAAATACCGGAGCCACCTTGGTTTCACCTTCGTATCTGGCCATACCGCAGGCGATCACGATCCCTCCGTTCTCGATGGCGTCAGCATTCTGCTGATCCACCTGCGTGATCAGTTCATCTATGCTTCCATAGTCATTTCCCTGTGCGATGACCGCGAATTCATCTCCGCCCACACGGAAAACGGGGCTGTGCTTGAAGATGTCGCAGACGATCCCGCAGGCGTTGCGCAGATACCGGTCTCCGGCGTTATGTCCTTCTGTATCGTTGACCTTCTTCAGGTCATTGACATCCAGGATCACTATGGCAAATTCACAGGAACGGTCTTCTTCGATCTGCTGGTTCAGTCTTTCCTCCGCAGCCAGATAGGCATGCCTGTTCTTTACGTGCGTGAGAGCGTCGATATTCGCATCTATCTGCGCCTGTGCGAGCGTTTTGACATAAAGCTCTTCCTGGCGGACCTGCGCGTCGATATCGTTGATCCCGACGACCAGCCGGCGGCCCTCGTTTTCCTCCACCAAAGCCGCTTTGATCTGCACATAGAGCGGTTCCCCTTCGATCAGGATACGATGGCTCAGCGTATAGATGCCATGGCGTTCGATCTCCGCTGTAATGTTCTCTTTGGTAAACGATGAGAGGAACCGGTTCACATCTTCCGGATGGCATATTCTGGTGGCGGCTTCGCGGATCATGCCCAGGAAATCTTCTCCCATGCTCTGCTCGCTTAACGCTTTGGATCGTTCAGAAGCGCTGACGACACGATAGCGGTCAACCGCCTGATCTACGACATATACGCAGATGAAATCACCTGTAAGGGCGCTGAGCCGGGCATAGGCGACCTCTTCCTCCTTCAGTCGTTCCAGCGCACGGCGCTGTTTCATCTGTTCATCAACATCCGTCACGCCCAGGATGATAAACCGGTTATCATCCTCCATACGGGAGACCCGCATGCTCACATAATTCGGTCCTTCATCAGAGATCAGCCGGTAGGTCAGGACAAAGGTCTTCTTTCGGTCCAGAAAAGCCATCAATGTCTTTCGATCCAGCGCTTTCTTAAAAGCGGCGCGGTCATCCGAATAGACAAACTCGTCTGCTTCGATCTGGCATTCCTCAAAGAAATGATATCCTCTCCGTACCTCGGCGAGCGAACCGCTTTCCTCATCGGGTCTGTATTCAATATATTCTTCACTGTCTACATTGACGTAATAAAGATCGTTGTATCCACGGGTCATGGCCTGAGCGATATGCGAATACACGATGCCCGTACTGCGGGCTTTTTCGTAATCCTCTTTTGTGGTCGCGCTCTCGCGCTGGATGCGGACCATATCCGTCACATCCTGGCTGATGCCAAGCACACACAGCCGTCCTGTGCTGTCAGTGTATTTCAGCATGGTCGTCTGGTACTGCCGCTGCTTCCCCTCTTCATCCGTCACGTCTTCAAAAAAGATATAAGGCTCGTCCATGGAGAGGGCCATCTCGTCATCCTTTTGAAAATTCAGCGCCGTCTCACGGTTGAAGATCTGTATGTCCGTGAGTCCGATCACGCTCGCAGGGTCCTCCTTATGAGCCATATCCGCAAACGCCTGATTGCAGGCCAGATACACGCCGGTCCGGGCGTTCTTGGTAAAAGTCATGCCCGGGATGTTATCCAGCATCGAAGAGATCGTGTCCTTGATCTCCGCGACTTTGGCAGCTTCCGCCATTTCCCGTCTGTACTCTTCTTTTTCATCAATGACAACAAAAGAATGCAGAAGAGCGGTTCCAAGCATATAAGCGATCGAATAAAGCGGAAGGTATGGAAACCAGAACTGAAGGAATAAAAACAAAGCCATCAACAGTCCGACCAGAGCCAGGGTACGGTAATTCTGTTTTTTCTTTGTCTTATTCCGGAGGATGGCCATCACCGCATAAACCGAGATCAGAAAATACAGCAGGATCTGGCATCCCAGCAGCACATAACGGAGCGGAAGCGCCTCGTAAATACAATCCTCGTCAACCGTGAACAGAACCGGAGTAAAAATATTGATGACGGTGATAACGGTAATCAGTACCGAGATGATACCGCCGGCATACAGAAGGATCTTTCCAAATCCGGTTTTTTCATCCAGATAGGCGACCATGAACTGGATCCAGAACAAAACGCCGGCCGCCATCACGATAAAGTAAACGGTCGTATCCGTAAAAAGCGCCGCAGAGAGCTTATGGCTTTCAAGAACACCCCACAGGATGTCGGTGGTATAATAAGCAAGAGCGGCAAACAGAAATCTCCTGTACACCTTCCACGCAGGCTTTTCAAAGGAATTCTTATTCTTCAGAATGATGTCCTGGTTTTCGATCAGCAGCAGAAGGAACGCCAGCAGACCGATCGCAGAATAGTACATACTCTGTTCTCCTTATTTCAATCTGTCTGTCATAGATACAAAAAAGCGAGGGGCAATTGTTTTCCCTCGCTTTATCATATCATAATCTCACTCTTATGACTACCCTGTGGGGCTATTATATTGTCAGTTCAGACACGATTTCTTCTTACCGCGAGGCACAGGGATCCTGCGCTCTCAAGGAGCAACAATGATCATTCAGGCCTTATGCCGATCACGATGTGATGGCTATCGCTTTCACGCGTTTTGATGGTCTGCAGTGAATAAGGCGTCGGCTTGCCGTTTTTCAGCATGAGGAACGGTATGGCCGTTGTCTCTTCAAGGCCGATCCATTTCATCAGACCCGTCTTGCTTGTCGCTTCTCTGACCCTGTCCTTATCGGCATCGCATACTTCTTTCAACAGCTTTTCCCTGGCGTCTCCAAAGAAATCCATTCCGCCGGGCCGTATCTCCAGATTGCCGTCCTTGCCGGTAAAGAATTCAAGATAGAAATCCGTGACCACATCCACATAATAGATGTTCTCAAAGTCGCTGGTCAGAGCCTTTGATATGCTCATGTATGTCTTTTTGACCGACGACGACACATACGCATCGGCATCTCCGCGTTCGATCAGGAAATGATCAAACGCTTCCGGCGGTACTGGTTTTGAGAAATAGTATCCCTGAACCAGATCGCAGCCCATCGCTTTCAACACGAGGTATTGCTCTTCGGTCTCCACACCTTCGGCGACAACAGGAACATTCAGATAATCCGCTATGTCGATGATCAGCTCGATCATCCGTACATCCCGGGTTTCTCCGAAGGCGCTGCGCACAAAGCTCATGTCAAGCTTCAGCGCGTCTATCGGAAGATTGCACAGCATACCCAGAGATGAGTAACCGGTACCGAAATCGTCCATCTCTATGCGGAATCCCATGCCCATGCCGCGCAGTTCCTTTGCTGTGGTGATCACCTGATCGGAATCGCCGGTATAGGCTGATTCCGTGATCTCCAGCATCAGATCCTCCGCTTTCAGATCATACGTCTTCAGGATATCCCGGAAGATAGCCTTCAGGTTCGGTGTCAGCATATCGATGCGTGAAACGTTGACCGATACCGGCACGGAGAAGCCCAGACGGTTCTTCCAGTCCTTGATCCTGGCTGCTGTCTCTCGCCATACAAACTGATCGAGATCCAGTATCAGCCCGTTTTCTTCGAGCAGCGGAATGAACACGCCCGGACTGATCATACCAAGCTCGGGATGATCCCATCTCACAAGAGCTTCCGCGCTTGCGAGCACAGGCTTGTCAGGCCTGATATCGTATTTTGGCTGGAAATAGACCATAAACCGTCCGTTTTCCAGGGAGGGCTTGAAATCCTCCAGAAGGCGTTCTCTGTACAGTGCTGCTTTATGCATCTCCGTATCGTAGATGCCGATGGCTTTCAGATATCCACTCTTGACTGTGTTGGCGGCTAATTTCGCATAGTCAAACCGTCGTTCTATTTCAAGAGACTTATCCACCTCAGAATACACGCCCATGCGCAGACGGACACGGTTTTCAGATGCAACGTCATCCACAAGATCTTCGGACGCCTTATCCAGGATAGCTCCGTAGTCTTCTCTGTGCGGGCAGTAGATGAAAAATGTATCCGCTCCGCGTCGACAGCCTACGCCTCCGACCTCTCGCGAGATCTTCCGGACACGCTTGCCGACACGCGCCAGCACGCTGTCGCCGTACTGTTTTCCATAACGCTCGTTCAGCATATGGAAGTGGTTGATGTCCAGGACGATGGCGTCCATCGACATGTCGGTGTAGTGCTGGTCAAACATCCTTACATAGCGAAGGAAATAGTCAAGGTTGAACAGATTGGTCAGGCTGTCGCGCTCTGTAGACTGGATGATGTTCCGTTTTTCAGAAAGCTCTATACAGCGGTTGACACGGGCCTGAACGATCTCGCTGGTAGGATAAGGCTTGGGGATAAAATCGATGGCGCCGATCTTCAGACATTCTACTTCCGCGCTCTGGTCCGCGGTCATCACGATGACCGGGATATCTTTCAGCTCTTCCTCCTCCTTCATCACCTTCAGGACTTCCATGCCGTTCATCCGCGGCATCTGAAGGTCGAGGAGTACAATGGCAAGATCGTTGACATGTGTCTTGATCTGCTCCAGCGCTTCGATGCCGTCCGACGCGTACAGCAGTTCGTCGGCGTCCGGAAGCATATTGCCGAGCATCATCTGGTTGAAATATTCGTCCTCTACTATAAGGACCTTCCTCTTAAGCTTCAGGATCTCTCCTTTATCACCCATCGGAAGTCCGGTTTTTTCAGCCTCTTCAAAACCTTCTCTTGTGGCAGCGCCCATCCCCTTCAGCAGTTTCTTTTCTTCATACATCAGGGAATCCGCGCGTTCGAAAACATCGTGGAAGCTGTTGTCCTTGTCCGGCATGTAGTCAGAAAACCCGCCTGAAATAACGACTTCATCAGTACCGATGTGCTCCACCGAACGATCATGCAGCGCCAGTACAAGTTCCCTTCTGATCACATAGTCCCGGCCGGTGAGGATCGTCACAAACTCGTCTCCGCCGGTCCTGTAGACCGGGCTGTGGGCGAAAATATCACAGATCATCCGGCTTGCCTTAATGATGTATTCGTCTCCTGCCTTGTGCCCCAGCGTGTCGTTGATCTTTTTCAGACCGTTCACATCACAGACGACAACGGCAAATTCACCGGCGGTCTTTTCCTGAATGGAAGTATTGTACTGTTGTTCGCTCAGCACAAACGCATGCTTGCTCTTTACGCCGGTCAACGGATCAGTGAAAGCGACGGTGCGGGCTTCATCCCGCTCCGCGGCAGCCTTCTTCTCCCACTTCTGCATCGCCTGGAAATTAAGCAGCAAAACAGAGAGGGACAGGCCGAACAAAACCATGATGGCAAGAACGCTGGCATTGTCTGCGTCATGAAGACGTTCCAGCTCTTCTGCAAAGAATACTTCCTGATCCTGCGCAAGCGTTTCTTCATCAGCCGTACCATCCACATAGCTGTGGATCTCATCTATGACGGATGCGTCCCTGCTCTCATTGATGCGCTCTGTCCACGCCATGGTCATGATGACGATAAACCCCAGAAGAGTCATCCATACGATGATGGCTTTACCAAATCTCCTGGCGTGATCTTTCCGGATGACCGTGTTGAAAAAGAGCAGCCCCAGGATCGACCAGACCGTCATAAGGGCATATGTCTCCGTCTCGATGGTTTGGTCGGCGAAAACGATCGGGAACATAAGGAACACCATAAAGATCAGCAGGATGACCATGCAGATGCCGCTGATCAGACGGTGCTTTCTGAGTTTTTCCTGGCCGGAAACCTTGAAAACAGCCGAAGAAGCAAAGCCGTAAACGATCATAGCGCCGATGGTCGTAGTATCCACGATCCACCCGATAGCCGTTCTTCCAAGGAAAGGAATAGGCAGGGACAGGATCAGGACCAGAAGGATCGTGTTGACCGGGATCTGTTTGTCGTTCAGCTTCGTGTAGCGTTCAGGAAGAATGTTGTCCTGGGCAGCGGCATAGCAAAGGCGGCTGACCGCGCGCATCATGCCGATCAGACTGGTAAGGACCAGTGCCAGAAGTGATGCCATCAGGATATAGACGCCGGCGTCTCCAAGATAATGGCTTGCCGCATAAAATGCAGGCAGCCCGGTGATCCCTTCAAACTCATCCAGCCGGGTGATATAATCCATCCAGCTGGTGCAGCCTTCGGGGTAAACGGAGACGCTCATCAGAATGATAAAAATGTAAAGCGCCGTCGTCACGATCAGAGAAGTCACAAGCACACGGAACATATTTGTGTGCTTAAAACGATATTCAGCCGCGGAATGGGACACGCTTTCAAACCCGATAAAAGCCCAGGGAGAAATAAACGCGATCCGGGTAACCTGACGCAAAGCATTCTTGTCCGGAATAAAAGCCGGATCCATCTTCATCCCGGATCCGGGGTGCCCTGCCATAGCTGCAACAAAGCAGACTGTGATGCCGATCGTAAACAAGAATACCAGGGCCACCATGAGCCTTGCGGTCAGGCGTTTGCTCTTTATGCACAGTAATGCGACAAG
>CAMOQF010000025.1 GCA_946622645.1 uncultured Blautia sp.
CGATCAGGATGGCTTCACGACGTTCACGTTCTGCCTTCATCTGTTTTTCCATGGCGTCCTGGATGGCTGCCGGCGGAATGATGTTCTTAAGCTCCACACGGTTGACCTTGATGCCCCAGGGGTCTGTCGCTACGTCGAGGGATGCTCTCATCTTGGTGTTGATGACTTCTCTGGAGGTGAGGGTCTCGTCCAGCTCCAGGTCGCCGATGATGTTACGAAGGGTCGTTGCGGAAAGATTCTCGATAGCCATGATGGGATTTTCCACACCGTAGGCGTAGAGCTTGGGATCGGTGATCTGGAAGAAGACGACCGTGTCGATCTGCATGGTAACGTTATCTTTTGTGATCACGGGCTGGGGCGGGAAGTCCACCACCTGCTCCTTCAGGTTGACACGGCGGGCAACTCTCTCGATAAAGGGCACTTTGAAGTGGATGCCGGTCCCCCAGGTAGCCTTGTAAGCGCCCAGTCTTTCGAGGACGATGGCGTACGCCTGCGGAACGACCTTCACGCAGGAGATCAGGATCAGAACTGCCAGAATGATGAGGACGATCAGGATAATCAGGCCGCCGCTCAGTTGGAAAGTATTGTTGTTCATTTTATTTCCTCCTTTTTATGAAGCTCTTTTACGATCAGCTTGACACCCTGGACTTCCGCGATCTCCACCACGCTTCCTTCCTGGATGATGATGGAATCACCGGTGCTCCGGGCAAGCCAGTCCACGTCATTCAGCCGTACCTTGCCGGTCTGGGCCAGGTTGTCGATCTTTTCGGTGACCACTGCGGTGCGGCCGGGCAGGCTGTTAACGTTGGTCTCCAGATCCTTTTTGGCATATTTCATGGCCAGCGGTCTGGTGAAGATGAACAGCACCACCGACACGCCGATGAAGATCACCAGCTGTACGGTAAGGCTCGCATCCTGCCAGCAGGCTATGGCTGCGGCAAGAGCGCCCACGGCAAACCAGACGGTGGTCAGCTGTGCCGTCAGGCCTTCGATGACCAGCAGGCCCACCAGCAGGACAAGCCACATGATGATACCTTGCATTTTGTTTCCTCCCTTACTAAATCACCTTATGTTGTTTGAACTGCGGCGTTGGCGGGCGGCTTCGTAGAGCAGAATGCCGGACGCCATGGCGGCGTTTAATGATTCGACTTTGCCGAGCATGGGGATGCGGATCAGACAGTCCGCGCATGAAGCGGCTTCCGTCGTAAGTCCGTTCCCCTCATTGCCGATCAGAAAAGCACTGGGACCTGTATAGTTACATTGGTCATATTCTTTTTTTCCGTCCAGATGGGCGGCGTATGTAGTGATATTATACTTCCGGAGCAGATCTGTGATCTCTGTAATACCTTTGCACACTGCGGTCCTGATCCGGTAGATGGATCCCATCGTGGCGCGGACGGTCTTGGGCGCGTACAGATCGGCGCATCCTTCCGTCATCAGGACGCCCGAGACGCCTGCGCCTTCGCCGGTCCTCAGGATGGTCCCGACGTTGCCCGGATCCTGCAGGTTTTCCAGCACCGCGAACAGCGGCGCGGGAGAAGACTTGTCTCCCGGTCCGGTACCCAGGCTGCCCAGGATGATCTCCTCCGCGGAATGATCCGGGATGCCGAGTACCGTCAGGACTCCCTGGGGCGTCATGGTGTCGGACATCTTGCGGAATACCGGATCCGATACCGTCTCGTACGGAAGGGCCTGCTCCGACAGCTTTTGCGCGGCGGCCGGCTCCTTCAGCATGTCTTCGGTCAGATAGACCATCCGGATCCGCTCCGGCGGTGCTTCCAGAAACATCTTCAGGCCTTCCGCGGTGAACAGGCCTTCTTTTTTTCGGGTCTTTGCTTTGTCGTTCAGATCCTTTACAAAGCGTACCCGGGGATTGGACAGACTGGTGATCATGCTTCCTCCCTGTAAAGTGAGAACCGCCCTCTTGGATCGAGGACGGTCTGGATGAGGTGGCTCCTCACTTGTTCTTTGTATAGTTGTGGGAAAGAGACTGGTTGATCTCCCACATGTATTCCGATACGTTCTTCTTCATGGCCAACGCTTCGTTGATGTCAAAGTCCATAAATTCGCCATGGCGGTAGCCCACCACGCGGCAGGATTTGCCCTGCACCAGCAGGTCGACTGCCAGAGCGCCCATCATGGAAGCGTACACACGGTCTTTGCAGGTCGGATTGCCGCCGCGCTGCATGTGGCCCAGGATGGTGGCACGGGTCTCGATGCCGGTGGCAGCTTCGATCCGCTTGGCCATGGCTTCGGAGTGGCCGATGCCTTCCGCGTTTACGATGATGTGGTGCTTTTTGCCTTTTTTACGGCTGTCGATGATGTTGTTGATCAGCTTCTGCTCATCGTAGTCGTATTTTTCCGGGATCAGGACATCCTCCGCGCCGTTGGCGATGGAACACCACAGCGCCAGATAGCCGGCTCCGCGGCCCATGACCTCGATGATGCTGCAGCGCTCATGGGAGGTGGAAGTATCACGTACTTTGTCGATGGCTTCCATGGCGGTGTTGACAGCCGTGTCAAAACCGATGGTATATTCCGTACAGGCGATGTCCAGGTCGATGGTCCCGGGTACGCCGATGGTGTTGATGCCTAAGTTGGCAAGCTTCTGCGCGCCGGCAAAAGAACCGTCGCCGCCGATGACTACCAGGCCTTCGATGCCGTGCTTGCGGCAGATCTCTGCGCCGCGCTTCTGGCCTTCTTCGGTACGGAATTCCAGACAACGGGCAGTGTACAGAATGGTTCCGCCCCGTTCGATGGTATCCGAAACATCCTTGGCTGTCATATCGATGATCTCTTCATTCAGAAGACCCATGTATCCTTTATAGATTCCTTTTACATTCAGACCGCTGGAGAGGCCCCTTCTTACGACCGCACGTATGGCCGCATTCATGCCCGGCGCGTCCCCGCCGCTTGTCAGTACTCCGATCGTTTTGATCTGTTTATCAGCCATATGATCACCCTCCATCTTACGCATTATGCTGCTGGTCTTTATTTTACTATATTATAGCGGGCGGTGTCAATCACGCTCTCCAGGCTTTCTGCACAACCTTTACGTTGTCTTCTCCAAAATACTGTTTCAGCAGAGCCAGCCCTGTTTCGTCGGCGTTGCATCTCTGGGAGATCCCCAGTTTTTTGACCGCGCGCACATCCTTCAGATAGACGGCGACGGAATCCTCCCCCGGTATGCTCTTCAGAAGCGAGAACAATTGCTGCTCCGCCTCTGCATAGGCGTTCCGGTCGGCAAACTGGACCCAGACCTCCACCGGCAATTCGTCAAACGGCTTTACATTTTCCAGGATCAGCTTGCTGGCGCGGTCGTCCTCGGCGGAGACGCGTCCTACGATAAAGACGCGCGCTTCCTCCGTCAGCAGATGCTGCCATTTTTCGTAATCCCGCGGGAAGACCACGATCTCCATGGTGCCCACCAGATCCTCGATGGTCAGAAAAGCCATGATCTGATTGTTGCGGGTGTATTTGATGGTCTTCTCCGTGATCATGCCTCCCACGATCACCCTCTGCCGGTCGGTCACATGGGGCATGCCGGTCTCCTCGTCCGGCTGAAAATCCGTGGTCCTGGCCGTGATGGTCTTTTCCATCAGCTGGCGGGAAGCCTCCAGCGGATGTCCGCTCAGATAGATCCCGAGCACCTCTTTTTCAAAGGCGAGGAGCATCTCCCTGTCAAACTCCGGAAGATTCGGCAGCCGCATCTCGAAATCCTTTTTATCCTCATCGGAAACGATGTCGAACAGGCTCAGCTGGCCCGCCATCACGTTCTTTTTGCTGTTGTTCACGCTGTCCACGATCTGCGCATAGACCGAGATCTTCTGCCGGCGGTTGCCCTCCAGACAGTCCAGGGCGCCGGCTTTGATCATGTTCTCCAGGGCACGCTTGTTCACGTTGGCACTGTTCCGCTGAATAAAGTTCTCAAGCGAGGTGTAGGGTCCGTTTGCTTCCCGCTCCCGGACCAGGTTTTCGATCACCGGCCTTCCGACGTTCTTGATAGCCGAAAGTCCGTAACGGATGCCGTCCCCGTCCACCGAAAAGCCATGGCGTCCGGTGTTGATGTCGGGCGGAAGGATGGCCAGGTTCATCTGGCGGCAGACCTGGATGTATTCCGACACCTTGTTGGGCATTTCTATGACGGAGGTCATGAGCGCCGCCATAAACTCTACCGGATAGTAATATTTCAAAAACGCGGTCTGGTATGAAACCACCGCATAAGCCGCCGCATGGGACTTGTTGAACGCGTACTTGGCAAAGTCCGTCATGTCGTCGTAGATCTTGTTGGCGACCGCCTCCGGAATGCCGTTGGCGATGCAGCCGGGAACGCCCTGCTCCCGGTTTCCGTAGACAAAGTTCTGCCGCTCTTCTGCCATGACCGAAGCTTTCTTTTTGGACATGGCGCGGCGGACCAGATCGCTCCGCCCCAGGGTATAGCCGGCCAGGGACCGTACGATCTGCATGACCTGCTCCTGGTAGACGATGCAGCCGTAGGTAGGTTCCAGGATCGGCTTCAGCAGAGGCGTGTCGTAGCTGATGGTATCGGGATGGTTTTTCCCCCGGATATACTGGGGGATAAAATCCATCGGGCCGGGACGGTATAGAGAGATCCCGGCGATCACGTCCTCCAGGCTCCGGGGTTTCAGCTCCTTCATGAAGCTTTTCATCCCGGCGCTTTCAAGCTGGAACACCCCGTCGGTACGGCCGGTGCCCAGCGAATCCAGGACTTTTGGATCGTTGTAATCGATCTTCTTCATGTCCAGAGAGACGCCCTTGTCCTGCTTGACCATGCGCACGGCGTCCTGGATGACCGTCAGCGTCCGCAGGCCCAGAAAGTCCATCTTGAGAAGGCCCAGCTCTTCCAGCGTCGTCATGGTAAACTGGGTCGTGATGGAGCCGTCGGAAGCTCTGGAGAGCGGCACATATTCGTCCACGTCCTTCTGGCTGATGACCACGCCGGCCGCATGCATGGAGGTATGGCGGGGAAGCCCCTCCAGGCGCCGGCCCATGTCGATCAGGCGGGTCACCTCCGGCTTTTCGTTGTAAGCTTTCTTAAGCTCCGGGTTCATGCTAAGCGCTTTGTCGATGGTAATGTTGAGTTCCTGCGGGATCATCTTGGCGATGGCGTCCACGGCCGCGTACGGCATGTCCAGAACCCGGCCCACGTCGCGGATGACGCCGCGGGCGGCCAGGGTTCCGAAGGTGACGATCTGTACCACGCGGTCCTTGCCGTACTTGCGCACGACGTAGTCGATGACCTCCTGACGCCGTTCAAAGCAGAAGTCCACGTCTATATCAGGCATGGAGATCCGTTCCGGATTCAGGAACCGCTCAAACAGCAGATCGTACCGGAGCGGGTCCAGCTGGGTGATGTCCAGCGTGTAGGCCACCAGGCTGCCCGCGGCGGAACCACGGCCGGGGCCTACCATGATATCATGATCCCTCGCGTATTTGATAAAGTCCCACACGATCAGGAAATAGTCCACATAGCCCATATTCCTGATCGTGGAAAGCTCATAATCCAGCCGTTCGGTGAGGGCGGGCGTCACCGGATCGTAGCGCTCGGCAAGGCCTTCCTTGCAGAGCTTCTGCAGATATTCCCAGGAGGTGTAGCCCTCCGGCACGTCGAACCGGGGAAGCTTTGTCACGCCGAACTCGATCTCCACATGGCAGCGTTCTGCGATCTTGTGGGTGTTCTCCAGCGCCTCCAGGGCGTAGGGGAAGAGTTCCGCCATCTCCTCAGGAGATTTGACAAAGTACTGCCCGCCTTCATAGCGCATGCGGTCTTCGTCATCCAGCTTTTTGCCCGTCTGCAGGCAGAGAAGGATGTCGTGCGCTTCCGCGTCCTCAGCGTAGGTGTAATGCACGTCGTTGGTGCATACGAGATCGATCCCGGTCTCCGCATGCATCCGAAGCAGGTTCTGGTTGACGATCTGCTGCTCCGCGATGCCGTGGTCCTGAAGCTCCAGGAAGAAATTGCCTTCTCCAAAGATATCCTGATAACGGAGAGCGGCCTTTTTGGCTTCCTCGTAGAGACCCCGGGTCAGATAACGGGCCACCTCTCCGGCCAGACAGGCCGACAGCGCGATGATGCCCTCATGATACCGGCGCAGCACCTCCAGGTCCACCCTGGGTTTATAATAGAAGCCTTCCACAAAGCCTTTGGAAACGATCTTCATCAGGTTGGCGTACCCCTGGTTGTTTTCCGCCAGAAGCACAAGGTGATAATACCGGTCATCGCCGCTTCCGCTCTCCCGGTCAAAACGGGAGCCGGGCGCCACATAGACCTCACAGCCCAGTATGGGCCGGATCCCGGCCTTGTTGGCTTCCCGGTAGAAGTCGATCACGCCGTACATGGCGCCATGGTCAGTGATGGCTGCGCTGTCCATGCCCAGTTCCTTCACCCGCGCGACATATTCTTTGATCTTGTTCGATCCATCCAGGAGGCTGTACTCCGTATGGACGTGAAGATGTGTGAAATTCATAAGACCATCCTTCTGATGCGTCAGACGGAGCCGTCCTCCTTGATACTGTAGATCCGTCCGTCCTTCATCTCGATCTTCTTTTCCTTCAGAAGATGTCCGACCGCGCGCTTGAACGCGTTTTTGGTAAGGCCGGCTTCCTCCTTGATCACCTCCGGGGAGGCTTTGTCATCGAAGGGCAGCACGCCGCCGCAGTCCTGGATCAGCAGGAAGACCGCCTCGGCGTCCTCGTCGATCTGCAGATAGGCTTTCTGACGGTCCGAGACATCCAGCTTTCCGTCTTCCTTGACGCCGGTGACGCGGAGCTTCAGCACGTCTCCGACGGTGTAGTTCCCTGCTGCCTCCCTGGCCGGGATCAGCGCGGAATACTGGTCGTCCACCGCGATAAACACGCCGAAATTGCCGCTGATCTCGTACACCCTGCCCTGCACCTCGTCTCCGATGCCATAGGGAGAACGGCGCGAAAGATAAGGATATACCTTCATGGTAGCGCAGAGCCGCTGGCTCTTGTCCACATAAAGAGCCGCCAGCACCTGCTCGCCCTCTTTGACCTTGCGGGTCTGCTCATGGAAAGGCAGCAGCAGGTCTTTTTCAAGTCCCCAGTCCAGAAACGCGCCGATCCGCGTCACCTGTTTTACCGTCAGGAGGGCGGTCTGCCCTGCCGTCAGACGCGGCGCGCGGACAGTGGCGATGATGCGGTCGTCCGAATCTTTATACAAAAAGACGCTGAGCTTATCCCCTGCGGAAGCTCCCTCCGGCACCTGCTTCTGGGGAAGCAGCACCTTCTCGGAAGCGTCCGGAAGGTTTTCCTCCGCCAGATACACGCCGAACTTCACCTGTTTAACAATATATAGTTCCTGTATTTTTCCTAATTCCATGAAAGGTTCTCCTTGTACAAAGAAGGGACTGCTCCGGCCCTCCCGCGGGTCTTTGCAGTCCCTGATTTTTTGTAAAGATCAGTCCTCGCGATGGATCTGTCCGTAGTAGGCGTTGGCGCCGTGCTTTCTGTAATAATGCTTGTCCTGCAGTACCTTGGGCGCAGGCTTGCATTCCGGATTGATCAGCTCGCATCTGGAAGCCATCTTGGCGACTTCCTCCAGCACAACCGCGTTGTGCACTGCTTCGAAGCAGTCCTTGCCCCAGGTGAAGGGACCGTGGTTTTTACAAAGGACGCCCGGCATGGCCACATGGTCCTTGTTCTTAAAGAATTCCGCGATCAGGATGCCTGTGTTCAGCTCGTAGGCTTCATCGATCTCTTCCTTGGTCAGGTTGCGGACGCAGGGGATCTCCCCGTAAAAATAATCCGCGTGCGTGGTCCCGTAGCAGGGGATCGAACGGCCCGCCTGCGCCCAGCTGGTGGCCCAGCTGGAATGTGTGTGAACGATGCCGTTCACATCCGGGAACGCTTTGTAAAGCTCCAGATGAGTCGGAGTATCAGAGGAAGGATTGTAATCGCCCTCTACGACTTCTCCGTCCATATTGAGAATAACCATATTTTCCGGAGTCAGTTCGTCATAATCCACGCCGCTCGGTTTGATCACAAAGAGCCTTTTTTCACGGTCGATCCCGCTTACATTGCCCCAGGTAAAGGTCACAAGACCATAGCCCGGAAGCAGTTTGTTGGCTTTACATACGTCTTCTCTCAGTTTTTCCAGCATTCCTCTGCACTCCCTTCTGTCTTTTGCTGTTGCTGCAGCTCGACCACTGCGTAAGGTTTTCCTGCCTGATCATCCAGGCTGATCACGGTACGCCCTTCGCCCGCCCCGACTCTGGGACAGATCACGTCGCCCAGCCTGCCCTGCATTTTGTATTCCGCGCGCATCGTGCGGATCACGGTCCCTTTGGGGATCAGATCGAGCGCCATGCGCACATACTCACAATTATTGACGTGACGGTTGGCATCCAGGTTGTGGATCTGCACGGTAAAAGGCTCTTTTGTCTCCATCACGGACGGAAGCAGGATCTTGCGCGGGGGAAATTCCGTCGGCAGTTTTTCGTCCAGCACATAACCCTCCAGATCCTCCGGCGTCAGTTTGGCCGGCAAACCGGTGGTGCTGTCCAGAAATGTAAACTGGGAATCGCCTTCGGCAAGGATCTCTCCTTCACTGGTCTGAAGCAGATGATTCCTCAGCCCCACGATTCCGCGGAGCCTGTAGGGCATGGTGGTCGTCACGATATGCTCTCCCTCTTCGGGGAACCGGTGGATGATGATCTGCATGCCGGAGATCACCCACATACGGTTCCTTTTCAGAAGATCTCGCTGTCCCTGACGGATGCTGTCCGTCTGAAACATGCAGCAGTCCTGAAAATAATCGATGACAGATGGCAGCGTCAGTCTGCCGTCCTCTCCTGACTCGCTGAAACGTACGCGGCTTTCAAAACTGTATCCCATGGAAACACCTTCCTGTTGCCAAATATGTCTGGCCGTACCTGTCCGGTATGACAACAGATACACCTGTTCCTTATTATAAGGTTTTAAATGGAACGTGTCAATGTTCGAAGATAGATTTGATCAGGGTTCCGATCTTCGGAGCGGTCCCGTACAGAAGGACGCCCACGCGGTAGATCTTTGCTGCCAGGAAGCCGATCCCGATAACGGAGCCGATCAGGATCAGGATGGAGATCGCGATCGAATACCACGGCACCGTGCTCATGACGATCCGCGTGAACATGGCCATGGGAGAAGTAAACGGAATGTACGAGCATATCTTCATCAGGATATTATCCACATTTCCGCTGGACATCGAGAACATCGTCACCATGAAAGCGATGATGAAGATCATCGTGATCGGCATGACGGCTGTGTTGATATCCTCCAGCTTGGAGACCGTGCTGCCCACCGCGCCGTACATAAAGGCGTAGACCAGGAAGCCCAGCACAAAGAACACCAGCATGTAGACCAGCAGATTGAGCGGCATGTCAAAGATGGAACGGATGATCGGATTTTCGCCCCAGTACTCCTTGTTCAGGTTGTAGAACAGGAAGGCTGAACCGAAGATGCAGATCAGCTGGACAAACCCGGCGATGGTAGAAGCGAGCACCTTGCCGAACATCATGGAAGCCGGCTTTGCGCTGGTGACCAGCACTTCCATCGCGCGCGTGCTTTTTTCGGAAGCAACGTTCGTGGCCACCATCTGGCCGTACATCAGGATGACCATATACAGGGCGAAGATCATGATGTAGGTGTAGAAGAAGTTCATCCCCTGGTCCTTGCCCAGGCTCTCGACCTCATAATTGATCTCGGTATTCAGGATGGCTTCGGCCTCTTCTGCAGAGATGCCTTTTTCGGCCATCGTCTTCATGCGGTACAGATTTAACAGAGTCTCATCCGCAATATCCATATTATCGTCATACATGGAAAGATTTCCCACGATGTAGGTGTAGTCCGTGATATCCTTCAGCACAAAAGCGCACTCGGCTTCTTCTTTGTCGATCTTTTCTTTGATCTCGTCGATGCTGTCGGAAGTGAACTGCACGTTATATCCCGGGAAGGCTGCCTTGAACGCCTCCTGCACGCTGCTCTCCACGGACGCGTCCGCTGCGATCAGCATCAGGGAACCGCCTTCGCCTGCCGCCTCTTCTTTTTTACCCTCTCCGTCGCCCACGATCATCCCTTTGATCCTCGGGAAGAACATCACGCCGGCGATGATCACCATGATGGCGATGGTCACGATCTTGAACGTCTTGTTATTGAGAAGATTGTTCAGTTCAAATTTAAGAATCGTCTTAAACTGCTTCATCCTGGTTCTCTCCTTCCCCTGCGTATTCGACAAAGATATCGTTCAGGGACGGTTCAAACACCTTCACTTCATCGATATCGTATTTTGATGTCAGCATCTGCATGATCTTCTGCTTGTCCTCCGGCGAAGCCATACGGACGAGAGCCGTATCTTCGTCCGTGACGGTGCAGGAAAGACCCGATTCCGCGGCGATCTGGTTTATGGCGGCGGAACGCACCACCAGCTTATCGCGGCGGTAATTATGCTTGATCTGATGCAGGTCGCCCTTCAGAGCGATCTGGCCTTTGTTCAGGATCGCGATGCTGTCGCAGAACTCCTCAATGTAATTCATCTGATGGCTGGAGAAAAGGACGATCTTTCCGCTTTCGATCTCTTCCCGCACGACGTCCTTCAAAAGCATGGCGTTCACGGGATCCAGTCCGGAAAACGGCTCGTCCAGGATCACGATATCCGGATCATGCGCCACCGCCGTGATCAGCTGGATCTTCTGCTGGTTGCCCTTTGAAAGAGTGTCCAGGCGTTTATCGCGGTATTCCGTCATCTCCAGGCGGCCCAGCCAGTAGTCGATCGACTTGATGGCCTGCTCTCTGGAACAGCCCTTCAGCTCCGCAAAATAGATCAGCTGCTCGATGATCTTTTTCTTGGGATACAGACCTCTCTCTTCCGGAAGATAACCAAGGCCGGTCTTCGTGTAATCGATCGGCTTTCCATCCAGCAGGACTTCCCCGGAATTTGCCGGGAATACGTCCATCAGGATACGGATGGTCGTGGTTTTGCCGGCGCCGTTCCGTCCCAGAAGGCCGAAAGCTTTTCCGCTCTCCACGGTAAACGAAATCCCCTGCAGAACCTGTTTGTCCGCAAAGCTTTTATGTATATCTTTCAGTTCAAGCTGCATTTTCTTCCCTCCTTAAACGATTTCGTCCTTCACCATTTTACTTTGGGAAAGCAGTTTTGTAAACCGAAAAGTTGCTCTTTACTGCCGAAAAACAGCCGGATTTGTCGAAACAAGCCGTTTTTACCGGATTTTTCAAAAAAACCGTTTTTATTGACAGACAGGACGGCCTGTACTAAAATAATTTCATAAATAATGTCTTATTCGACATGCGTTTTCAGAAAGGAGAGCAATTATGGATCTGAAGTCAGCACTGGGTGGAATCAAAGAAAAAGTAAACGATGTCCTGGAAAAGACCGAGATCGACGAAAAGATCGTCGAAAAAGCCGGCCAGCTGAAAGAAAAGGTTGGCGAATTCCTGGAAAAGACCGAGATCGATGAAAAGATCGCGGAAAAAGCCGGCGAACTGAAAGACAAAGCCGGTGAACTGCTCGGCAAGGCCGGCGATGCTGTCAAGGGCGCTGTCGAAAAAGCAAAAGAAGGAGCCGGCGAAGCCGCCGACGAAGTCAAAGCTGCCGCAGAAGACGCTGCCGAAGCTGCAGAAGGCGCTGTGGAAGAGGCAAAAGACGCTGCCGAAGACGTTGCATCAGACGTAAAGGATGCTGCCGAAGAAGCGGTTGACAAAGCGGAAGACGTTGTCGAAGAAGCTAAAGACGCTGCAGCAGATGCTGCCGAAAAAGTTGAAGACGTGATCAGCTGAATATAATTCCAGATAAGCACGGGGCTGCCGGATGGCAGCCCCGATTTTTTATTTATTCTGCTTTTCTTTTTGCTTCCTCTTCTTCCTCGAGCTTGCGGTAGGCGACCTTGCCTACCAGGGTCTTGGGCAGCTCTTCGCGGAATTCGATATCCTTCGGCATCGCGTATTTGGCGATGTGCTGCCTGCAGTATGCCAGAAGCTCTTCCCTGGTGGCGTCATTCGGCTCCACGCCGGGTTTCAGCATGATAAAGGCCTTGACGACCTGCATGCGGTAGGGGTCCGGTATGCCGATGATGCAGCTCATCTGCACCTTTTCGTGGGCATCCAGGATGTTTTCCAGCTGGCCCGGATAGATATTGTATCCGGAGCTGATGATCATCCTCTTCGCGCGGCCGCGGAAGTAGATAAAGCCCTCGTTGTCCATGGTTCCCAGATCGCCGGTGTAGACCCAGGTCAGGCCGTCGGCGTGCGTGCGGAGGGTCTCGGCCGTCTCTTCCGGATTATCCAGATATCCCTTCATCACGGTAGGACCGGCCAGAAGGATCTCGCCTTCTTCTCCGTAGGGAACCTCTTCCTCTGTGCCCGGCTTGACGATCTTAATGTAGGTATCCGGGAACGGCAGGCCGATGCTTCCTTCTTTGTAACGGTCCCTCGGCGTCAGGCAGCATGCGGTGACGGTCTCGGTGGTCCCGTAGCCTTCCCGCACCTGGATCACGGCGTTGTGATCCGCCAGGAATACGTCGAACTTCTTTTTCAGCTCGATGGAAAGGGAATCTCCTCCGGAGAAAACGCCCTTCAGGCAGCTTAAGTCCGCCCCGTTCATGGAAGGCAGACGAAGGAGCGCTTCATACAAGGTAGGAACGCCCGCGATAAAGCTGCAGCGGTATTTGGTGATCAGCTTTGCATAGCTCTTGGCCGTAAAACGCGGCACCAGAACACAGCGCCCGCCCTGCGAGAGCATGGTGTGAATGCACACGCCCAGGCCGAAACCGTGGAACAGCGGCATGGCGGCCAGCATCTTGTCGCCGGGCCGGAACATGGGATTGGTGGCCACGACCTGCTGACCCAGCGCGTTAAAGTTCAGGTTGGAGAGCATAATGCCCTTGGTGGTGCCGGTGGTTCCGCCGGAATACAGGATAACGGCGATTTCGTCGGCTGTGCCTGCCGCTTTGTAATTGTAAAAGCAGTGCTTGCCGAGGCGGATGAATTCCTTCCAGCGGATGACGGGAGCGTCTTCCGGGATCTTCTGGATCTTGCGTCCCTCCGTCAGCATGTAGCCGGCCTTGATGGGTCTGCTGAGCTCATCCTTGACGCTGGCGATGATGATGTTGACGATGCTGGTGTTTTCGCGGATCTTTTCAAACTTGTTGTAGAACTGATCCAGGGTGATGGCCGTCACGCTCTTTGAGACGTTCAGGTAGAATTCGATCTCCTTTTCCGCGGAGAGCGGATGGATCATATTGCAGACGCCGCCCACCAGGTTGACAGCGTAAAACATGTAGATCGCCTGCGGACAGTTGGGCATCGCGATGGTCACGCGGTCCCCTTTCCGCACGCCGATGGTGCGCAGGGACCTTGCGCATTCGTTGATCTTCTCAATAAGAGTCTTATAAGTGGTGGACTTTCCCATAAAGTCGAACGCCACATTGTTGGGATATTTTTCGGCGATCTTTTCCACCGCTTCATACATGGTCCCCTGAAAATATTCCAGATGTGCGGGTATGTCCCCCAGATGATTGATCCAGGGGGTCTTTACTTGATTTTCTGCCATATCTCGTCTCCCAGTTTCTCATTTAATGGTCTTTCAAGCAGTTCCGGATTTTCAATCAGATACTTGAACAGCTTGATAGTCTTTGCATAATAAAATCCGTCCGCGATACGCTCGTCAATGATGAAGCCGCAGCTCACCTGATGGCGGTTTTCCACCGAACCGTCCTCCTGCAGGACCGGAACCATTTTAGCTTCGCCGATGGTGATAAATACGGAGGTGGTCCCCCAGTTGGTCATATGGTGATAGCCGGACTGCAGATGCAGGCTCCCTAGGTTCGAAAGCACCACCGAAGAATAATACGGATCCGTCTCGATCAGGGACTGGGGAACCCAGCCATGCCTGTCCATCACGCACATCAGCCGCACCACGCTCTTCGAAATAAAGCGGGGCAGCTTGTTGAAAAGATCCATCGCGTCGGTGGAAGGATCCGTGGCCCCTTTTGATTTCAGCTTTTTCAGCTGGCGGCCGATCTCCGCATGGATATCGTCCAGGGTGTCCTCCGGTTTGGAGTGGATGAAGGCAAGCACTTCTTCTCCGTCGTCGGAAAAGACCTGCTTCACCGTAAAGGCGGCGGAAACCTCCTTCCGCTGATACAGATTCCGGTTTGCGATAAACCGGTTCATCTTCGACCGGAGCGTGATCGTCTTCAGAGCGGTCGTGACCAGGCACTGGAACAGGTTGTATTTATACTCCGGATCGTTGGCGTTTTTCTTTTCCAGAAAAGCGTCCAGGTTTGTCAGATCCATGGTCTCCGTGATAAACGCTTCGTTGTCACACCGGTTCGGATAGATGATCGGCATGATAAAATGCATGGAATCCACGTTTCTGAGGAGGGTGCCGTCTTTGCGGTCTCCCAGTTTTTTATTGAGTTTCATACTCTTTCCTCCTGTGAGGGATCATTTTCTTTTCCCCCGCCAAACAGTATAACAGATAATTGTATATCTGTCATCGATTGTTTTTTACGGCTCCTTCAGCCGCTTCAGCTCGGCCGCGGCCATGGGGACCGCAAAACAGGCGGAAAGCACATCCGCGCAGGCCTGGGTGATTTCCACTCCGAATAAGCCCAAAAGCCGCGGAAGGATCAGGATCAGCGGGATAAAGAAGATCCCGTTCCGCATGGAAGAAGTGAGCGACGCCTGCAGACCCTTTCCCATGGACTGGAACATCATGTTGGTCATCACGATGACGGCCATCAGGGGCAGCGCGCAGGCCTGCCACCGAAGCGCGATCGTACCGACCGCGATGACTTCCCAGTCATCCCGGAAGAATCTTATGATATGCGGCGCAAAGATCACGCACAAGGATCCCACAAGCACCAGAAAGATCGTTCCGTATTTTACGCAGAACAGGAAGCCCTCCCGCACGCGGGATTTCAGCTTTGCTCCGTAATTAAAGCTGGCCACCGGCTGAAAGCCCTGGCCAAAGCCGATCAGCGCAGACGAGACAAACATAAGCGTCCGGGTCACGATGGACATGCCTGCGATCGCCGCGTCCCCGCCATAAGTGCCGGCCGCATTGTTCAAAAGAAGCGTCGCCACCGCGGCCAGGCCCTGGCGGAACAGGGAGGGAACGCCGGCGTTGAAGATCTCCTTCAGGAAATGGGCGTTCAGGTGCACGTCCTTCAGGCTCGGATGAATATTGCCTCCCCGCATGCTCCCGATCAGAAGAACGATAAAGCTGATCAGCTGGCCGCTGACCGTCGCAAGGGCAGCGCCGGCCACCTTCAGATCAAAGACGAAGATCAGCAGCGGATCCAGTCCCATGTTGATCACGGCGCCGGCCATCAGGCCGACCATGGCGTACACGGCGCTTCCCTGATACCGGAGCTGGTTGTTGATCACGAACTGTCCGGTCATGAAGGGCGCTCCCAGCAGGATGATCCGCATGTAGATCCGGGTATCCTCCATGGTGGTCTCCGTCGCGCCCACCGCTCTGCACAGAGGATCCAGAAAGAGGATCCCCAGCACCGCCATCAGCGCGCCGATGATCAGGGCGAGCGCAAACCCGGTGGAGGCCATTTTGTTGGCTTCCTCCATGTCGCCTTTTCCCAGCATCCGGGACAGATAGCTCCCGGAGCCCTGCCCGCAGGCAAAGCCCATGGCCTGGATGATGGCCATGACAGAAAACACCAGGCCGACGGCGGCCGTGGCCTGGGTGGAGATCCTCCCTACAAAAAAGGTATCGGCGGCATTATATACCGCCGTTACCAACATGCTGATGATCGTAGGGATCGCTAAAGTTGTGATGAGTCTGGGAACCGGCGTCTGCGTCATGTAGATGTAACGGCTTTCCGCCGAAGTGTCCCGGTTCTTTTTCAATAAAGCTGCCATAATCATCCTCAATGTATCTGTTCGAATTTGTGTCTTTTTATATAATCACTGCTGCTCTGCGGCATATTGCTCAATGCTGTCCGCCGTTCTCATTTTCCATCTCGCCATGACAGGGCTTGCCATCATCACAGCAGTGATCGTGAGTATTGCCGCTATAAAACAAATGATTTTGTACAATTATACCATTAAACTCACGAAGGTTACAATGGGGACTGATAAATTTGTAAAAAAGAAACTGCTCCCATTGTCACCGGCCGTCAAAACGCTTATAATTCAGATAGATTCTCTCTCAAGGAGGAAGTTATGAGAAAGTCAGAAAAAGTATTTATTATCGGTCACAAGAATCCGGACACAGACTCGATCTGCGCGGCGATCGCCTACGCAGACATCAAAAACCGGACCACGCAGGGCATCCGGTACATCCCCAAGCGGGCCGGCCAGATCAACGAAGAGACCGAATATGTCTTAAAACGCTTTGGCGTCCGCGCGCCGGGCTACATGCCCAACGTAGGCACACAGGTGGAGGATATGGATATCCACGAGCTGCCGCTCTTTGACAAGTCCATGTCGCTTAAGAGCGCCTGGGAATTTATGCAGAAGGATGACGTCAGCACCCTGCCGATCAGCGATCCCGAAGGTCATCTGGAAGGCCTGGTCACCGTAGGCGACATCACGCAGGTCTACATGGATGCTTCCGAAAACACCCTTCTCTCCGACGCCGACACGCCGTACAAACGGATCGCCGAGACCATCCAGGGGACGATCCTGACCGGTGATCCGGAAGGCATTTTCACCGAAGGCCGCGTGCGGATCTGTGTCTCCAGCCTGCAGGACCTGCCCGCCTTCTTCAACAAAAAAGACATGGTCATCATGGGAGACCGGGAGGAAGACCACCTTGAAGCTCTTTCGATCGGCGTCAGCTGCATCATCCTCGGCCTCAACATGAACGTGACCGACAATGTCCTGAAGCAGGCAAAGCAAAAAAAGGCGGTCCTCATCTCCTCGCCGCTGGATCCCTTCACCATCGCAAGGCTCATCAACCACAGCATCCCCATCGGCCATGTGATGAAGACCCGCAACCTGATCTCGTTTTCTACAGAAGATTTTACGGACGACATCCAGGATGTCATGATCAAAAAAAGGCATCAGGCCTTCCCCGTCATCGACAACAAAGGCGTCTGCGTGGGAACCATCTCCCGCCGGAATTTCCTGGACATGCACAAGAAAAAAGTGATCCTCGTGGACCACAATGAAAAAGGGCAGGCAGCGGACAATATCGAGGACGCCGAGATCCTGGAGATCATCGACCATCATAAGCTGGGAAGCCTGGAGACCATGGCGCCCATCTACTTCCGCAACAAGCCCCTCGGCTCCACCTGCACCATCATGTATGAATACTACAACGATCAGAAGCTGGAGATCTCGCCCAAGATGGCAGGCCTTCTGTGCTCGGCCATCATCTCCGACACGCTGATGTTCCGCTCCCCCACCTGCACCCTGAAGGACAAGATGGCGGCGGGCGCCCTGGCCCTCATCGCCGGGATCGACATTCCCACCCATGCCAAGGAGATGTTCCGGGCGGGGAGCAATCTGGCGGACAAGACCCCCGACCAGATCTTCTACCAGGATTACAAGAAGTTCATCGCCGACGACGATCTGGTCTTCGGCGTCGGGCAGATCAGCTCCATGGACGAAGACGATCTGCAGATGATCAAGGAACAGCTGCTGCCCTTCCTCAAGGTGGAGAGCCAGCGGAACAACGTCGAAAGAGTATACTTCATGCTCACCAACATCCTGGAGGAATCCACCGAACTGATCTATTTCGGCGAAGGCGCCGAGGAGCTCGTCCGCGCCGCCTTCCACAAAAAACCGGTCGGCGATTCCTTTATTCTGCCCGGGATCGTTTCCCGCAAAAAACAGCTGATCCCCGCTATGATGAAAGCAGCACAGCTGATGCAGGCAGAGATAGCGCTTGAATGACAGCGCTGAATTGTTGGCGCTGAATTGACAGCGCTGAATTGTTGGCGTTGAACTGACAGCGCTGAACTGACAGCGCTGAATTATTGGCGCTGATTTGTTGGCGCACGAATAACAGAAAACAGCCGGCCGCACATTTGCGCAGCCGGCTGTTTTTATTTTGCCGCCATCGGATCTGCTCCGATGGTTTTTTGTTATTCTTTACGTTTTCTGAGGAGACCCGACGTCAGCAGCACCATACCTGCGAGCAGCAGCATGGCAAGATAGCCTGCCGTATCCGTGGCATCTCCTGTCTTAGCACCAGGTGAAGCCGGTGCACTTGTGACTGTCGCTGTAGGAGCCGGTGAAGGCGTTGCCGTCGGCTCCGGCGTCTCAGTGGGCTCCGGTGTAGGCGTCGGTTCCGGTTTCTCCTGGTTGATGATCGTGACGACCGCTGCCTGATGATCCATATCGATGGATACAGAATCCTGATCCACCGTCACCTCATACACAAAGTCCGGATCCTCCGACACCGGAATGCCTTCTTCATCCACCTCTGTGATGTACAGCGTCACCGTCTCACCGGGAACGATCTGTACATTGGTCATAGCCGAAGCGCTGCTTTCGCCGTCCATCACAAGCGCCAGGACAGGTTCTTCCGCCATGTGGGAAAGCGTCGTAAGCTCCGCGTCCTCAAAAATGCCTGCGAAGAAGATCTCATCCGACGGCAGTTCCTCACCGTCGACCGTCAGCACATGCTTGTCCACTGTGAGATGACCGGTCCGGAAATAGCCGGACGGAATATCCATGAATTCATTCTTGAAGGTGACGCGTGCGTTTCCGCCGTTTTCTTCGATGGTGACGGAATTGTTGTCTTCCTCAAAGACGGGCAGATAGACCACGCCGTCTTCCATGCCGATCTCGATGGGCTCGCCGTCCCGACTGACTTCCTTCACGTAGTAGGTGCACCCATAATCCACATCGAAGGTCACCGTCGCGGAAGCTCTGTTCTTGTACTCCAGCGGCTTGATCTCCGAAACGGGCGTGGTGCAGGCTTCGTCGAAGAAGAGCTGTACATAGAAGGTGGAATCTTCCGCGCCAAGCTCGATCTCATCTTCTCCCTCGCCCATCGTCAGACGTTTGGTGACTGAAAGTGTCGCTCCGGTCTTGCCGTTTTCCACCACAAGGTTTCCATCCGCGTCGATATGGCAGACCGTATTCTCCGTATCGATGGTTCCGTCCGGAAGCAGGACAAATGTGGTGTCGGCGGCGGTTCCGTAGCCTTCCGGCGCGCTCTTCTCATGGATCGTGTAGATCATGCCGGCAGCGAGGCCTTCCAGGGCATGCGCTTCTTCCGAAGAAGTCCACTCATCCTTCACGTTTCCTACCGGATCCATGATCTGCAGCACAGCACCTGCAAGCGGCTTGCGGCTTGCGGCGTCCACCTTCAGGACGGACGCTCTTGTCAGCGGATCCTGCGCAGTGATGGCCACGCTGTACGGATCGTTGCCGGTCAACAGATAGCCTGTTCCTTCCGTCACAAATCCCTGCGTCTCCGAAGGAGTGATGGTGCCGTCCTGCTCTACGCTGAATGCAAGGTCCTGTCCGATCAGACCGTAGCCCATCGGCGCCTTCTCTTCATGAAGCACGTACGATTCACCGATCTGCAGAACGCCCTTCAGCTGGATCTGCCCGGAGATATCAGTGGTGTACCGCTCGACAGATCCCGTACTGTCGGTCAGTGTAAATACAGCGCCTGCAAGGGCCCCTGCCTTCTCCTCCGTGCCGGTCTTGTAAAGGGTCAGGATCGTCTGATAATTCTTAATGACGCCGTCCTTCTCCTCCAGATTGTAAGACTGTACTTCACGGTCGATTGTGAAGGCGCTGCTGGTGATCGCCTGGCCATTCTTGTCGGTGAGGCCGTAGCCGTCTACCGTACCGGTCTCAACCAGCCGATAGGTTCCCCAGGGAAGATTGCGGATGATGAGCACGCCTTCCTCTCCCTCCAGGACGGTTCCGGCTTTTGTCTTTGCGTCAGCCTGGTCATAGTAGATATTGCCCGTAGTCAGACCGGTCAGATATTCTTTCCAGCCATCCTTTTCCTGCCGCTCCAGACGGAATTCCACATCCGAAAGCGGTTTGCTTTCCGCGGAATCGCCATCCACCTTAAGCAGACGGACGTCACCCAGCTTACGATAGTTGAAGACGCCGTTCTCGTTCCATGAACCCTGGGTGAGCGTGACTGTCTTTGCCGCTGCTTCGGCATTCACACGGATCGTCGAATCATGATCCTCGTCGGTGATGACAATGACAGCTTTAAAGGGCAGCGCTTTGGTCTCATCCCGCTGTCCCGACAGGTCATAACCGGCAAGCGTATCGGCCTCGGCCAGCTCGTAAGTACCCTTCGGCAGACCGGTAAAGACTGCTTTCCCATCTTCTCCGGTCGCGGCTGTCAGTACAATGCCGGTGACTTCAGCGCTTGTGCCGGTCAGCTTAAATGCCGCACCGCTGACCTTGTCAGATCCTTCTGCCTTTCCGGTTTTGCTTATCACATCCCAGTCAAGCTTGGTCACTTCCACGTTCGCCTGGAACAGAGTGTTGTCCACCTGTATGGTCTGAGTGCTGTTATGACCATTTTCGTCAACAGACTGATCCTCCTCGATCCGGAAGACGTAGACTTTTTCTGCCGCCTCGTTATCGTAGAACATATCCTTGGAAGCGGCTGCCTCTTTCAGATAATAGGTGCCTGCCGGCAGACCTTCTGTGAAGAGGCGCGTCGTCTTCGGATCCGCGGGATCGATGTAGGTGGTCTCACCCTCTCTTGGATCAGCGGATGACCAGAGTCCGGTCACCGGATCGGTCGTGATCGTCGCGATCACCGGATCGTCCGCTGCAGGCGCTGCTCCCTTCTGGAAGAAGAGATCGAAAACAGCCGTATGGTTGAGGGCGACGTCTTTCTTGTCCTTATCCATCTCAGGCATCGGCGTACGGCTCGTCATATCCTTTGCGGTATCGGATGCCGGGTTCTGCGCCGCTGCATTTTTTACGTCCGCACCAACAATATTCTTGTCCAGTACGAAGTGGCCGCGCACACGCGGATCAACCGCAATGATGCTGATGGTCTTGCCTGCTGTTCCGTCCGCTTCCACCACAAACTCTGCAGTATAAGCTGTCTTCTGCTTGCTGGAGGTGATCGTCTGGATCCTGGAAGTAATTTCAATATGGTTGTCAGGATACAGCGTGAAGGCAAGCGGCGTGATGGTGTCGTACCCTTCCGGCGTGACCGCCTCATAAAGAACATAGTCTACACCCTTGCCTGCATCGCCGGCATCCAGTCCGGATATGCTCCAGGTGCCATCCTTCTCTTTATTCTTGTCGCTGCCGGCCCAGACAGGCTCTGCTGCCGCTTTGGGCTTGCCGGCTGCAGCATCAAACTGATCCGCCTTGCAGACGGCCAGCTCAGCTCCATCCAGAATACCGCCTGTCTCGTTATCCACCTTGCTGAGGCTCATGAGCGTCTTTCGATCCGTGAAGAGGATCGTCATCCTGCCGTCCTGATCTTCAGATACGGCGATATCGCCCTCTGCATCCACCAGCTTCTTATCGCTGACAGTGAATGTCCCATCCGGTTTGACAGCAAACGTCATGGACGGAGCCGGGCTGCTCAGCACATATCCTGCCGGTGCATGGGTCTCTGTGATCACATAGCTCTCGCCCGCGACCAGAAGGCCGTTCAGCGCGGTGTCCTTGTTGTCATCCGTGATCAGGACTTCCTTCGAATTGTCCGCAAAGTGGCTGCCCTGAGCCGGCGTCACGCTGAACTCTGCTCCGGCAAGGACCGCTCCGGATGCCAGGTCTGTCTTCTGTATCGAAGCATCGATGCGTGTATCCTGCACTGTGATGACCGTGCTGTAATGATCGTTTCTGGTAAGAAGATATCCTTCCCCTTCCTTCACAAGCCCGAGCTTGTCAGAGGTGGAGATCGTTCCGTCCTCTTCCACGATAAAGGTCAGATCCTGCGTGATCAGCTCGTAACCTTCCGGCGCTTTCTCCTCATGGAGCACATACTGCATGCCCGCGACCAGTTCGCCCTGCAGATGGATCTGTCCCTTTTCATCTGTAATGCTGCGGATGACATTTTCATTTTTGTCCGTCAGCGTGAATACGCCGCCTGAAAGAGCACCGGACTTCTCCTCTGTTCCCTTTTTGATCAGGGTCAGGTCGATCTGGTTGTTCTTAAGCGCTCCGTCCCGTTCTTCCAGGTCATAAGACAGCGCTTCACGGTCAATGGTGAACGGATCGCTTGTGATCACCTTGCCATCTTTATCCGTAATTCCATAGCCGTCCTTGGCCCTGGTCTCCACCAGGCGGTAGGTCCCCCAGGGAAGATTGCCGATCAACAGGACGCCGTCCTCTCCTTTTATTCCGGTCTTGTCGGATGCATGGCTCTCTGTCGTCAGGAAACAGTAGACTTTTCCGGTCTCCAACCCGGTCATATAGTCTGTATACCCGTCGT
Organism: uncultured Blautia sp.; assembly: GCA_946622645.1. Lineage (GTDB taxonomy): Bacteria > Bacillota > Clostridia > Lachnospirales > Lachnospiraceae > Blautia_A. Next base: position 22,391 of record CAMOQF010000025.1, read on the forward strand.
CTTCGCCCGTTCCGGTCTTCTTCTGAAGCTTGAATACAGCCTGGTTCAGCTTCGTTCCGTCCGCGGCATCCGCCTTCAGAATACTCACCCGGCCCAGCTTACGGTAGTTGAATACGCCGTCCTTGTTCCAGCCGCCCTGGTCCAGGGTGACGACCTTTTGATCCGCCGCACTGTTGACCCGGATCGTCGTGTCATATTCCAGATCCGTGATCGTGATCGTGGCCTTGATGGGCAGAGATTTCTTTGCATCCCGCTCACCGGCCAGATCATATTCATCAGGCGCTTTGACTTCAGCAAGCTCATAAGTGCCCTTGGCCAGATTGGTGAAGGTCACTTTGCCGTCCGCATTGGTCACGGCGGTCAGGATGATATCCTTCACTTCATCGCTCTTGCCTGTCAGCGTAAACTGCACGCCCGCAAGAGCGGCCGGACCTTGTGCGTCCTCCAGTTTGTTGACCACATCCCAGTCGAGCTTTGTCACTTCCACATTTGCGTGGAAGAACGTATTCTCCACCGTCAGCGTCTGGGTACTGTTGTGCCCGTCCTCATCGGCCGGATGATCCGCCAGGATCCGGAAGCTGTAGATAGCATCTTCCGAAGCCTTATTGTAGAGCATATCCTTAGAGCCGGCCGTCTCTTTCAGATAGTAAGTGCCTGTCGGCAGGCCCTCTGTGAAGAGATGCGTCGTCTTCGGATCCTCAGGATCTTTATAAGTTGTCTCGCCTGCTCTCGGTGCTTTGGAGGACCAGAGGCCGGTCTGCGGATCGGTCGTGATGGTCGCAAGCACCGGGTCGTCTGCCGCGGGGGCTGTGCCCTTCTGGAAGAAGAGATTGAAGGCTGCCGTGTGGTCGAGGGCGACGTTCTTCGCATCCTTGTCCATCTCAGGAGTCGGAGTGCGGGTTGTCAGATCTGTTGAGTCGGCTGCATCAGATTCAAGAGTCTGTGTCGCAGTATCGTTTGAATTTGTTGCGTCAGCCTGCTGGCCCTGTAGTGCTGCATCTTTTGAATTTGTTGCGTCAGCCTGCTGGCCCTCTAGTGCTGCATCTTTTGGATTCGCCGCATCTGCTGCAGGAGTCTGCGTTGCTGAATCTTCTGTACCTGCTGCAACTATGTTCTTGTTGATTTCAAAATGACCGCGCACACGTGGGTCAACCACTGTGATACTGATGGTCTCTCCCGCTGTTCCGTCCGGATCTGTTACACATTCTACAGAATAAGCAGTCTTCTGCTTGCTGGTGGTGACAGCCGGGATCCTGGATGTAATTACAATGTGGTTGTCCGGATACAGAGTGAAGGAGACCGGCGCGAAGGTGTCGTATCCTTCCGGGGTTACCGCCTCATAGAGAACGTAATCTACGCCCTTTCCTGCCTCGCCCGCATCCAGGCCTTTCACTGTCCATGCACCGGCACCGGTCGTTTCCGTACTCACTGTCGTCTGTGCATCGGAAGCAGCTGTTCCTGTACCTTCTGTCGTCTGCGCACCGGAGCTTGCCGCTCCTGTACCTTCTGCCGTCTGTACGTCGGAACCGGTCGCTCCTGTACCTTCTGTCGGCTGTGCGTCGGAACCGGTTGCTTCTGTATCCGCTGCTGTCTGTTCACCGGAATTGACTGTATCCCGGTCGCTCGCCCAGACGTTCTTGATACCTGCTGCTGCTTTCCCGGTTCTCTCATCAACAACAAACTCAGAAGCCTTGCAGATCTTCAGTACAGCGCCGTCCAGGTTCCTGCCCGTCTCGTTGTCCGCCTTCTGAATGTTCATGACAGTCTTGCGGTCTGTAAAGCGGATCATCACCGTGCCGTCTTTATCTTCGGATACGGCAATGTCTCCTTCTCCCGAAACAAGCTTCAAATCTTTCTGAGCATCGTATTCCAGCGTGCCGTCAGCTTTCACCGTAAAGGTGATGGACGGAGCCGGATCAGACAGCACATATCCCGCCGGAGATCTGGTCTCTGTCAGAATGTATGTCTGGCCTGCAAGAAGAGAGCCATTCAAAGCAGTCAGGCGGTTGTCATCCGTGAGGATGATGGAGTTCGTGTCCTTCTCCACCCGCGAACTGAATCTGCAGTCCCCGGCAGGTGTGATCACATATTCCGCACCGCTCAGGATGTTTTCTGTGGCTGCGTCTGCTTTCTCGACCGATACATTGATCATGGTATCCTGCGCGGTTACGATCACATCATAATGATCGTTCTTTGTCAGGACATATCCTTCTTTTCCGGTCGTGGTAAACTGTCCGGATGCAGCTTCCAGCGTACCGTCGTCCTTGATCGTGAAGGTGAGATCCTGGTCGATCAGCTCATAGCCTTCCGGAGCGGTCGTCTCATGAAGAACGTACGTCTCCCCGGCCACCAGCACGCCTGTCAGTTCGATCTCGCCCTTTTCATTGGTGATCAGGTTATGGTCTTTGGAAATATCTTTCCGAACTGCCGTACCATCTTCGCCTGTCTCCATATGGAAGAGCTGGTAGACTGCACCTGACAGTGGTCCGGCATTTTCTTCAGTGCCGGTCTTACGAAGCACAAGCTTTGTCTTAAAGTTATTGAACGTTCTCAGATCATGGCTATGGGTAGTCTCATCCCGGGCAATGGTAAAGTCAGGAGTAGTAACGACCTTGCCATCCTTGCCTGTAATACCATAACCATCCGCCGCCCTGGTCTCCACCAGACGGTAGGTGCCCCACGGCAGGTTGTCGATCTGCAGCACGCCGGGCGTACCGACGGTACCAGTGCCTGCAGCGATCGAAGCATCGGTTCCTGTGCCGGTAGAAGAATCGGTATCTGTACCAGAACCACCGGCTGCTCCAGAATCCTGTGATATGTCAGCTGTTCCATCTGGGCCGGCAGTACCGGAATTCTGTGTCAGATCAGATGCATGGCTCTCAGTAGACAGGTAGTAATAAACCTTCCCTGTCTCAAGCCCGGTCATGTAATCTGTGTAAGAAGCATTCTCACCCGAACCGGTCTTCTTCTGCAATGTAAAGACAGCTTTGCTCAGTTTTGCCTGTGTATCTCCGTCGATCTTGGTCAGGCTTACATTGCCCAGCTTACGGTAGTTATAGATACCATTTTCATTCCAGGAGCCCTGGTTCAGCGTGACGGTATGTACATTTGTTACAGTATTGACCGGATCAGACTTCTTACCAGTGGATCCAAGCGTCCCCGCCGTCTGATCATCACTTACAGTCCGGATCGAAACCGTTTTTTCTGTAGTATCGGCGTTGACGCGGATGGTCGTATCGTGATCCTCGTCGGTGATAACAATGGTCGCTTTGAAGGGCAGGGATTTCTCTGCATCCCGCTCTCCTGTCAGGTCATAACCGGCAAACGTGCCGGCTTCAGCCAGCTCATAAGTGCCCTTCGGCAGATTGGTGAAGGTTGCTTTTCCATCGTCACCGGTTGTCGCAGTCAGCTCAATGTTTTGAACTTCCGCGCTCTTACCGGTCAGCGTAAACGTCGCGCCGCTGATCCTGTCAGAGCCTTCCGCGTCTCCTGTCTTGTTGACCACATCCCAGTCAAGTTTGGTTACTTCTACATTGGCGTGGAAAAGCGTATTGTCGACCTTCCTGGTCTGATCACTGTTATGGCCATCCAATTCTGCCGGCTGATCTGCCTGAATCCGGAAGCTGTAGACCGAACTCTCCGAAGCCTGATCGTACAGCATATCCTTGGAAGCTGCCGCTTCTTTCAGATAGTAGATGCCTGTCGGCAAGCCTTCTGTGAAGAGGTATGTTGTCTTCGGATCTTCGGGATCTTTGTAGGTGGTCTCGCCGTCCTTCGGTGCTTTGGAAGACCAGAGGCCTGTCGTTTTATCTGTCGTGATCGTCGCGATGCAAGGATCCGTATCGGCCGGTTTTTCTCCCTTCTGGACATAAAGCTTGAAGGTTGCTTTATGGTTCAGATCGATCTTGCCATCATCGGCCTCCATCGCCGGCGTGGGAATGCGTGAAGTCTGATCCTTCCCAGCCGAAGTCGATGCGACAATTTCCTTGTCGATCGTGAAGTGACCGCGCACTCGGGTATCTACTGCAGTAATGCTGA